>JADJXL010000003.1:0-300000 GCA_016715885.1 Polyangiaceae bacterium
GCATTCACATGTGCCTGTCGACTCGCCACTTCACACGTCGTGAATCCATATTCGCCATTATTTCCGCGAGCGTTTTCGCCGGCTGTGCGATCCCCATGCGGCCACCATTGCCGGGATCGATGCAGCATCCGCTGCTTGGTGAAGTGGGCCCGTCGTTCGAATGTGTTTCACTCGACAATCAGACGTTGAGTGTGCCGAGTCACGGAACAGCGAAGGTCGTCGTGGTTGATTTCTGGGCCTCATGGTGTGAGGCGTGCAAGGTTGGGATGCCGGCTCTCGAACGGCTCTATCGCGATAACCGTCGCGATGGGCTCATGGTCGTCGGTGTGAGCGTGGACGCGGACGCCGAGCAAGCACGCGATGCGGCGCGTCGGCTTGGAATGACATTTTCCGGTCGTACATGATCCAAGCCAAGTTCTTCTGTCTGCGTACGGCGTTGGCTTCCTCCCCTACGACGGTCGTCTTCGATGCTGATGCGTGTTTGAGGTTTGTCGGAAGAGAACCCGCGGGTATCAAGCGCGCCGTCCGAATCCTCCTGGCCAAGTGATCTCATGGCATTCATGGCTTCTTTCCACTGGAGGACATCAAATACCTTTCCAGCCAATCGCGCGACTTCGTCATTCGAGCAGTCGTCGAACAGTGGCATCGCACATCGAAAAAGGGATGTATCGGATCCAGTTCTTGGGAGACACCATGAACCCGGCGTTGCGCGCCAAGTAGCCGTCCAAGGTTTTACCGGGGAAGCGCCGCCCCGGGTTGAAGTGGCTGTCTCAAAACTCGAAATCCCCGTCCTCAATGCACGCTCGCGCAAGTCCAAAATCGTGATCACAAGCTCCGGCTGTCTCAAAACTCGAAATCCCCGTCCTCAATGCACGCTCGCGCGGGGTTAAAACCCCGCGCTACACATTCAAAAGTCCCTCACTTCCGTTCGGGACTGGCGTTGTGCGATCTCGGATCGTTATCGAAAATCTCCGACGATTTCGCAATAGATTGCATTTCACGAGCGCGGCTTTGGGCCGCTCGAGCAGCTTGGCCTCTCGGTCGACGCGGTCAAAGGTGGCCCCGAGCACGTGCGCGCTGCCTTGCCGGGGCTTCCCGAGGAGCTTTTGCCCGCGTTCGAGCTCGCTGTTGGCCTGCTCTGAGGTGGGGCGCATGGGGAGAAGCTCGCGAGCCTCGGCTTTGCTGCTCGGCGGCGAAGCGTCGAGGGTACGTTCTTTGAGGTCGATGCACGGTTCCCGGTGCGCGGCGGCTGGCCGCGTGGGGCCGGACTGGGAACGGCATAAGGCTCCTGCCGGTGTATGACCCGAACAACGTTTTGCAGTTGAACCAGGCCATCTTCGATAAAGCCGAGGCAATCCACGATCCTCGTGGACGCGGTGGTCGACCGCGCGCTCGCTGGCCCCACGGAGCTATTGCCGGACGAGCTCGCGACGCTGCTTCCCACGGCGCCGGATGCCGAGCGATTGCTCGAAGCACAACGCATGCTTCGGAAAGTGGGCATTACGTGGCCCGGGTCGCCGGAGATACCGGAGTAGCCGCGGCCAACAGGTGCCAATCCTTGAACGAGGCCGTGCGTAAGGCCGTGGGCAAAGTCCGTGAATGAGCTTTTCGCGGGGATTGGCAAAATGTTTTTCAGCGGAGAAACCCCGAGGTCTCAATTCCTGTTCTGGTGAATGAGCTTTTCGCGGAAATACGGAATGGCTGCACCACACGACTCCTTTTAGTCTCAATTCCTGTTCTGGTGAATGAGCTTTATGGAAATACGGAACGGCGCACCACACGATCCTTTTAGTCTCAATTCCTGTTCTGGTGAATGAGCTTTTCGCGGAGCTCGGCGCGAACATCCGCGAGACGCCGGACGGATCGTCTCAATTCCTGTTCTGGTGAATGAGCTCGCGGGAATTTGCGAGAGCTTTTGGATACGGGCAAGGCAAGTTCTCAATTCCTGTTCTGGTGAATGAGCTTTTCGCGGCCATTCCTGAAGATGTCCTCGAGGACTACGAGAACGTGCGTTCTCAATTCCTGTTCTGGTGAATGAGCTTTTCGCGCTGGACGAAGGAGGACGAGAAGAAATGCGAGGACGATGTCTCAATTCCTGTTCTGGTGAATGAGCTTTTCGCGACCAACGAGAAGGAGGTGCGGAAATGGTGGGCTGGTGTCTCAATTCCTGTTCTGGTGAATGAGCTTTTCGCGGATATCGCGCCGATTGCGTATCCGCGGAAAAGAAGGCCGTCTCAATTCCTGTTCTGGTGAATGAGCTTTTCGCGGCTCGACGTCAACGCATACGTCGATGACGACACGACGAAGTCTCAATTCCTGTTCTGGTGAATGAGCTTTTCGCGGAAACCAGCGGCCGGCGCCGCAGAAAGAAACCAATGCGGTCTCAATTCCTGTTCTGGTGAATGAGCTTTTCGCGGTGAAGAGCCGCCCGTCGAAGTCGCGGCCGAAGTGGAGGCGGTCTCAATTCCTGTTCTGGTGAATGAGCTTTTCGCGGTCCAAGAGGTGAAGACCCGTGTACGTGGCGAGCTATCCGGTCTCAATTCCTGTTCTGGTGAATGAGCTTTTCGCGGGCCAAACGTCCGGAAGCTCGGGCAGTTCACCCTCACGCCGGTCTCAATTCCTGTTCTGGTGAATGAGCTTTTCGCGGGCAGCAATGCCAATAAAAACCAACAATGAGGCGAATGTGGAGTCTCAATTCCTGTTCTGGTGAATGAGCTTTTCGCGGTGCCCTCTCTGGTGCCGTGGCGTACCACCTCATCACGTCTCAATTCCTGTTCTGGTGAATGAGCTTTTCGCGGTGCGTGTCCGCCCAAGAAAAGGCGGCGCAATTCGGAACGGTCTCAATTCCTGTTCTGGTGAATGAGCTTTTCGCGGAACTGGAGCCGGTGCTCTCGGTTGTGAAAGGCAAAGGGATGTCTCAATTCCTGTTCTGGTGAATGAGCTTTTCGCGGGCACGGTTGCAAGCCCGTGTGGAGGTGCGCAATGAGGTCTCAATTCCTGTTCTGGTGAATGAGCTTTTCGCGGTGACCAGTCCACATCACCCAACGTCGTACCCTCGCAGTCTCAATTCCTGTTCTGGTGAATGAGCTTTTCGCGGTGCAACGGCGTAGGGTGTGGAAGCACGAGTCGAAGGACGAGTCTCAATTCCTGTTCTGGTGAATGAGCTTTTCGCGGACCGTGTGGGCAACCTGAAGAGGAAACGGATACGGTGGGTCTCAATTCCTGTTCTGGTGAATGAGCTTTTCGCGGTGCGGTAGACGGTTGTTTTTCCTGCTGCCGGAGTGAGCGGTCTCAATTCCTGTTCTGGTGAATGAGCTTTTCGCGGCGATTGCGGAAGCGCGGGCCACGCGCGAAGCAGAGCGCGGTCTCAATTCCTGTTCTGGTGAATGAGCTTTTCGCGGCTCGTGCAACTGAAAACCGGATCGAATGAAATCACGATGTCTCAATTCCTGTTCTGGTGAATGAGCTTTTCGCGGGCCATGGCGCATGGCCAATTCGTGCAATTTTACGGCAGGTCTCAATTCCTGTTCTGGTGAATGAGCTTTTCGCGGACGAAAACTAATCGTTCTGGCGGCTTGCGATTGCGCGGAAGTCTCAATTCCTGTTCTGGTGAATGAGCTTTTCGCGGCCCGAATATCAATCAAACTCCGCGTTGGAATTGAGCCCGTCTCAATTCCTGTTCTGGTGAATGAGCTTTTCGCGGATGACCGAACAAAAAATGCTTCCGCCTGAAAAACTAGTCTCAATTCCTGTTCTGGTGAATGAGCTTTTCGCGGGTCGGGCAAGATAAACAAAGTATTGAATCATTGGTTGGTCTCAATTCCTGTTCTGGTGAATGAGCTTTTCGCGGGCCGATCAATCCATTTTTGGCTGCAAGGAGAGAATTAGTCTCAATTCCTGTTCTGGTGAATGAGCTTTTCGCGGTCACAAAAGATATCCTTTGTAGATTTTCTGACAAAGTCTCAATTCCTGTTCTGGTGAATGAGCTTTTCGCGGTATTCCGCCAACATCCACCAAATCGGAAAGGTGCACAGTCTCAATTCCTGTTCTGGTGAATGAGCTTTTCGCGGAACTCAATCAACCATTACAACCATCAGAAGTTAGAAAGGTCTCAATTCCTGTTCTGGTGAATGAGCTTTTCGCGGGAACGGCGCCCGCGTATCGCAGCTCGATCCTCAAGCGTCTCAATTCCTGTTCTGGTGAATGAGCTTTTCGCGGTTGGTGCGATTCTCCATTTGTGCGCGAAAGGCGCGCGAGGTCTCAATTCCTGTTCTGGTGAATGAGCTTTTCGCGGCTGCTTGCGCCGTCGGTGCACACACGGACAGTCATAGTCTCAATTCCTGTTCTGGTGAATGAGCTTTTCGCGGTTGGCAGTACTTCTACGACGATCCACTCACGAAAGACGAGTCTCAATTCCTGTTCTGGTGCATGAGCTTTTCGCGGAGAAGGGGCCAGCGTGGGGCAAGATCACGCACATCGAGTCTCAATTCCTGTTCTGGTGAATGAGCTTTTCGCGCGAGCAGCACGCGGTGCGATTCACCATTTCGATCAAGAGGTCTCAATTCCTGTTCTGGTGAATGAGCTTTTCGCGGGACTGTCCACCTCTCGCTCAACCTGATCTTGCGCCAAGTCTCAATTCCTGTTCTGGTGAATGAGCTTTTCGCGGCGTGCAGCGTATCATCACGTGCGCCAAGGGCGAGATCGTCTCAATTCCTGTTCTGGTGAATGAGCTTTTCGCGGAATGCGCAGGGACCTCACACCGTCGGTCACCGTCTCGAGTCTCAATTCCTGTTCTGGTGAATGAGCTTTTCGCGGGCCGCAAGCGCGCCGATGTGCTGCGTGAAGCGTTGGTCTCAATTCCTGTTCTGGTGAATGAGCTTTTCGCGGAAACGCTGCACTCAATTCAGCAAAAAGTGCCATCATCAGTCTCAATTCCTGTTCTGGTGAATGAGCTTTTCGCGGAATGTCACCGCCCGCCAGTCCGCCCATTCCAGTCCGCCCATTCCAACAAAGGGTCTCAATTCCTGTTCTGGTGAATGAGCTTTTCGCGGATATCGAATTGATGTGGCCGTACAAGCCGCTGGCAGTCTCAATTCCTGTTCTGGTGAATGAGCTTTTCGCGGAATGGGCGCGAGAAGTGGACCGGACCCGAGAAGAACGTCTCAATTCCTGTTCTGGTGAATGAGCTTTTCGCGGGAATGAATCTCCATTTTTGTGTCAAAGGCGCCGGTGAGTCTCAATTCCTGTTCTGGTGAATGAGCTTTTCGCGGTCCGCGGCGAGCACAACATTCGAAACCAACATGAGCGCACGTCTCAATTCCTGTTCTGGTGAATGAGCTTTTCGCGGCCCGCCGTGGTCACACATCTCCGACGGCAGTACCCCAAGTCTCAATTCCTGTTCTGGTGAATGAGCTTTTCGCGGACGACGGGCGCGCCTTCAAATCGGTTATCGCCAACGAAGGTCTCAATTCCTGTTCTGGTGAATGAGCTTTTCGCGGCGCATTCGTTCGCGCTGTGCTTCGGGCTACCGGCGCGGTCTCAATTCCTGTTCTGGTGAATGAGCTTTTCGCGGGCAGCAACGTCGGAAGTGGTTGCATTCCCGAAAGGCGGTCTCAATTCCTGTTCTGGTGAATGAGCTTTTCGCGGGTGTTTTGCGAGGTGTAGCGTGAGCGAGGACATTCACGTCTCAATTCCTGTTCTGGTGAATGAGCTTTTCGCGGACTTCGTTCTTTTGCTGAAGGGCCAAGCCCATCGAAGGTCTCAATTCCTGTTCTGGTGAATGAGCTTTTCGCGGCACGGCCTTGGCTTGGTCCACGACGATCTCGAACTGCGCGTCTCAATTCCTGTTCTGGTGAATGAGCTTTTCGCGGTGCAGCCGCACGTTCCTCGCATTCGGCGATGATCATCGGCGTCTCAATTCCTGTTCTGGTGAATGAGCTTTTCGCGGCACCGCCAACGACAACGCGCGCCCTGTGCCCGGAATGGGTCTCAATTCCTGTTCTGGTGAATGAGCTTTTCGCGGCGGCATACCCGCCCTCGCGGTTCGTTTGGGCAAGCGTCTCAATTCCTGTTCTGGTGAATGAGCTTTTCGCGGACCGTCAGCCATGGAACACCTCAGAAGAAGCCCCCCCAATTCCTGTTCTGGTGAATGAGCTTTTCGCGGCGAGGACCTCGTTATTCAACCGCACCTCGGCTTTGAAGTCTCAATTCCTGTTCTGGTGAATGAGCTTTTCGCGGCGTGCCAAGCCCGATCTTTTCCAGGTCGAATTCGACGCGTCTCAATTCCTGTTCTGGTGAATGAGCTTTTCGCGGCCCGCCTTCGTAAGTCGTGGAACTCGTTCGCGCTTTCAAGCCTCCTGCGAGCGGCGGGCCACGCGACGCCCGCAATACACATCGTAGACGGATCCTCCTCCGTTGGCAAGTCCCACCCCACCCACGAATCCTCGTACGTTCGCCCACCGCGAGCAGCCCCCGGCACCCCGTTACATCGAACCCGCTCGCAACACCCCCACCATCATCAAAAAATCGAACAAGCCCCTCCCCCTTTGCCCCTTGACAAACCTCACGCCTTACCCATCCCCCACCCCGGCGCAATGCCGATCCCTCGGAGCGCCGGCCCGCGCTCGACGCCCCGAAAGATCGCTCCCCATTGTCAAGGACCTCGGCCGCCTCCTGCACCGACATGCACCAAGCATCACTCCGCAAGTGACCGCTCGAGCGCTCGTCAACCACAAAAGACAGCACGCAGCCATCTTCCGCCAATCACTCGCCCTCTTCAACCCCCTTTCGCACCGCCCACGACAATTTTTTCAGTCAACCTCGACGCCCACGTCAAATCACTATCGATCCACGCTGCTGAAGTCGCCAAGGCAAACCAATCGTCTTGACTTGCTCCAGCTCCCTCCGCTCCGCCGCACCCAAGTCGATGAACATCACCTGATCCTCCTTCTGGTTCATCACATCGACGATCCGCTTCTCCAAAAGCACCAACTCCTTCTCCGTCAAAAGCGCCTCGTACACCGAATCCTGCACTCGCACGGCCACCGCCTTCACCACTCCATGCACACGCCGCAGCCGCTCGGGATCCGCAATGTCGTACGAAACCAAATACCTCGTCACCATGTCGCCCCCTCAGCGCGTCGTCAGCGCCACGTACCTGTCCGTTTCCCCTTCGATCACCCGCGCAAGCACTCGCGCCTGCAGCTCGATCGCCCGCCGATACGTCACCCGATACCCAAACACCGGATGCGTGATCTCCTCCTCGCGCCGCTGATCGAGCGCCTGCAAAAACGCTCGACGCGCACCGGGCTTCATCGTCACACCTTGCAGCTCACGATGAAAATCATCGGCCAAGACCCGCTTCTCCGCGACGACGCGCAGCACCGTCGAGTCCACGATCAGCACTCGAAATTCCTCCACCAAGTCGAGGCCCAGCGCAGGCCTGCCCCAGCCCATTCCATGCAAAAAACCGCGCATCGGGTCGAATCCGACGCGCCGAAGCACGTCCGCACATTCGCGCGTCAAGATCGCATACCCGAACGACAACATGGCATTGACGGGATCCCGAGGCGGCCTTCGATTGCGACCATCCATCTCGAACGCCGCACCTCCGCGATCTCGAAAGAGCCGCGCCAAACCATCGAAGTAGAGCCGCGCCGCGCGCCCTTCCACACCACGCACTTCGTCCCCCGTCATCGCTCCATTCAGCGTGCGCCCGAGCGACTCCCACTCGCTCGCCATCGCATCGGTGAGCATGCCGTGTCGCCGCAGAAAGACCCGCTGATTCTTGATTTTCCCGCGCACGATCTCGCGCGACAAGGAGAGCGTTTTTCCCGCATCCGTCGCCCACGCGTGCTGCGCCGCTCGAAGCGCCACGTTGCTCGACAAACCCGTCGTCACGCTCCCGAGCAGCCGCCCATGCGCTTGATGAAACGAGACGGGAATCGATCGCTCGAGGCACCCCATGATCGCCGCCGTCGACACTTGGACCGCGCCCATGACGACCAGCGCGTCGATCGAATCCATCGCGATTCGCAATGGTTTGCCCTGGGGCTTTCCATCGGCATCGGGCGGAGGTGCGACGACGAGCGCTTCGCCTTCTTTGCGCACGGAAGCGCCCAAGGTCGAGACCGTCACCGTGCGCGTCTCCATGGACGACGCGACGAGCCGCCGAGCTTTTGCCAAAGGCCCCGCGGGCGGCGGAGGTTCGTCGTCGTTCGTGTCGGCAAACCCATCTTCCGGCGCTATGCCTCGACGCAGCACGAGTGACTCGTCGGGCAAACACACTTCGACGAGCGAGCAGCCTTTGCACTTGGGGCTATCCACGAGCGGCGGAGGTCGTTCGGCGAGGTGCTGGGCCGCGCGCGCGTTTGCGATGGCATCGAGCGCCGCGTGGCGTAGCTCGGGCGTGAGCGTCACGCGCGATCGAGCGCGACTTTTGCGATAATACAGCTCGGCGTGGGGCACGGCGTATCCGGCTTGTTCGAGCGCCATGGCTTGAATGGCGACGTGGATGGCGTCGGCGTCCCACACGCCTTTGGCGAGCGTCACGTGAGGCGAGTCGTCGGCCGGCCCCGAACCGCTTTTCATTTCGGTGGGAATGGCGGTACCTGCGCCATCCAGCAGCACGCCATCGAGTTTCGCGACGATACCGAGGGCCGAGTCACCCAAGTCGATGGCGCGCGCTTGTTGCCATTCGACGGGTGCGTCGTTCGCGGCGTCTTCTTCGGGTGTATCGACTTTCACATCGCGTCGTGCGCGGGACGAGCCTTTGGCGTCGATTTTTTCGTGGGCATGACGGCCGCGCCAAACGTGTTCGTTGGCGACCATCGAGCCTTCGACGTGCATGTAATGAAAGAGCCGCGGGCAATAGATCCATTCGACGATCATGCGGAGCGGCAGAGGTTTCGTTTGTGTCGATTCGTTCGTGTCCATTTGGTGCCCCCTTTGGAAGGGGCGAGCGTACACGAATGGTCGCGTTCCGGGACGAACGACGGAGGGGAAACGAAGTTATGGTGTGGGGTGCGTACGAGACGAACTGTGGACAATGATGAATATGTCGTGGACTCGATGTTTTGGGGCGCGGTCAGTCGTTGCCGAACACGTCCGCCGCGGACTTGGCGCCGATGACGTTGTCGGACCAGCGCTCGAGCGTCGCGAGGTCGTTACACGTTTCGATCCGTGCGCGTTGTGCGTCGGTCAGCTCGATGCCAGCGCGCTTCAAGAGCCGCAGCAGCGTGCCGCGCGTGCCGTCGAGCTTGCCCTCACGTATCCCGCGGTCGACGAGGGCTTGCGCGAAGGGGGGAAACTTGTACGGCTTTCCTTGGACGTTGTGTTCCATGATCATCGCCTCGATGGCCTGTTTCAGAGCTTCGCGTACGTGATTGTACACCAGGTCGATGCCTTGGTAATGCACAAGGATGTGGTGGCGTGGCTATTGGGCGGTTGGAACCGGCGGCGCAGGAATGCGAGGGAAAACGTTTGGCGGGCTGCTCCCAAGGTGGTAAGCTCATGCGATGAGTTCGAGTACGGATACGGTCGTTCTCTCGTTCCCGCGCGCGATTGTTCCTGAATTGCCTACCCTATCGAAGAGCTTGACGGAGCGCATGCACGGGCTCTTGGAACGGAACACCGATGGAGTGCTCACCGCCACCGAGCGTGAGGAGCTGGAGACGCTGGTGCAGATGTCGCAGTTTGCGCAGCTCTTGGCGATGGCTGCGCACAGGGCGCTCGGAACTTGAGTCGTTCGGCGATCCCTCGAAAGCTACGAGACGCCGTATTCGCGCGTGATGCCGGGCGATGCTGCTATTGCCGATTGGCACAATTCGGGCATGGCGCAACTTTTCATATCGATCACATCATACCGCGAAGCAAAGGTGGAGCGACATCGCTGGCAAATTTGGCACTTCAATGTCCCAATTGCAGCCTTCACAAGGCCAACAAGATCGCTGCGGCAGACCCAGAAGGCGGCGAATCCGTACGTCTTTTTCACCCCCTGGACCAGAGGTGGTCGGAGCACTTCCGCTTGAACGCCGATGGGGCCATCGATGGATTGACAGCGACGGGCCGAGCAACGATGACAGCGCTCGGCATGAACGCAATGATTCCTCGCTTTGCGCGCGCATGCCAATTGGCGCTGGGCCTGTGGTCCTCGGATTGAACGACCGACGACCGGCATCACGGTTGCGCGACGCAGGCGAGCGAGACCAGCGCATTGCATCAATAGGGCGATGATGAAGGCTGCTCGGCAACGACGAGCCGATGCTATGCGACGCCGCTGCAGAAAAGAGGGATGACGGGTCACGGCGTGTCGAGGGGACGCGGTTGGGAGTGGGGGCGTGGAGAGCAACGGCGATGGCGGGTGGGGCTGCGGGGCGAGGAGGCGGTACTCGGTAGCGGCGAAGGAGCGTGGTTTCGAGAAACGTGTCCCCGACGTACGATTTTTCTTGTGTCCGGTGTTCGACAGGAGTACGCGCGGGTACGGCTGGAACGTGTCAGCAGACCGCACCGAGGACTTGCACGAACATGTTGCGCGCGTTGATTCAGCTTGCTCCCAAGGTGACCACGGCATCGGACGTGCCGCTGGCGGTGCGCGAGCTGCAGGTGGTGGCCGAGTTTCCTGCGGCGGGCGAGCGCGCGTACATCATTGAACCTGGCCCCGGGGGAACGCTGCGCGCAACGGCCATCGAGGTGGACGAGAGCTCGCGATTTCGGTTTCCGTTTCGGCGTCCGCCGGGGCCTCGATCGCCACAAATCGGTCCAATTCTGAAGAGAACCATGGATCCGAAAAAGGGTGTCGGCCCCAATGCGACAACCATTGCGGCGACGCTTGCCCACTTCGAATCACTCGCAAATGCGGGCGCACCAGCGTCCAGAGTATACCGTGCCGTACTCGATTCGTTGGGCGCCGGAACTGCCGTGGAAAGAACCGCACGTGTAGGCGAAGCGCTTGCGGCGATACCAGAAAAAAAGACCGTCTACGTGTCGCTCGGCACGCCACCAGGGGACGACGCCGACTATGCGGCGCACGTGCTCGAAGTCGTCAGCAGTGAGCTTTACGGCATTGATGAAGCCACACCCTTGGCAAGGTGTCCGATTTGCCAACGAAATGCACGGTTGGGGGCGAACGCGCTTCGGGGCGCCAAGTTGAACTTTCTCAACATGGACAATCACGGCTTTTTCGCTGGATTCGACGTCGACCGAGCGAGCGATCGATTTGCCGTGTGTGCAGCGTGCGCAAGTGCCATCGCGAGCACATACATCCATCAAAGGGCGAAGCTGCGAGCATACATCGCTGGAGCTTCCGCGCTGGTACTCCCCTATATCGTGGCCCCGGCTGCCGGTGGATATGCAGCACGAACTGCCGCGGACATCCTGGACAAGATCCGTACTGGAAAAGGCACCGATGCTGCGGAAGGCGATCTTTTGAGCGACCTTGCCGAAGAGTCGTCACTCGCGAGTTTCCACATTTTATGGGCGACAACTGGTGATTCTCTGGATGACGTCACTGGATTCATTACGGACGTGCCGTGCACCCGGCTTGGCATTCTTTCCGCACGCAACAAGATCGCCAATGCATGGACGGGAGGAGTATTGCCGATGCGACGAGCGCGCCCCTTCGACCTCCGGCTCTCGCTCGTTGCCGACGTATTCGCGCATCCAGGCGGAAAGCGCACGGAGCGACGAAATGGCCTTCGACTGGCAGCAGTTCGCAAACAAATTGCGCGAAGCGTCTATCTTGCCGCACCGATGGCGGTGGGGCCGTTGATGCACGAATTGCGTGACATCATTGCGGATTACCTGGTCGATCCTACGGTCGAGGAACGCTACGTTGCTTCCAATTTCACCTTCGAACCTCCGCCACCGAAAAAAGCGGGAGCGGAGGTTCGCATGAATGCTGCTTCATGGATTCGTCATGCTGCCTTGTTGCTCCATTATCTGAGGGACTTGGAGGTTTTACCCCCGATGACAAACGCAGAGCGATACGTGCCGCGTTCCGAGCGGCTTCAGAAATTGGTGACCCCGCCGAGTGGCATCGATACGGACGAAAAGATGTTCGCATTCGTCACGGGAATTCTTTTTGGACGAGTGCTCGTCGAGCAATCGAAAAAAGGTGTCAACGTCCGTTCGAATGCCCTCACGTGGCTTCGCCGAGGCACGCTGACGGGTCGTGATCTACCTGGGCTTTACGTCAAGATCCGAGAAAAATTCAGCGAATACGAGAGCGAGCGATGGTCGGTGTTGCGCGACGTCGTCACCGACGCGAGCGAGCTTGGCCGGCGCCTGGGAACGAACATCTCGCTCGATGCGGACACCGCCATGTATTTCATTTTCCTCGGGCAAGCGCTCGCAGGAGACGTCTTCAATCCCAAGGAAACACCGATGACTGCCGAGGGTGCACCATGAGCACGGACACGAAGCTACTCCAATCGCGACGCGAAATCCTATTCTTGTATGACATTCGCATGGGCAATCCCAATGGGGATCCGGATGAGAATCGCCCGCGACAACTTCCCGACGGGACGTTTTACGTGACCGACGTAAGACTCAAGCGGTTTGCTCGCGACTACCTGAAAATGCGTGGCGAGGACATTCTCGTCGATCAACTCGATGGGCAGGCGGTCGACTTGGCCAAACGTGTGCTCGGGTGGATGGAGGCGAAAAAGAAGGGGCAACTTACTGGATCGGAACTGGTTGGCGCCATTCTCGACGGCTTCATCGACGCGCGCATGTTCGGCTCGTCCTTGGCCATGAAACCACCGTCGAATGCAAAGAATTGGGACCCGTCACCAAGACCGAAAACCTTGACGGGCGCGGTGCAATTCAACCACGGCGAGGTCCTGCATCCGGCCGAAGAATTGCTCATTCGAGGCACGTCCACATTCACGTCTGGCGAAAAGAAGGACGGAGGAGATCGCGAACAAGGGACGTTCACGGATTACGCCTGTTTGCGTTATGGGCTCATTGGATTTTCAGGTATCGCGAACGAGCATTCGGCGGTGTTGTCGCGCATGACCGAGAACGACTACGACCAATTGCTCGGCGCGTTGTGGAACGGCGTGCGCGTCGCCGCGAATACGCGCACGAAAACGCAGCAATCACCACGACTGCTGGTCGATGTTCGATACAAGCCGGGGGTCGAATATCAAGTGGGCAACCTCATTACGTACGTAAAACCGATTTCTCGAGGAGACAAGGTGGATCCGCGCCATTGGTCGAGCTGTGATGATTTCAATCTCGATGCCGCGCGGCTCGCCGGCAAGCTGGAAACCGCACATGCGGCAGGACGTATTGCAAGCGTCAACGTAACCGTAGACTCCGACGTTGCGTTCACGGGGGAGCTGCCATCGTGGTGGACGAAGCAATCGCTCGACCACTGACGGCCGTCCGCTTTCGGTGGCATGCGCGTTTCGGATTCTTCTTGCGCGCAGAAGCCCCGGTCGTGGGTCTTGGATATCCGCTACCTCCACGCACGGCGGTATTGGGGCTCATTGCGAACGTGTTGGGTTTGGCAAAGGACGAGCTTGCGACGGAGCTGGCTGCGTCCCACGTAGCGCTGCTCGGTGCGTGTCCACGTACGCATTGGCACGCATGCAACCTTCGAAAAATCAAGCAAATGCGTTTCTTGCCAGCAACCTATTCGGCCAAGAAGCCACCCGACTTGTTCATGTCCGAAGAGAGCAACACGCAGTCGCGGCAAGAATGGCTCATCGAGCCGAATTTTGAAGTGATTGCGTCGCTGCCCGCTCGATGGCACGACGCATTTGCCGCACGCATGCGTGAAGCACGAACGCACTTCACGCCTTGCATGGGCCTTTCGGAGATGATTGCGTCCGTCGAATACACGAGCGACGAGACCCTCGTCCCGCTCGCGCAGGGCACGTACCGCGTTCGATCCGTCGTACCGCACGATGCAACCACGTACATTGACGTCGATGCGATTTTGAAGGAAAAACTCCGCGTGTTGTCCATTGCGCTCCCGCGCGAGGTCACCGTGGAACGTCGGTTCACGCATGCCACTTATTTCATCGCCCCCGACGGCAACGGACTGCCGGTGCACACCAACGGCGCCTGGCAATCCTCGGCGGGACCGGTGATGTTCCTGTGATCGAAAAGTCCCGCATCCAAAGCCATCACGATCCGCGGCGCTTTTTAAAGCAACACGTTGCGGAAATCATTGCCGCCACGAACGCGATTCTCGAACAGCACGGGCAGCTCGCATGGCGAACACTCGGCGGCGAACGCCTCGCAATAGACCTCGCACGACTTCACGACTTGGGAAAAGCAAGTCGCTCATTTCAAGAGTACATTGCCGATCCCAAACACTGGAGCGGAGACGCGCGACGCAAAGCGCACACGCTCTTGTCGTTGGTACTGGCGACTTCGTGGGCAAAGGGTGCGCAATGTAATGACAAGGAAATGATCGAACGAGCGCTCGCGGTCAAGGGCCATCATGGAGGGCTCCCGTTCGACGACGCTTCGCTACGTGGACCGCTGACCGAAACCGAATGGCGCGATGCGCTGTGCGCAGAGATTCCTACAATCGACATGGGGGCGCTGGTCGCCGAAACGGATCTCGCACCAGCCATCGTCGTGCAAGATCCGGTCGTGGTTATACGGCAGGTCAATCGGATTCTCATGCAAGCGCTCGATGCGTGGCGCGTGCTTCCGTCCGACGAAATGCGTCGAGCGCGGTTCATCGCGCGCGCGGGCTATTCTGTGCTGCTGGAGGCGGACAAAGCATTTCTTGCCGTGGAGCGGTCCGAAGTGCGTAGCTACCTGCACCGCGATCGCCGCAATCTTCCGGCTGCTCGTGTGGCATCGATGCTCAATTCGCTCGATCAAACGCCCATGGATGCGTTACGCGAGCGTGCGCGTAGTGCAAGCTTGGCGAGTTTTGCCAAGCATCGCGAAGAAGGAATTTTGACGCTTACGCTGCCGACAGGAGCGGGAAAAACGTTACTCGCTGCCCAATGGGCACTCGACGAGCGTGCCCGGCTGGCAGGGGCGAACGAGACACCGACCATCGTCATTGCTTTGCCCATGTTGTCCATCGTCGACCAAACCGAGAAGGTATGGCGCGAACTTTTGGATGTAGACGCCGACGACGGCGACACCTTATTACCATTTCATTCGCTTTCCGATCGAGCATACGACTGCGAGCTCGACGCCGGCACCGCAGACTTTTTCATCGATACATGGCGCAGCGAAGTGGTCATCACGACGTTCGACCAAATACTCCTTGCGCTATATTCCGATCGCGCAAAACACGCGATGCGCTACCATCGCCTTCTCAATGCGCTTATCATCATCGACGAGGTGCAGTGTGTTCCGCCCGCGTTGTGGGCAGCCATGTCGGAAGCTCTCGATGCGCTCAACAAACTCGGTCGTACGCGCATACTCGCGATGAGTGCCACACCGTCACCTTGTTTGTCTGGTGCCACGGAAGTACTCGACGATCCAGATTCGCTATATGCAGGACTGACACGTTACGAGTTACACCTCGAGCATGAAACCGCCATCGATTTCAATACTTTCATGACGAATACGGTGCGCTTTTGTCACGAAGCACTGTCGCGTAATGAAGGTATGCTCGTCACGGTCAACCTGCGGGCGACTGCGCAAGAGACTCTCGAAGGACTGATTGCAGCAGGATTCGATCCTTTGCTCCTGAGCGGCGACATGACGCCATTCCATCGGCTTTCGGTGATAGAGACACTCAAGCACGACCCCTCACATATCGTCGTGAGCACACAATGCGTCGAGGCGGGCGTCGACTTGGACATGCATCGTGTCATCCGTGATTTCGCACCGCTCGATGCGCTCGTACAAATTGCTGGGCGATGCAATCGCCATGCTCGACGGACGACTCCGGGCACGGTCACCGTCGCGCAGGTGCGCAATCCATTTCAGAAAGGAAAGCTGGACGCCGAGTGCATTTACGATCCAATCCTGCTGCAATGCACACGCGACACGCTTCATGGAAAAGGCCTCGTTCCAGAAGCCGATGTGTTATCGCTGTGCCGCGATTATTATGCTCGCGTTGCGGCGAGAAAGGTCACAGGTCGGCATCTCCTCGACAAGTGGGCCAGAATCGAAGCACCGCTCGATGTGCGCGGCCTGTTGCGCGGGGACGAAACCAAACGGCAACAGGTTTTCGTGACGGAACAGGACCCAACATTGAAACCAGCGCTCCTGACGGCTCTCGACATTCGTGACCATTGGGAACGGCGACGCGCGCTCCGTGCGCTGGCACCTCGAATGGCACGTCACGTGGTGACCGTATCGCAGAGGGTCTTCGATTCGCTCGCTACACAGACGATCGGACGAATTGGGGTTTGGCACGAGCTCTTGCCGGGGCAGTATCACCGGGTTCGCGGAATCGACTCCCGTGTGACTCGCTAATAACGCCGCAGCCCCGCCGGTACTCCGACGGGGCTGCTTGCGCACGTCAACGCGATCGATCGCTCACCATCACGTCACCGGTGGCGTCACTGCCTCGGCTTGCGGCGCCTCCACCAATCTCCCCGCAGCGCGCGCCGGATACCGCGCCACCAATTCCTCGAGCGGCCCGCGCAATGCCAATGCCTGCTCCCGATCCGCTCCAGCACTCCCATGCTCCGCCATGAATCCAAGCATGTCCGCAACCACCCCAAATGCCGACGCACATGCCATCGTCGCCTTCGCCTTGCGCAAATACGGCGCATGCGCACTCTCACCATGACCAATCGCCAATGCCAATTGGTCCGTCGCCTGCGCAATGTCCAGCATCACGGAACCAAGCCCCAGCAATGCCACGTCCGACGCCGCTTGCCCCTGCGAAATGAGTAGCTGCTGCTTGCGACCAAAATCCACCTCCTGCTGATACCGCAATCGCGTCTGCCCCTCACCCGCCCCAATCAACAATAACTTTTGCAAACGCGCCGCAGCCTCGCGCTTCGCCACATCGTTCGACATCCCCGCCACACCAAGCTCCGCATTGAGCAATTTTTGACAACCATCCCACTTGCGATCACATTCCTTCGCACTCCACGCACCCTCGATCGCGCGAGCCAACGATGCTATCCCCCACTTCAATCGAAGCTTCAATACCACCACCACCGGCGCCTCCCCAAGCGGCTTCAGCGCATACTGATTCGTCCCTTCATATCCCGACACGTCGACGAGCCCCCACGCTCCCACCGAAAGCTCCACATCGAATGCAGAAAATCCAGCCGCCGGCACATGCGTAAATACAAGATGCTCCATACCCGCCTCCTCTCCACCCGCCTCAGCAGGTTCTGTCCGGTTTCGTTGCAGCCCCACGGCAGATTTTCAAACTTTTTGTAGAACAGTATCGACGAGATCGTGCGCCGGGGAAGACCAGCCGCGCCCTGGTGCGACAACGTCTCCCGTCGAAGCGGCTCGGTGACAAACGGTAACGAGAAGCCAAAGCGCCTCAGAAGAAGTCGACATGCTCCACGACCGGAATCGCGACCGGCGTGACACGTTGCCACTCCAAACCAAAATGTCGTCGCTGCGCAGGGCCCCTCGGGAAATCGTCCAACGTGGCCAGCACCGCGACGAGAAAAGCCGAAGGTCACCCGCGCATCGTCAGAAAAAAGCTATGATCCCCGACCCCTCGCATGAAAAAGCCGACGACGAGCCGCGCCGTTCGCGCATGCGCTTGACGAACGCTCGCAAACGCTGTACCTCGCTCGACCGTGACGACATCTTCTCCGGCACCCACCCATGCTGCATTTGGCCGCTTTCGATTTTCGACTCCACTGCCGCAGGCGAACCCTCACGTGCTCGCCGCCCGCTTTCGTGGCGCCGTAGGGACCATTTTCACGAGCGATACCGCCTTTCACGGCCACGAAGGAGACCGCACCGTGCCGCGTTATCCGCTCGTGCAATATCGCTGGGTCAATCAAGCTCCTGCGATGTTTGCCATTGGCACCGCCGCTGGACGAGCCATGACGTTCCCGTGGCCAGGCACGTCCTTGCGAATCGGAGAACATGACGTGCAGATTGCCCAAGTCGACTGGACTTCGCTCGCCATGACTCGGGCCTTTTCACGAAAACTCGTGCGCTATGAATTCCAAGCCCCGTGGATTGCTCTGAATCAGGAAAACCACGCGCGCTTTCGCAATTTGGACCGGGCCGCGCGGCGTCAGGAGCTCGACCGAATCCTCGTCGGAAATATCCTCACGATGAGCCAAGCATTCGGTTGGTTTTTCGAGCCAAGCGAAACCGTTTTTGCCGCATTCGAGCCAACACGCGAAGTGCCAACGACCGTAAAAAACGTGTCGCTCATCGGCTTCGAAGGCACCTTCGTCACGAACCTCGAATTGCCCGATGGCCTCGCACTGGGTCGCTCCGTCAGTCATGGATATGGGTGGTTCGAGCGAATGTCGAGTTGACGTTGCGACAATGGCGTTTGCCGCGCAAACGCACAATCTGAAGACAAGCGTGAATTTTTCCAGTGCTCATGACAACGGAGGACGTCGCGCTTGACAGTCGAGCGGCAGTTCGGTGATATTCATGTCGAGGAGCTCATGAACATGAATTCTGCTTTTCGTGGCACGGCCTGGGGCTTTGCCACTCGTTTATGGGTCGCCATTGGCCTAGCGGTGGCGACAGGATGTAGTTCCGGGGCGTACGGAGACCTGGACGGAAACTCGGGCGGTGGCGGTTCGACCGGTGGATATGGCGGATACGGTGGTCGAGCAAACGCGGATGCGGTCGTCGAAGAAGGCGAAGGCGTCGCCATTCGAGAATCGCTCGACGAGGCGCTGGCGCTGCCGCCACCTTCGACGGCCATTGCGTGTACGCTCGGTAGCCAATGCCCAACGGGGTATTGTGTCGACGGGTTCTGTTGCGACAACAAGTGCGACAACAAATGCATGGCGTGCAGCGCAGCCAAAAAGGGCAGCGGCGTCGACGGCGTGTGCGGCTCGGTCAAATACGATACCGATCCCGACAACGACTGCCCGCTCGGCGCGTGCGACGGCAAGAACATGTGCAAGAATTACAATGGCGTCGCTTGCACGGCCGCTGCGCAGTGTTTGTCCAACTATTGCGTGGACGGGTATTGCTGCAACAACATTTGCATGGGCGGATGCTCGGCGTGCTCGGCTGCGAAAAAGGGCAGCGGTAACAATGGCCAATGCGGCCTCATTGCAGCGGCGACCGATCCCGATAACGAGTGCAATCCTGGCGAATGCAACGGCTCCGGCGCATGTAGCGCCGCGCAAACGAAACAAGCCAACGGAACGGCGTGCACGGGTTCGGCACAATGCGAATCGGGATATTGCGCCGATGGCGTGTGTTGCGATAGCTGGTGTCTCGGATCATGCCAAGCTTGTACCGCCGCGAAGAAGTTCAGCGGCGTGGACGGGGTATGCGGCCCCATTGCCAACGACAAGGACCCGGACGAGGAATGCTGGGGCGGCGCGTGTAATGGCTCGGGCGTCTGCAAGCAATACAACGGCGTTCCCTGCGCCAACAAGTCGCAGTGTTTGTCCGGGTATTGCGTCGACGGATTCTGCTGCGGCAACCTCTGCACGCAGATGTGTTACGCCTGCTCCGAAGCTCGAAAGGGCCAAGGCTACGACGGCGTGTGCGGTCCGATGAAGTCGGGCCACGATCCCGACAGCGAATGCAATCCAGGCGAATGCAACGGTTCTGGCGCCTGCAATCAACCTCAAACGCCGCAAGCGAATGGGACGACGTGCGTGTCCGGCGGACAATGCGCTTCCGGCAATTGCGTCGACGGCGTCTGTTGCGACACGGCGTGCGCTTCGACGTGCATGGCGTGCACCGCGGCCAAAAAGGGCCAAGGTGTCGACGGCGTTTGCGGCAACATCGGCTCCGAGCTCGATCCAGACTTGGAATGCAATGGTGGTCGGTGCGACAACAAGGGCGCGTGTCGCTACTACAACGGCGCGCCATGCTCCAACAAGGACCAATGCTTCTCGCACTACTGCGTCGACGGGTTCTGCTGTGGTAACATCTGCATTGGCGCTTGCCAAGCATGTTCCAGTGCGAAAAAAGGCGGCGGTTTCGACGGCGTCTGCGGCAACGTCGCAGCCAGCACCGACCCCGACAACGAATGCAATCCGGGCGAATGCAATGGCGGCGGCGCGTGCAACCAACCTCAATCGCCGCAACCCAACGGAGCAGCCTGCACGCTCGCAACGCAATGCCAATCGGGCTTCTGCGTCGACGGCGTCTGTTGCGACAGCGCTTGTCCGCTCCTCTGCCAAGCCTGCACGGCCGCCAAGAAGGGCCAGGGGCTCAATGGCACGTGCGGCAACATCATCACCGGCACCGATCCCGACAACGAATGCATGAACAGCGAATGCAATGGAAATGCCGGCTGTACCTCGCCCATAAATCTGCCCAATGGCACGACGTGTACGGCGGGCGATCAATGCGCATCGCTGCATTGCGTCGACGGCATTTGTTGCGATACCGCGTGTAACGGCATCTGCGTCGCGTGTTCGGCAACGAAAAAAGGCCAGGGAACCGACGGCACGTGCGGTCCCATCAAGTACGACACCGATCCGGACGATGAATGTTACGGCGGCGGCTGCAATGGCAGCGGAGCCTGCGGATACTACAACGGCGTGCCGTGCTCGATGGGTGATCAATGCTTGTCGACGTATTGCGTCGACGGCGTCTGCTGCAACAACCATTGCGGCGGATTGTGTTATGCCTGCACGGGCGCGAAGAAAGGCACCGGCTTCGACGGCGTCTGCTCGTTCATCAAGAGCAACACCGACCCCGACGATGAATGCTCGGGCGTTTGCAATGGCGCGGGCGTATGCACCACGCCAACGTGCAGCACGAGCGCCGATTGTGGAGCGAACGCATCGTGCAACAACAGCACGTGCGAATGCGACACGGGCTACACGGGCGATGGATACAATTGCACCGACATCGACGAATGCCAGACGAACAACGGCGGCTGCGACATCCATGCGACGTGCACCAATACGCCTGGCTCGCGGACCTGCGCATGCAACATGGGCTATACGGGTGACGGCGTCACGTGCACCGACATCGACGAATGCCAGACGAACAATGGCGGTTGCGATCCCAATGCGACGTGCACCAATACGCCTGGCTCGAGGACCTGCGCGTGCAATGCGGGGTATACCGGCGACGGCGAAACCTGCACGTTCGACGGACAAATGACGAAACTGTGGGTCGGGTACAACAACGCTTGTGCCCAAGCCGATAGCGGCAATGCCAAGTGCTGGGGCAGCAATGCAGCCGGCGTCCTCGGAATTGGCGATCAAAACCCCCGAGGCGTCAACCCCGGCGAAATGGGCAGCAACCTGCCACTCCTCGATCTGGGTACCGGCAAAATGGCGACGCGCATCGGCATCATGACCGATGCTGCATGCGCAGTGCTCGAAGACGCGAGCCTCAAGTGCTGGGGCAGTAGCTTCTGGGGGCAGCTCGGCATGGGCTTTCCCACTATCATTGGCGACAATCCAGGCGAAATGGGCGACAACCTGCCGGTCGTGAACCTCGGGACCGGTAAAACGGTCACGGCTATCGGCGTTGGCGTCTTCAATGTATGCGCCATCCTCAACGATGGTAGCGTCAAGTGCTGGGGCCAAAACCAATTCGGCCAGCTTGGTCAGGGACACACGTTCAACAAAGGCCACGGCGCAAACGACATGGGCGACAATCTGCTGGCCGTGGACCTCGGCATTGGAAGAACCGCCGCTGCAATCGTTGGAGGGTCCAATCACATGTGCGCCATCCTCGATGACAGCACGGTGAAATGCTGGGGCTCCAATTCGAGCGGCAACCTCGGCATTGGCGACGTCAACCACCGCGGCGACAATGCAGGCGAATTGGGTGATGCGCTCCCGGTGGTCGATCTCGGCACGGGCAAGACGGCGATTGCGATTGCAGCAGGTTCCAACCATACCTGCGCACTGCTCAACGACAGCTCCGTCAAGTGCTGGGGTAACAATACCGCGGGCCAGCTCGGCCTCGGCGACACCAGCGCTCGCGGCAACGACATGGGCGAAATGGGCGACGCTCTACCCGCCGTCGATCTGGGCGTTGGCAAAACCGCCGTCAGCATTGCCGCAGGCGGCGACCACACCTGCGCCCTGTTGAACGACGGAAGCCTCAAGTGCTGGGGCGAAAATGCGCTGGGTCAGCTCGGCCTCGGCGACGTCAATCGTCGCGGCGATAGCTCCAATGAAATGGGCGACAACCTCGCCGCAATCGACCTCGGCACTGGCAAAACCGCGACCACCGTGCGTTGTGGCAATACGCATACGTGCGTCATCCTCGACGACGCGACCATCAAGTGCTGGGGCAAGAGCGACGTGGGTCAGCTCGGCCTCGGCGACGCTGTCACGCGCGGGGACGGCCCCAGCGAAATGGGCGACAATTTGCCCACCGTGAGCCCGTTCTAACCGTCTCGCCTCCAATGCCCCTCTCCTTTCCCTGAGAGGGGCATTCCCCTTGCCCGACCCAGGAATTTCCTTGCTCTCCGAGCGCCATGCGCCATATCATGGCCCCATGTCGCTTCGCACGGCGCGCCGCTACTCGTGGATCCTTGCGCTTTTACCTGCCTTCGGCTGCTCCAAAGACCTCCGCGATGTCCTCACCGAACACAAAGCCGCCGTGGAACCTCAGCTCGCCAAGTTCGCAGCCATCCGCACGGCAGCCAAAGCGGCCCCGCGAGTTACCGTCGACGGTGTCACCATCAACGGCCCCGCACCCAAAATAGGTGTCTTCGATGTCGACGAACACGCCAACGTGGCCATCGAATACCTCGAAGACCTCGAAGACCCAATCGCTTTGGGCAATATTCCCTATCGCATCGCCGGCAGCGGATCCATGAATCGCTGCGCCGCGCTTCTCGCCAACCGCCGCGCACCGTACAATCCCATCCTCGGAACCGTACCCGATGAAGTGCCCTGGTACTCCGCCGATAACCACCTCAAACATTGCGAAGTCGTTCGGTACGTATTCGTCATTCGATCCATCGAGTATAGCGGGCCATCGGTCACGCGTAATTCGTTCGGTGGCTGCCCCAAACCATCGTCCGACGAAACACGCGACGCAGGTGCACCGCCACCAGCCGATGCCGGCGCGAGCGCGGCCAAGCCATGCAAAGTGTTCGACGGCGGTTATCTCAGCGCGGAAGTCCTCGTATTCGATATGAAGAATGCCAGCCATCTCGGAGGTTTCCGATTTGTCGCGGAGAGCAGCCCGACCATCGATGTCGGCACGGCTTCCGACAATTCAGCGACGCTCGCCAACGACTTCGCCAACAAAATACGATTCGCATTCACTACGGCCGCCCATAAATGGGTCCCTTCGTTCACGGTGGGGAACTGAATGGCAACGATCAAGTGGCACGAAGAATCGACCAAGCGCCGAATCGAAGCGCTCGTGCGCGACGTCGAATCCAAAAGCTCGGCCGAAATCGTCGTGACCATGCGCCCTCAATCGGGCAACTACCGCGCAGCCGATTTGATCTTCGGCGCCATCATGGCCCTCCTGGGCTTGTGCACGTATGTGTATGCACCCATCGAATTCACCGATGACCTCGCGCCGCCCTCCATTGCCCTTCTCTTTTTCGCAGGGTTGGCATTCTGCGCTCGAGTTCCCGCGATCAGGCGACTTTTCACGCCCAAAACGACGCGCGCCGCTGCCGTTCGATCCGCCGCGCGCGAAGTTTTCGTCGATCAAAACATATCCTGCACGCGCGATCGCACCGGCATTCTCATTTACGTGAGCACATTCGAAAAACGCGCCGAAGTCGTCGTCGACATCGGCATCGTACGCCGCGAAGGCGATGGACAACCCGCCGCCGCAATCGCAAACATCGAACGCGCCATCGCCGAAGGCGGCGACATCGACGCCTTCGAAAAAGCCGTTCGTGAATTCGGACAATGGCTTGCCAGCACCCTACCCCCTCGCATCGACGATACCAACGAGCTTGCTGACGAGGTGAACGTGTCATGAAACGACGAACTTGGTGTCTCGGCCTGCTTGCATCCTCGGCATGCATTCTCTCGGAGAGCGAATCCTCCGCGCGCCCCGGCGGCGGAAGCTCCTTCAAAAGCAGCTCGCGCCCGAGCGGGGGAAGCAGTTTTCGCTCGTCGAGCAGCGGAAGCAGCCGTTCATCGAGCGGCAGTAGCTACCGGTCTTCGAGCTCGTCGAGCAGCAGTCGTTCGAGCTCCTCGAGCAGCTCCACGCGTTCCAGCTCGGGTTCGTCCGTTGCCGCAACCCATTACGAGCCCGTATGGGCCGTGCGCGAAACCAGCGGGAAAAGGCATGCTCGCGTGGCTGCGTCGCCTGCCGAATCGGTATACCCGGCGCCGGATCCACGTCCCGCCATTCCCATGGGAAAGGACGTCGAATCTGCTGGATCGAAGGCTTTCGGTTTCATTTTCGGCGCTGGAATGTTTGCGACGGTGGCAACGATTTTCGCTGCACCATTGGCGCTCGTCGGGTTTGTGATATCGCGCGTGACAAAGAAGTCGGGGGCGGATCAAGCGTGGTCGTCCTCCGGATCCCAAACCATTGCAACGCCCGAGGAAGACGCGCCCAATCCTGCCGTCGTGCGAAAGCAAATGGAATCGATTCGCCGCGCGGATCCCGATTTCTCCGTCGTCATCTTCGAGGACTTTCTCGCGGCGCTCTATACCGAAGCGCACGTCGCGCGGGGCTCGCAGGTGCTCGAGCGATATTCGCCGTATCTTCGACCGGGTGCGCGCCAAACGCTCGCGTCATTGGCGCGTACGCCCGTATCGTCCGTGATCGTGGGCGCCATGCGACCGTATTCTTTTCAATGGGACAACCATGCGCGAATGCATCGCATCACCGTGGAGATCGAGAGCAATTACACGGAGATGGTGCCGAGCGGTCAGTCGCAGGCGTATTACGCATGCGAGCGCTGGACGCTCGCGCGGGCGATGGGGACGCGTTCGAGGCCCCCGGCGAAGGCTCGCACATTGGTTTGTCCGAATTGCGGTGCGCCGCTCGAAAGGACGGTGCACGGTCGCTGCATGTATTGCTCACAAGCGGTCGATTCGGGTCAATTCGATTGGGTGGTGGAGAGCATTCGAATCGTGTCGCGTGAAACGCGCGGGCCGATGCTGACGGGCACGACGGAGGAACAGGGGACGTCGAGCCCCACGGTCTTCGATCCTGAATTGCGACAGCGGCAGGAAGAGCTTTTGCGGGTAGATCCGACGTTTACACGTGAAGTCGTCGACCGCCGCGTGCAACTGATTTTCAATACGATGCAGCACGCATGGAGCTCGCTCGAATGGCAAAGGGCGCGCCCGTGCTTGACGGATAGGCTTTGGAACGCGCAGATTTATTGGATCGAGGCGTATCGGCAGCAGGGTTTACGCAACATTACGGAAAACGCGCGCATCACGAACATCGAGCTGGTGCGGGTCAGTCATGACAAGTGGTATCAGGCCATTACGGTGCGCGTGCACGCCACGGGTCTCGATTACACGATTCGCCAAGGTAGTGGCGAAGTGGTGGGCGGCAATCGGAAGAAGGAGCGGGCGTATACGGAGTATTGGACGCTGGTGCGCAGCGCGTCGCGGAGGCACGCGGATGGGAAGGCGGGGTGTCTTGCGTGCGGAGCGCCGCTTCCGGTGGAGATGACGGAGAAATGCGGGCATTGCGGGGCGCTGGTCGAGGCGAGCGTATTTGATTGGGTGTTGTCGCGAATCGAGCAGGACGACGTGTATGGGGGGTGAGTTCGCTCGACGGGCGCTATGGAGTGCCGGCCGATGATTCGGCGGAAAGTTGGCGTACGTGGTGGACGGTACACGATGGGTGGGAGCGGGGGCAAGAAAATTGTGGAGCTGCGTCGTGCGGAGCGCCTCGGAGGAGGTGTCGAGGGTCGACTGATCGGTGCAGAACAAGATCAAGCTTACATTGCTGGGGTTCTGCGCGGCGCAGTTGAGGTTGCGGGTGTCTAGGCATGGTGGGCTGCGCGGTGCAGGTGGGGATCGGGGCACTTTGAAGCTATCATCAAAGGAAGCACCGTTCCTCCCTCAATGACCACCAGACTTTTCGCTCTTGCGGCGCTGGTCAAACTGTGCGTACATTACCGCTCCCTGCGACGAGCGGACCTGTCGATGGTAGCAAACAACCCGCAGTCTCCGAGTTTTCATGTAGTTGGCGCGATGCCGCTATCGCTATCCGTCGGGACACCACACAGCATTCTTGACCAGGGTTCGACCAACCCAATCCTATTTCAGTTAGAGCATGACGGTAGACCTGCAGGTCTTTGGGTCATGAAGGCCCAATGCAAGATGCGCCACGGCGGAATCGATATTTTACGAGAGCTTGCCGGAACAGACCTGTGTGCACTCGTCGGGCTTTCCACGCCAGCAGTAGGACTTGTGAGGATACCGGTTGACCCGCCTTCTACCGACGATTCGCACCTTGGTCAGCGCGTGGCCAACATTTACGACAAAGACCGTGGCAAGCTGGCATTCTGTTCCGCGTACGTCAGCGCTCCGCGTGTGGACGGACAGACACTTGCCCCGTCGCAAAAGCAAACGCGCCAAACGATACGAGACGCAATTGCACTCTTCGCCATTGATGCTCTTATTTGGCATCATGACAGAAAGCCCGATAATCCCAATGCGCTACTCTACTGCCAAAGAGTTGTGCCAATCGACCACGAGCGTGCCTTCTTCAAGATAAACGTGCCCGACGAAAGTGGATGCGCGCCGGATTATACGCTATCAGCCGACCAGGATGACATGGCGCAGCATATCGCCGCAAACCTCGCTGGACAGCACTTGGACTCGCCAGCCTGGCAGGAGGTTTTGCAGGCGATCGAGAGGTTAACAGACCAAGAGATTCAGGCCATGGTGGCCAAGTGGCCCGACGAGTTGGACCGAAATTGGGCAGGCGAGCGTGTCGGGTGGAAGGACGATTTTATTAGATTTATTGCGACACGTCGCATGAACGCGGTAAGTATACTCGAGGAGGCGCGCCGTGCAGTCGCAAAGGGTTGAATTCAGATTGTTGCAGCTACTCTGCAATCCCGTGGGGGATGAAAGAGTGACTGTTGCGCTGATCCACTGGGATGGCCGTCAAATCCGGTTCGCATGGAATCCTAGAAAAGTACCAAATTTTCTCGCTCATGTACGCAGCGATATTAACGCCGTTTTGGGTTCGATTCGTCAAAGCACTCACTCACGCGCCCAAACGTTACATCTTTCATTTGGTCTGGACCATATCTTTCCCGTCCCCGAGGGATACGGAAGCTTGCTGATGTGGGCCCCGTTGAGAGTAGGCGTAACCAGCGACCCACAAGCTCACTTTGCCGAGCTTATCAATGTTCTCAATTTGCGGGTTCCTGGCGTCCAAAAATTGGACGAGCTCTCTCATCAGGTCCCAAAGCTCGCTCATCAACTATCAATTTTCGGCGAACAACTCATCTCCACAATGGGAAGTGCCGCCAGTAGTAGAGTGCGGATCCGCTATACGGTTGCCGGCCTTCGGGAATACGAATCCCCTTTGTCGTGGATGAATGGGCGATGGCACCACAGCTTTCCTCTCAATCTGACAAATGTTAAAGAAAGGGATATCATCGGAAAGTACGAAAAGGCGCTCGGTCGCATCGATGTTAGCATTCCTCCTGACGACATCGGATTCATTATCGCAATCGGCGATCATGGCCCTGATGAGCAAAAGCGCATCAACGACATCGAGAAATTCATTATTGCTCGCTCCTATGGCAGAGTGGACTGCATGAGCGCATTCCGCAACCAGCAGGGATTACCAGAGTTTGGACCTCTGGGTATCCGGGTTGAACAGGATGTCATGGCATCAATGACCGGCGCATCGAATTTGCACAAGTCAGCGGTGGCGGGGGCCAGCGACTTCAACGTTGGCAGCTTCGGAATGTCACGTGTCGACACCCATAAACTGCCGCCAAAGAGGTAGAAAGGCACTGCATGTGGTGCGACTCGATCCAAGCGATCCGCTCAGTCGCTTCGGCACCTTCTATTCGTCCTCCTCTTCCTCTTCCTCCTCGTCCTCCGCGTCTTCCTCGTCGCCCTCGCTCGGCTCAATCTGCCACCGCTCGATGATCGCATCCACGAACGCTACTTCTTCCTCCGCAACGTCGTCCGCCCCCGCGATGTCCTCGAGCTCCCCGGCAATCGACGCGAGCACTTCCTGCGAAAACGTCTCGCCCAATATGTCAACCGTCTCGTCGATGATGCCGTCGTTGTCGAGCTGTCGCAGTGCATTGCGCAATACGCGCTCCGGACGCTGATTCGACCCAAGCTGTTCGAGCACCGGCGCCAAATGCTCCGCCGCCGAACTCAGCTCCTCATCCGAAATCTCCCCGTCCGCCCCCGCCGCGCATAAGAAAAGCAACGCCAAACGCACCTCGAGCGGCACGTCTCCCATACGATCGAGCAGCTCCATGTACGTTTCATCGTCCATGCTCGCAAGCACTCCCGATACGTCCTCGAGCAGCGACTCCTCATCGTCCGCCCACGTCTCCTCGTCAGGCGGAAGCACGTCAATGCGCTTGATGATCCACGAATCGCCAAAGTTATATTCGTGGTTCATTAAGTACCTATAGGGGATGTAGCAGTAACCTTTGTCGCCCCATTCGGGTCCCCAGGAATTTCGGACGATGAAGACTTGGTCCGGGTCCGAATAACCGACACAGAGCATCGCGTGTCCGCCGTGACTTTCGCGCCCGGCTTCCGAGACCGACGGCACGGGGACGAGTCCTGCTTTCTTGTGTTTGTCGAAGGAGCCGAAAAGTTTTACGCCGAAGATGATCGGGTGGCCCTCGGCGAGCGCCGTTTTCCACGCATGAAGGTCGGTCGGGACGAGCTCGGTGTCCTCGATGAGAAACTGCCGGGCTTCGTCGTATGCCTCTTCGGACGGCTCTTCGTTGACGGCTTCGGGATCGAACGCCCAGGTTTCCTCGGAACAAGCGCCGTGCATCTTCAAGCTTTCGATGACGGCTTGGAGGACGGTGCCTTCGTCCTCGATGTTGTCAGGATCCTCGACGCTGCGCGCGTTGTAATAGATGAACAGGCGGCTGACGTCGTACGCGTCTTCGCCAAGGTGCCGTTTGACGAGGAACTCGTAAGCACCCGCGGTGGCGTTGGCGGCGCAGCTATTGGTGTCGCCTTGGTTCTCGACGGGCGTCATGAAAGGGCGCAGGTCGACCTTGGCGGGGAGCCGCGAAACTCGAGCGCTACCGACAGTGTAGCGTTTGGCGGCGGCTTTGGGAGGAACGTACTTGTAACCGTGGACGGTCCGAGACGAACCGTCGGCTTGCGTGAAGATGAAGGTGGTCATGGCAATCCTATGAGCGCGAACGAATGGCGCGATCGGGACATTTACCACCGCTCGACGCATGAACGATACGAAAAACGGAGATTGCGGTGGTGACGATGTACGCGTCGGCGTGGACGTGTCAGCTCCCGGGCTTGAGCACGAACGGGTACGAAATGACGACCAGGCCTTCTCCGGCAGGTTTTGGGAAGACCCATCGCATTACTGCACTCGCAATGCATTGCTCCACTTGGCGGTCGCCCAGCGTGGAATCTTGGATGATTGCACTCACCACGGAGCCGGTCTTGCCAATGGTGAATTTGACGACGAGTCTGCCTTCGAGGTCGGGTCTTCGAGTCAACCCCTGCTCGTAGCAGAACTTGATTTCGTTGAGGTGACGCCGGACGACGCGGCGGATTTCTTCCTTGTCGAGCGATCCGCGCACTTCGGTTGCGGCGTTGACCGTTCCGGTGCTCGTCGTGCCGGCGGCGGAGCGGCTCGAGGAATTGGCAGGGCCAGCGACACCGAAACCATGTGGCGGCGGTGGAGCTCCACCTTCGGCGGTTGTAATGGGAGCCCCCAGCAGACCCAGGACAACATCGGCGGCGATCTCTTCTTTCGCCTCGTCGCGCATCGCATCCTTGCGTTCGGCGATGGGGGATTCGACAGGCGGCGCTTTGTCTTTCGCCTTTTCATCGACGACATCTGGGGGTGGAAGCGGGTTATCGGTCGCGTTCGTGCTGGCGGTCGGATCCGGCGGCGGGATAGCGGCGGTCTTCGTGTCCGTCGGCGGAGTTGCCATTCCGCACGCGGTAAGCGCGATGCCCAACACAATGGCGTAGCTCGAAAGGCCAAGGAAACGAAGCGTCATGATTTGCTCACTTACACGAGCAGCGCGCGCGATGCAATCGAATTGTGCAGATGGTATGCGCATACGAGAGGCCGGGGATGATCACTCCCAGCCTCGAAGCCTTCCGCGGAATCGTGCAACGAGCGCCCACGCTCGATCCTTGAATAACGTGATGGCGATCATGAGGCCCAAAATCAAAAGTCCCGAGACCGATAGCAGGACAAACCCCAGACGATGATCGCGCAAGCCTGCATGAACCAAGTTGGCGACCACATCGAGCGTGAGCGCCAGCGTTGCGAGCGCCAAATAGGCCCGAACACGAAGCACCACCCCGACCCCCACGCCAAGCAAACACACGACGCCGAAAATGACCGAATACGTCGGCTCTTCCGCAGCTCCGAGCCGGAGCGCGAGTTTGAGCCCCGACGGCACGTAGAGCAGCACGCCTCCGACGACGCGCAAGGCCGTTCGTACGGCGGGATCGAGCTTCGACGCAAAAATCTGCGCCAATGCCATCACGAGGAGCCCGAGCGGCCCCACATAAACTTCAATCCCGTCGAGCCCTTGCGCCAATGCAAAGACGACCAGCGCGACATTGCACGCGATGGCTGCCAAAGAACCAAAGATGCGACTTCGTTCGGCAACTGCAATCGTTCCATAAAGAAAACTCGATCCCAGGGCAAAAAGCGCCGCCGTGTTCGTCGAGTCCTCCATGGTGAAAAGCGCCACGAAAACGGGCAGAATCATGACGAATCGACGCGTCGCATCCGCCACCGTCGTGAGCTTTTTCCGGCGAGCGACGACCGCAACGCCAAGCAGCGTAAAACCGTACGCCAATCCCAAGAGCGCATCGACTTCAGGGCGCAGATCCATCGATTGCGTCAAAAATGCATACATTGCCACGACGAGCGATTGCGCTAGATATACGTGCCGCGCCGTGCCGAATCGAGCAATCGAATCGATACATACGACGAGCGGCAAAACAATGGCCACGAGGCCCCACTTCGAGGGCGAGAGTCCTCCCGGTTCGGGCGAAAGAACGTACAGCATCAGGATGCACACGCCCATGACGAGGGCGATATCGCGCCCGACGACCGTCCCTTGCCGCGCGTGTTCATGTTTTCGAATCGAGAGACCGACGGCCGCTGCATGCGCCGCAAGCATTGCAATGGCAATAAATGCGCCCGCGAGCGCTCCGTCTCGCGTGACGATACGCGGGAAGAGGTCGGTCGGCGTGGTGTATACGAGCGCCGAGGCTCCACAAATTGCCGCAGCCGCCAGGACGAGCGGCGGGACGACCGACGAGATGGTCGCCAATCCCGAGCGATAGCTCCACGCGCCGAGCGATGTGCCGACCGCAATGATAGAAAGCGAAACGGCGAGCGAAAACGATTGCGCCCATGATCCATCGAGCGCCGAAAGGGCATTGACGAGCAGCATCACGCCCGCATCGGATTGACTCGCGGGCGATCCCACGGCGAGCGAATAGGCGACGGAAACGCCCGCGAGCGACAGCGCGATTGCTTGCGTGCCCATGAGGACGTTGACGTCGTAGTTGCGACGTCGCGACAGATGAATTCCCCACACAATGGCGCACAGTGACAATACTGCCATCGAGGGCCCGCCCCAATTGGGAATCGCCTGCCCCATATGCGCCGCCGCATGCACGAGAAGCGACGCCCCAATTGCGGGCAGCGCCGTCCTCAAAAGCACACTTCGCGCAAGCACCGCGAGCGCTCCTGCCGCGACCAATACGAGCGACGGAAGCATTGCAGGCCATGTCGTCAATTGCAATGCCAAGAGGACCGCACCAATGCCCGCCCATACCTCGATGGCCGTCTTGACCTCCTTCGCATCCGCTTCGTCGCTCGCGTCCAAGAGACGACCCGTGACGAATTGGTTGACCGCGGCCGATCGCGTCAATGCAACGAGCAAGCCGGCGCAAGCGAGTACGAACAGCGATGCCCCAACGAGCGCGCGAATGCGTTGCAGAACTTCGCTGTCGTTTGGCAAGAGAAACAGTGTCGGCTCCATCCACCCGAAACGAGCTCGATCCGCCACTGCGCTGAGCACCCAGCGACTTCCGGGTGGAACGAGCGGGGTGAGATCAGGTCCGAGAATGGCCCGCTGCGCTCCGACGAGCGCCGAAAAACCGAGGACCGAAGCGAATGCCGCATGAACGAACGGTGCCCATTTCGATGACCGGTAGAGCAGGAAAAAGGCAATGGCGGAGCCGAGCAGAAAGAGCGGGGGAACGATGGCCAAGGCTCGCGAAATGAGAGGCACCCCGACGACGTACGCATCAATCGACAAAAGCAGCGCGAGCGCCACGACGCCCGCATGCGCTACGTAATGGTATCGGTCGCCGTGCGATGGCCTTTCGAGTGCTCGCGACAATCGAGGTCCGAACCGCACCAGAAGTCGCGCGACGATCCACACGACGATTGCGACGATGGTCAGGTTTCGCGCAACAATCGCCGGGGGCAGCGGCCTGCCTATTCGATTCGCCAGCGCCGTGCAAACAATGACGAGCCCCATGAGGCCCAGCGTCACGACATTGCCTCGAGCTCCGATCACGTTCAGCGCACGCGTCGAAAACGCATGAAATGCCACCGCAATCACCGCAAAGAGCCCGAACAACACGAATGGGCGATTCGTGTCGATTTCGCCATCTGCAATGGACAAAATCCACAAAATGGCCCCGGATACAGAGCGAAAGGCGAGCAAAAGCCCTGCAAGCGCAAATCCATCGAGCAGCGTTCGGCCGCGCGCGCCAAACGGCAACGGAATGAACCCGAAAACGGATCGACCGAAATTCGATGATCCCTCCGGTTTGGGTGCACGTAGCGCCGCTGGAATGAGCAGCACGAGCGCCACGAGGCCCGCAAAAAACGCCGGAGGTGCATCTTGCCCCGCAACGATGTCGACCGCCGCCGCGAATGCAAGCCCGGCGTGAAGCGTGAGAACCAAACTTTCATCACGCATCGAGCGCAGCATCAATATCGCCACTGCTGCAAGCGCCGGAATCGCTTGAAAGAGCGCATTGTGAAAGTCCGAGCGGACTGCCGGCATCGTCGGCACGGCTGGAACGAAAAGAATCGACAACCACGCCAAGCATATGGCCGAAAGTAAGGAAATGTCATCGAAAGGTCGAGCGTCCGTGCGAGCCGCAAGCCACCCATACGGAAGCGCCAGAACGCCATACACGATCGCCAATGCAATGAGACCAAAGCACAACCAATGCAGAAATGGCTCCGGCTGACTCGCCGCGAAATACGCGAGCACCGCAACGAGCGCCAAGAGCGCTCCAATGTAGTGTGGAAACGGCCGCGTGGGTCGTCCGCCGAAATGCGCCGCAAGCGCGAGTCCAGAAGCGACCGTCACCGTCACCATGCACGGAGCAATTCCCGCCAAACCCAGTGAATTTTGACGCGCATATTCGCTGATGAGCGTCATCAGCGTCACGCCCAGGCTCGTCACGGTCGCCCAACCGACCAATACACGCCGCGGCGCTTTGGTGAATGGAGCGAACACGAAGAGCGCTCCAGGCACGACAGCCGTCATTGCAATGGAGAATGGTGGTTCACTTCCGAACCACACATGCACGCCAAGCGCCACCGCGACAAACCCAAGAGGCACGGCGAGATGGATTGCGCTAGGACGATGCGAAGCTTCGTAGCAGAGCAGCAGCACGGCGACCGATGCGGCAATGGTCGGAATCCACGCAAATGCATCCGTCGTCAATAGGAATGATCGCGTGACGGAAAACGCGGCCACGGTGCCGGCAAGCGCAGCTCCCAAGACGAGCGCCAGCGCAACAATCGATAGCACCGACGTTGCGCGCGGAACGAGCGCCACCAAACCTCGAGGTTCACCCGCGCTCCGCGTTGCAAGCCAAATGGCGGTGCCCATTCCGGTCGTCCACGCAATCGCCCCGAGCGCGGGAGCGCCGAATGTGGATACGTCGATGACCGGTTGTCCTGGGCCGCCGAAAAATGCGAATATGCCGACGGAAATGGCGCCATAAACGGAAGCAGCAACCGCCGCCGCCCCGCGCGATTGCCCGGCGGCGCTCGAAGCCCCGCGCGAAAGGATCGCCGCTGCGAATACGGGAACGAGCGTCAATAGAGGCCACTCGAGGCGCTGCCCCTCGGATACGTTCGGCCCCCCAAGCAATAACTCGACCGCGAAACTCGGCACGAGCCCCGCCGCGAGCCCGAGACCTGCGCCTTTGGCGAAAACCGGCCCCGTGAATACGAGCGAAATCGTCGACGCGACAATCAATGCAGCGCCCGCGACAAACCCCAAATCGGGCGACATTCCTCGCGCAACGGCCGCCGCCACCATCACCACGGGCAAAAGCCCCGCCGCAATGCCCCCCAAAACCCTGCCCGTCACGGCCGAGCGTCGAGCCAGAAAACGCGCCAGCACCACGAATGCCGCGTGATACCCAAAAAGCGCTCCCGCAATCGCAAGCGGCCTCCACGCACCCTCGAGCGTGCGCCACGCCTCACGCACGCCCATGAGCGAGCCGCTCAATACGAGCAACGTTCCGATGAACCAAAACACTTGCAATGCACCAAGCGGTTTGGTAACCCCCGGCGCTTCGTCGGCATCGAGCTCTCCGAGCGATTCGATTCCCGGCGTTATCACCCCCTGCCCTCGCGCAAACACGGCTCGCCCTGCATCAATGCCTTCATCGGCCCTACGCGATGAAATCGGCGCCGCTTCGTGCTCCACGTGCGCCCCTTTGGCATCGATTGCCCCGACCATTGCCGCATAACGCGCCCCTGCTTCCCGCCAAAATCCTGATACGCCTCCAATGAGCGCATCCGCGCCTTGCTCGACCGGATGAGCACGCTCCTTTGCCACGTCGTCTTGCGTAGGAGCCGCCGCTTCCGGCGCCTCGGCATCGAGCGGACTGCCCTTTTCAATGCGTTGCACAATCCGCTCGGCAACCCGCGCGTCAATCAGCCCTTCACTTTTCCACGCATCGACACGACGCACGATTCGCTTGGTCTCCCAAGCCTCGATATCCGCCGTCGTTTTCGCAAAAGCTGCCCCGCACTTCGGACACCGCTGCGTAGCATCGAATATCTCGCCGCACGCCGCGCAGAGTCCCACCCTGGATTTGGCCATCGCCCAAGACGGTAAACCAAATCGACACTGGTTTGGAGGATTTTTGCGCAACCGCCCGTCGCCACCAGAATTGCCTGACGTGGCGTAACTTTGCCAACCGAGTTGGCGCAAAATTTCGACAAATTTGGAAATTCACACGCATAACGGATTGGCAACGTTCTTGCCACGGAGGAATTTCACAACGTCACTGATACGTTGTGTCTTGAACCTTCCGCAATTGAAAAGGAGCTCACATGAGAAGCCGAAATTTTCGTCTAGGTCTTCCGGGCGCGTTCGCCGCAGCTTCTGCAATAACTGTATCCGGAATAACCGTCGTTGGATGTCTCGATCGGCCCATTGGACTCAATGAGCCGCGCATAACGGCGACCATTGCTGAAATCGTTCCCAACAGCGGAATCAGCAAAATCGATCTTCTGTTGGCAATCGACAATTCGGCATCCATGGCGGACAAACAGCAAATCCTCGCGCTCGCGGTGCCGGATCTCGTCGAAAGCTTGGTCAATCCACGTTGCATCGACGAGCAAGGCAATGCTCTTCCGAATAACAAGCAGCCGGCAGGTCCCGAGCAAAATTGCCCAGTCGGTTCTCGGAGGGAATTCGCTCCGGTGCTCGACATTCATATTGGCATCGTTTCGTCGAGTCTCGGCGGGCATGGTGGTAATCGATGTCCGGATGTCGTGCAGGATCCGACGTGCGGCGGGCCGATTTCAAAAAACGATCACGGCAGGCTCGTTGCGCGCGAAGATACGTGCTCCCCGGAAAACTCGGCTTCAACCTATCAAAACAAGGGCTTTTTGGCGTGGGATCCCATGCAAGAGCTCGACCCGCCCGGGGAAAGTCAGCTCGGAACGCTCGATGGTGCAATGCCGGGTCTCGTCCCCGCGCTTGCGGAGATGGTTCAAGGTGCCGGACAGAAGGGTTGCGGTTATGAATCGCAATTGGAGAGCATTTATCGCTTTCTCGTCGACCCCGAGCCTCATGCAACGATCGAGGTCGTGAACAACGTCGCGAAGCGGATTGGCGTGGACGACGATCTCTTGGCGCAAAGGGCGGCATTTTTGCGGCCGGATTCGCTCGTGGCGATTCTCATGCTCTCCGACGAGAATGATTGCTCCATTCGCGACGGCGGGTCGTATTACCGCGCGGCCCATTCGGACAGATTGCCGCGGCCGCGCGCGATATGTGCTGAAAACCCAAACGATCCTTGTTGCACGAGCTGCGGTGTGAATGCGCCCGCGGGTTGTCCTACCGATCCAACATGCGTCGATGGCCAAGGAAGCCTCATCTTGCTCAATGACGAGGAGGATCCGGTCAATCTGCGCTGCTTCGATCAAAAGCGCCGATTCGGAATCGATTTTCTTCAGCCCACGGATCGCTACGTCAAGGCGTTTTCGGAGCCGAAGATTGCCGATCGCAGCGGGAACCTCGTCAACAATCCGCTCTTTCCCGAGGCAAATCCCAAAGCAGGCCTCGTGTCGCCGCGAACGTCCGGCATGGTATTTCTCGCCGGCATCGTCGGCGTGCCGTGGCAAGACGTTGCCCGAGATCCCAAAGATTTGGGCAAAGGCTTCAAAACATCCACCGACATGGAAAACGACGGAACGTGGGACGTGATTTTGGGCATTCCTGCGGAGAACCAGCCTCCGCTCGATCCATTGATGCGCGAATCGACGGATCCGCGCACAGGGACCAACCCGATTACGGGTGAACAAACGGACGTGACTCCCGGAACGCCGCTCGGTAATTCCATCAATGGGCACGAATGGACGACGCAGGGCGATGATTTGCAATACGCCTGCATTTTCGACTTGCCCCAGCCGACATCGTGCGCCGGCGATACGACGTGCGAATGCTTTTCGAGCGGTTCGGACAATCCGCTATGCGATCCCAACGTGCCGCAGCAGCTCGTCAAGGCCAAAGCATATCCCGGTTTACGTCAATTGAGTGTCTTGCGAGGTCTCGGCGATCAGGGAATCGTGGCGTCGGTTTGTCCCCAACAAGTGGCCGATCGCGACTTGGCAAACTATGGTTATCGTGCGGCCATCGGGGCGCTCATTGACCAGCTCAAGACGAAAATCAGTGGCCCATGCTTGCCGAGAACGCTCGACCGTGATGACAAAGGCAACGTGAGTTGCTTGCTCATCGAGGCGAAGCAGACGGGCGGAGCTTGTCCGCCGTGTGATCCGACCAATGCGCGTTTGCCCGTCGATCCTTCGCATCAGAGTGCCATCGAGCTCGCCAAACAGCGCTCACCCGGATCCAATTGGGATTGTTTTTGCGAAATCCCGCAGCTCGTCGGAGAGGACCTGGCCATTTGCCAAAACGACATTTCGGACACACCGGTCACGCCGTCCGGAGAAAGTGTCGATGGATATTGTTATATCGACGCGACCACCGAGCCGGCCATTGGCAATCCGATCCACGTCGCGACGTGCCCCGAGAACGAACGACGCCGCATTCGCCTCGTAGGTAAAGCCGAACCTGCGAAGGATGCAACGCTCGTCGTGCTGTGCTCTGGCGAATTCCAACCCTAAACGTTTGCCGCTCTTCAAACCTCGAAGTCGAGCGAATGCTCCGGCAATTGAGCTGGCTCCGACGGTCGTACCGGTTGCATCCGGAAAGGGCACTCGTGCCGCGACGCTACGAGCAAACGATGCGCGTGTTCCAGCGCAAGCATGGTGCTCGTTTGTCGCACGGGTTGTTCGAGGAAAATCGCGTCGCTTTCGAGATGTTCATCGATACCTGTCTTTTCGAGCGCCGTGGCGAAATCGCTGCGTACGCCGCAAACGAGCACGTGAACGTTACGCGCACGAATTCGTTTGATGAAGGCATCCAGAATACCGAGACCCACCGCATCGGGATTGCGTGCCCGTTTCAACCGCAGGATGACGACTTCCGTTTGCGCGTCGATCCGGCCTTCGATGGTTTGCAAATGCTCTTCCAGGCTCGTGGACGAGCCGAAAAACATCTCGCCCTCCAAGCCAAAAATGAGAATACCCGGACAAACGACTTCATCGTGGGGCAGCCGCTCGTGCACGTGCCCTTGTGGAGCAACCACGAATTCGGTCAGATGCATTTTTCCAATGCGAGGAACCACGAGCAAAAATGACAGGATGACCCCAATGAGCACGCAGAACTCGACGGACACGACGATCGCGGCAAGAGCCGTGACGGCGACGAGCACGGCATCGAATCGAGTCGCGCGGGCGTGACGCGCAATCGTGTCGATTTTAATCATCCGCGCCGCGGTGACGATGAGAATCCCGGCAAGTGCTGCGCGGGGAATGAACATCGCATACGGCGCGAATACGAGCATGATGACGGCGACCGCGAAGGCGGAGATCACCCCCGACCATTGCGAAGCTGCGCCTGCTTGTTGGTTGATGGCCGATCGCGTGAGCGATCCCGAGCCTGGGAAACACGAAAACAAGCTGCCGGCGACGTTTGCGACGCCTTCACTGAGGCATTGTTGATTGAGGTCGAGCTTTTGGTGCGTTTCTGCGGCAATGGCTTTTGCCATGGCAACGGCTTCGAGCAATCCCAGGAGCGCAATGGCCAAGGCGCTCGAAGACAAATCGCGCATCATTTCAGGATTGAAGTTTGGCGCGTGAAGGGACGGAAGCTTGGCAGGAATGGCGCCGATGATCGCCACTCCGGACGATTGCAAATCAAGCCAAAATGAAAGCCCGGCAGCGATGACGACCCCAAAAAGCAATTCGGGGAACAACTTCCAATTGATTTTTCGCTTGATGTAACCCAGGATGAGCATCAATGCGATGGTGCCAAAACCGACGTATACGGTAGGCCAATGGATTGAACCACCGCGCGTGAGGCTTCCGTAGACGCGCTCCAGAAAGTGGTCATGGGCAGCACCAACTGCCGCGAAACCAAACAGATTTTTGAGCTGATCCAAAACGAGCAGCACGCTGGCGCCCGCGGTAAAACCGACGATGACGGAGCTCGAGATGTAGCGTGTGAGGTCTCCAAGGCGGAGCAGTGAAATGATGATTTGAATGGATCCGACGAGAAACGCTAGCAAAACGGCCGCTTGCAGTTTCATTTGTGGGTCGGCTATCGTCCCGATGGCGCTGAGCAGGGCAATGGAAATGGCGTTCGTGGGACCATTGATCAATTGTTTCGACGAATCGAAGAGCGCGCCGACCGCAGTCATCACGATTGCCGTATACAAACCGTACTCTGGAGGTAAGCCGGCAATCAACGCGTAAGCCATGGCTTGCGGAACCGCGACCGTGGCAACCGTGAGTCCTGCGACGATATCCTGCCGCGCGGAGCTCCACCCGTACGACCGTAATGAGGCGAAAGCCGGCACGAATCGCGCAATTTTCGCAGAAATGCTTGACGAAGAGGTCATAAGGAGGCGCGGGGCGCTTTGGGAACGAGCGAAGATGCCATGACGCACGTGTGGAGGCAAAGATTTGGCACAGTTCTGCGCTCACGAACGCGACTGGGTCTTCGAAACAGAGCGCGGCAACGAGGCGCCTTCGCGGCGCGTGAACACGACAAAAAAACACCGTTTACGGGTCCTGCGACTTTTCCGCTCCCTTTTCCTTTGGCAATTCCGTGAGCTGCTTGCCCCGCATCCAACGCATCACCTGCTGATCCAGCCCCGGAGACTGATCTACATCCTCAATGTTCCACTGCTCCGTGAGCTTCTGCTCCATTTTCGTCGCAGCCTCGCCGCAAGCCGCCGGCCACGTTCGCGGCATGTATTCGAATGGCGTATAGTCCGGCGTCGACGTGAACATGTCGAGCGGTAAACCTGCATTCTGCACCTGCACGTTTGGATAGGGCAAACCAAATACGTGAGCCATCAGCTTGTGGATCGATGGGACATCGATATGGGTTTTACTCACGTACCCGCGACGAACCCACGGTGAAACGACGACGAATACCGTGCGATGCGCATCCACGTGATCTCCACCCTGCGCCGGATCATCTTCGGTAATGATGATGAGCGACCGCTTCCATATCGGGCTCTTCGTTATGGCTGAAACGATGAGCCCCGTTGCTTCATCATTGACGGCGCACATGGTCTCCGGATCCGGCTTCGTCGGCGACAAACCAAGCGTGTGATCATTCGGCAACGTCATGTATACGACTTGCCCCAAATCACAACGAACGCGCAATCGAGCCGCCGTGTAGCACGCTTTTTCAATGTCCGGATATCCGATGTCCACGAGGAATCCCCCGGGATATTTCAAATCATTCGGCGGATGCCCATCGACGTACACCGTGGGAACTCCAACGCCTTCACCGAGAACGTCATACGTGAGACCCGCAGTGCCGAGCCAATCGAACATCGACCCTTCCTCGGGACGTCCCACATCCACGACGCCGCCATTTTGCACATCACCGGGCCGCGCCGATCGACCATATGCCGCCATGGCCCAAATGCGCTCGGTGTAATCATTGCTTCGGCCGTAGGTGGTCCATACGTGCCCGACGCTCGAGATCTCGGCGGCCGTATAATAATTGTCGGAAAATGCAAAATCTTTCGCAAGCTTACGCAGATTTTGCCAAATGCTGTCCATGTCCGCCGAAGATGCCTTCAACGTGAGCTCGGCTTTAGCATTCGTATTGGGCATGTCACCAAATACCGCGTCATAAGACTTGTTTTCTCGCACGATCACGAATACGTGATCAATGACGGGTGATGGGCCCGCCGTATTCGTCGGCGGCACGGGAAAGTCCATGACGCCCGCCGGACAATCGACTTTGGGATACCCCGGCAATGACCCTACGTCGGTTTTCAGACGCACATCATTGTCACCCGCGGAAAGATCGGCAATCGATGGCTTTGGAAAAACTTGAATGCCACCATGCAATCCGATGTAAGCATCTCCATGCGTTCCCGCGTCGAGCGAATACGGAGTGTCCAATGCGCCCCGTCCTTCACCTCGCAAGCTCGAAACCGCCACCGTCCCATCACCAAGAACGACGATACCGCTCGGCCACCACTGCGTAGGCAGCTTGCCTTCGGCCATAAGCGATGGTGGAGCTTTTGTCAAATCGACTGCATATGCTGCAATGGCGCCAACGCCGGACAGCGTAACGTACAAACGTTTCGCTTGCTTGTCGTACGCAAGCATCGATGGTTCATGTCCGTGCGCGGAATTTTCCGTTTCAATGGGCACGCCCGTCACGGTTCCAGATATTCGATCGACGATGGACAGAGTATCAGCAAGATCATCGGCAACGACCATCCAGCGTTCGTCGAGGAACGCAATGCCCTGCGGATCCTTGCCCGTCGCAAACGTCCGTTTGATGACCGGAGACGTTACCGTCGTAAGATCGACTTCGACCACTTCACGATTGGCCCACATCGAAACATACGCACGTTCGCCCATCGTATCGAGCGGATCGAAATAGACACCAAATGTCTCGTTGTCGGGAAGCACCACTTCACCGAGCTTGCTGCCATATGCGGGACTCGCAGGATCCACGTCGTAAATGAGCAAATTCTTTTCCCATACGGGCGATACCGCGAGGCGCTTTCCATCCGGCGATACGGCAACACCCGAAGTATACCAACCAACGGGTTTGCCCGTGGAATTGGTGCTGGGCGGCAATGCAACCGCCAATGTATCGGAAGGCAGAATCGTGCCGCTCACCGTATCCACCGTGAGTGCAATGACTTTGCCGTCCGCCGATGCAACATACACGCGATCGGGCGCAGCAAATGCCATTCCCCAATTAAGCGTGTTCGGCTTGGGATACTTCACGAGCGACACGACAGGATCGCCCTGCCCCATTTTTGCCGTATCGACCAGTCGAATGGCATGATCGCCATACCCGGAATCGACGGTCGCCACGAACGTCGTCCCCGAAATGGCCAAGACATTGGACGTCATGCCCGCGTAAAGGTCGGCTTCGCGAAATGCCCACGATTGGCCGAATGGGCGTTGACGACGCCCGCCAGGCATGATCGTGAGGGTTGGATCGCTGGGATCGGGCCCCGCATACTTCAATGCTTCGCCCGACGGAGCCGTCGCCACGCATTTACCAGACAATGCCGCGGGATACTTTCCATCCCACACTTCGCAAGTATCTTCGTGTCCTATCTCGTTCCAAGCTCCAATCGATGGACACTCGTACGCCCCCGAATGCTCGGGGCACGTACCCGCTGGACACGAATAGACACACGACCTCGGCACGACGATGAAATCGGAAGGATCGAGGACCGTGCCGCCGCTCGAGTTGCCCGTCGAGGTTTGTTTTTCCGAACCGTCGCAAGCGGGCACGGAAGCCGCAAGAAGCATGAAGATCGACGCGCGCGAAGCGAAACCGAGGGAACGCATGACCCAAGAATATACGACGATCCACTCATCGAGGAAAGGAATTCAACACGCGTCGCGCCGCTCGCGTTGGCTTCTGTCAGAGAATACTCATGATGAGACACCAGAACCACGCAACCGACGCAAAAACGACGATGCCGAGCGCGGGAGGACTCCACGCGGCCTTGCCGCGCGCAATGCGATATGCGAGCGCCGAAAGACCAAAGGGGAACGCGGTAAACAAAAGGCCAGCCATGGCCGTGAATCGAGCAGACGCGTGCCAGTCAGGACCATACTTGGCCATGATCTCCGCTGGCGGACCATAACCACCGGTATTGATCCAGTAGTCTACGCGAGCATGCAGCTTGGAAGTCGTCACGGCTGCCAAGGCGCAAACGAGCCCCGCGAGCATGACGGCAATGCCGGCAGCAATGGCTGCGCCCTTCGGTCGATATTTGGCGAGAACGAGCGCAATGACGGACGCGAGCAGCGAAGGCGCGGTAGCGAAGAACAGAACGACCAGACTGGCAAATCCGCTTTCGTGAATGGGATTCATAATCGATCCATTCGCGCACGCCCAATCGCTATGGGCTCAGCTCACCCCTGCAGCGCTCGTTCGACGAAATTCAGTCGATCATTGCCCCAAAAGAGCTCGTCACCAACGAACATCGCCGGCGCTCCGAACGCACCTCGAGCAATCGCAGCGTCGCCATTCGCACGCAGACGATCCTTGATGGGTTGCGATTCGATTGCAGAAAGCGCTGCCTGCGGATCGAGCCCCGCTTTTTCGGCGATGTCTCCGAGCACCACGGGGTCATTGAGGTCGCGATCTTCGGCCCACATTGCTCGGAATGCTCCGAGCGCCACGGATTCGGCCTTTCCTTGTTCGTCCGCCACCAATACGAGGCGCATGGCCTTGATGGTATTTGCCGGGAAATGGCTCGAAAACTTGAATCGTACTCCGTAAAACTCGGCCCAGCGTTCCAGGTCCTTCAGCATGTACGCGCCTTTGGCAGGCACTTTTGCCGGCATGTCATTGCTGCTTGCTTTGAAGACTGCGGCCAGGACAAACGGGCGATACGCGATTTTTGCGCCCGTGCGCGCCGCTATCTCGGGCAGTTGGGTCGCCGCGAGATAACTGTAGGGAGACGAGAAGTCGAAGTAGAATTCGATGGTTTTGGATTGTGCCGTGCTCATTTCACGGCAGCTTACGCGCCGCTTTGGGCCGGATCAAGTGAAATCGTCATCCCCACGAGATGGTTCAGGGCCCGCACAGCGCCGGATTTGGCGCAGGCGGCAAGGGGAACGCATCCGTCGCCGTTTTCGCAAACTGACATTGCAAATCGTCGGCTTGGCAACCCGCTTGACTGATGCAATTGCCCTGCCCATCGGTTCCTTGACACAAACACGCCGTATCTCCCGCCGGACATATCTCGACGAGCTCCATCATCCCCATGTCCTCGTGGTTGAGCTTGTGGCAATGAAGCACGAATTGCCCGGTGAATTTGCTGTACGACGTGAGGAGCTCCTGCGGCCCGTCTTCAATCTGTACCCACAACGTATCACGCCAATGCGCGAAATTGGGCTCCTTGTTCGATGTGTTCGGACAAACCAAGAACGGATTGATGTGAATGTGGAACGGATGCCCATCGAATGCTCGCACGTCCCACTTCTCCGTCGCGCCAACCTCCATGACGCGATCGCTGCGATACTTGCGCGCGCGCCTATCCTCGAACGACCGGCAATTGATGTTCGGCGCAGGGCAGATGCAAACAGGACCATTGGGATCCGGCGCATGCATGTGATCCGCAGGATCGCACGAACCCAGCCCATCATGACTGCCAGGCATGGGCTCTTCGCCTGGCGTCGGCACGAGCAACACGGTTTTTTGATGTATCGTCTTTACGGATTCGCAACTCACCTGCTGCATCTGCCCGTCCACCATGCCCATCCACGTCGTGGGCTTCGCAATCGCCGCAATCGCCGATTCCTCGGGCATGTTCACTTCGGTGGCTTCGCCATTCGCCGCATCCACGTCGAATATCGCGAAGACCGATCCCAAAGGATCCGAAACGCGCCGCCCGACGAGGCACAACGTCTGCTTTTCAGCAGGCATTTTCACGACAGCCTCGATACGATACCCCGGCGATATCCACATCGTATCGCTCTTGTAAAATTGCGGCAAGGTCAAACCATCACGCGCAATTTGAGTGATTTCTATGGGCTCGAGATCGAAGGCATTGCAATTTGCATCTTTCGCCACATGCAATTTCATTCCGATCTCGTCCGGCGTTCCGGCATAAACAAAGCGCAACCGCTCGATTTGATTCGGTGACGTTTTTACGTGTGGCCGAAGCTTGCCGTTGATGAGCGTGGGCTTTCCTTCTTCCTCGGTGGCCCCGAAATTGTTTATCGATAACGTGTCTTCACTGCACGATTCACCATCCGCGAGCGGCCGCGTCGTCTCCGACCCGAATGCCACTTGGCTCAGAATCATGATGCGTTCTTTTGCCTTCGCAATTCCAGGAACCTCGTCGATATCGCCCTCGATGACGAATGCGCCGGCGGCTCCATTGGTCACTTGGATGGCCGTCGATCCGTGAATGTGCGGATGATACCAATCGAGCCCCGGGTGATGATGGCCATCTTCGTCGAGATCCCAGCGATACTTGGCCGATTCTCCGGGCTCGACTTCGTGCAGCACATTGTCTCCGAAGTATCGCGAATCGGGCGCACATCCTTCACCCGTGCACGGATCGGCGGCATCAGCAGACGCATGATTCGGCTGAATATGCAGCCCATGTCCGTGCAGGTTCGTCAAGTTGAAATCGTGACATGCGAGCTTCGATGTATTGAAAGCTCCTGCAACCATCCGATAGTCCGATTTCGTAAATTTGTTGTGCAGGTCGATGCGCACTTTGCGATCGTTCCCAGCAGGCACACGAATCGTTGGGCCGGGTATGGCGCCATTGTAAACACGCAAGCAATATCGCTTGCTCTCGAACAGCACTTCGCTCGGTCCAAAATTCAGCTCGTAGGCCCCGCTTGCATTGGGCATTAATTCGGGCGGATTCTCGAAAATGGACGGCTCGGTGCTACCTGGCGTCGGTGTTTCCTCGGTACAACCAGATGCAGCAATCGCCGCTACGCACAAGAGGATTTGTAGCGCACGTGCGCGGCCATTCATTACGAAACCATCTCCCCATCTTTGCGTCATGTTCCGTCTCCCAAGCGGCTCTGTCGTAAGCTTTCTTCTTTCGCGAGGCGCGGGACATCTTGTAGCCTATTTTGGTGCCGTGCGTTGACCAGAGATGGACAGCCGCTGCGCAAGTTGTGAACACCGCCTGGAGTGACGCATGGACCTCGAAGAGTTGTCGGCATTTCTCAAAGTCGTGGACGCCGGTTCTTTTCTTGCCGCCGCTGATTCTCTCGGCGTTTCTCGCAGTACGCTACGCAGGCGCGTCGGTGCGCTCGAAGCGCGCGCAGGCGTTCCGCTGCTCGAAAGCACGTCGACCGGCGTGGTGCTCACGGAAGCGGGCCGAGTGCTTCGCAATCGTGGGAAAACGATGATCGAGGAAGCGAGCGCACTCATTGCATCGGTGCGCGAAGTGGGAAATGAACCTGCGGGGACATTGCGCGTCATCATGCCGGTAGGTTTGCCCCCGCATCTCTTGACACCTCTTTTGGCACTATTCCGCGAACGATTTCCTCGTTTGGGAACTCATTTGAGGTTCAGCAGCGACCCATTGTCCGAATCCATCGTCGACGTGGACATCGTCGTGCATTTCGCCGACGACGCGCCAACGGGTCCGTATATTTCTTACGCTGTTTTCCGCGTCAGGCAATGGCTCGTGGCAAGCAAAGAATACCTCGACAAGCGCGGTACCCCAACGTCGCTCGAAGAGCTTCGTCGCCACGAATTGCTCGCTTGGCAGGCTCCATTCGAAGATCCGTGCGTGTGGCCAACGCTCCAAGGTGCCACATTCGTCGTCCAGCCAGCGCTCATTGCAACGGACATTCATTTCCTTCGACGTTGCTGCATGGAGCACCTGGGCATTGGCCTCGTCCCCGACGCCAAAGTAACGGATCCAAGTCTCGTCCAAGATACACTCGTCCCCGTAATGCCAGACCTCGTCGGACGGGACCGCACGCTGCGAATGAGCGTCCCGAAAGCGCTTGCCGAAGTACCGAAAATCAAGGTCGTGCTCGAACAAGCCCGCCATTTTTTACAGGGCCTGTAACGAGCATCATGACGTCTACGTATCTTCTCCCCTCGATTTGCGCTCCCACACGCGCCGCAATTCTTCCCGCGTCGATGCCAGCGCCTCGGATGAGCCTACCTTTTTCAATTGCGAAGCGACGTCCTCATACCAAGCAAGCGCCCGTTGACCTCCTGGATCCATTGCAACAGGCGGTGCATATTCTCGGAATACTGGATTCGCCAGGACTTCCAAAACAATTCGTTTGACCAAGTCGAACCCGCTCGGCAATTCGATGCCAAATGTCACGTGCAGCGATCGCCCGGATAGCGTCCTTGCATTATGGAATTGCCCGCGTGGAATGTACACGAGGTCCCCAGGACAAACCGTGAAAGTATTCGAAATGTTTCGCGCCGCTTCGTCCCGTCGCGTGCGCAATGTCCGAGCAATCGCAGATTCCATCTCGACAGCTTCGATCGGTCGATTCACACGCACATTGGAAATGTCCCATGTTTTTTCACCTGCACAGTGGATCGCAATCACTTCATGCGCGTCGAAATGCATGTCGAAGGGTGTTCCGGCTGCCCCCGTTGCATACACGTTCGGCCACACGTGCCCGCCGAACGCATTCGCTAGAAGCGCCGACAGTGCGTCGATGCGTGCTGAAACCCCACGAGCCCGATTCCATACGAGAGGATGCCCCGCATCGAGATATTCCGCCAATAGAGCGGGATTCGCTGATAGCTCGGCCTTCGTCGTGCCCATATGCTCGGGAAAACACACGATGTCCGCGGGCAGCGCATTTGCTACCGCAAGCGCCTGAAGCAGTTCGTCATGCGAGAGCAAACCTTGGCGCTCGTCATGCTCCGCGCGCAAGTGCAACGGGCGGTTTTCGTAATACTCTGCGAAAAACGTGGACGCGCCGAGCGGCGCGAAAAGCGCATCGAGGTTCGGGATCAGCACGGCAACCCCCGTAATGCAACAAGGATTCCGCTGCAAGGGTATATCGCGTATGAAATTTCGGGGGAAGCCTTTCCGGGCTCGCCGTCCCCTGCTCCCCATTCGCGTTCGACAAGCGACTCTCTGAGGTGTTTCACAGGCGTCGCGAGCGGCGGGATGCTAGGGAGGACGGCGGAAGCGTACTTCGCACGCTGAGCAAGTCCGACCGACGCAGCCCGCCGCGCAGCAGCCTGTGGAACACCTCAATGGAATTTCACGGCGTAGTACCCCCAGCCGGACAGTTCGAGCGCTTTCGAGGGCGGATCCGTGGAAAGATCGATCATCCACGATTTACCCTGTTGAATCGCCGCATCGGATACGTACGTCTTACCGTCCATTTCGATGGGATAGATGATGCCACCGGCAGGCGCAATCATCGTGTCGGTCGCCGCCATCGGATTCGCGATATCGTCGAGCTTGTACGTCTTCCAGAGCGGTGCGGCCGCAACGTTGAGCGGGTTCTTGATGCTGGCTGGCACGAGGTCCTTCAAGAGGACACGAACATACGTAGGCGCCTTGGGATCACTTGCATTCTTGAACAAACCGCCCACGTATTGCACGGCCATGCCATCGACGAGCTGCGGCACATTGGGCTTGTACGTCTCGTCCCACGTCATCGTCGCCGGATCGAAGCGCGCAAGGCACATCGAACCCGGGACGCCAAGGAAATTCGCGCCCGCGGCAATCACGCCCGAACCGCTGTAAATCTTGCCGTCTTCCCCGAGCACCGAATTGTGCAAACCTGCGCAATTTTGAATTTCGACGACGTCGAAGCTGTCCTTCGCAGGATCCATGATGAGCATGCCCGAACGCGGCAAAATCGCCGCCGTCGCCGGATCGAAGTAATGGAACGAGGCGAAGAACTTGCCACCCACCTGAAGGGTCTGGATCTCACGCCAAATCGTATAAGCCTTTCCACCGTCCATCGTATTGAACTTGCTCGTCAGGTCGACGTTGCTCGTAATCGTCATGCAGTCCGGATTCCAAATGAACCCTTGCAATGTCTTTTCGTCGAACAAAAACGCGTGCGACGATGTATCCATGGCAACAAGAGTCCAATAGAACGACGTCACGCCATACGCCGCAAAACCAATCTTGCCCTTTTCTTCAATCGTCCCGTCCATTCCGAGACCGTATTTGATGACGGTTCCCGTGTCCGCTTCGGCCAGGAACATCTCACCCTTGTTCTTCGACTGCCACAAGGTCGAGTTCGTCCCGGCAAGCTCGATGGTGCGCGCCCCATCGACTTTGCCATCGACCGTGAGTTTGTCGGCGAATTGAATCGTATCCGTGCGCATCGACAAATCGGGAGAGAACGTAATGGTACTAACCGCAACAAGCGGCCCGACCCCAGGAACATCTGCGGGCGGCGGACATGCCGCACCGCCGCCGGATCCGCCGCCACCGCCAGAACCACCACCCGAGCTGCTGCTGCTCGACGAACCGCCGGTGAGGCATTCGGCCCCCACGCATTCCTTTTCTTCCTCGCAACCAACGGCAACGAGCGCGAGCGCAGCGAGTGCCGGTGCAGCCAAAAGCCAAGTTCCTCGTTTTGCAAAGCTCATCTTACTCTACCTCCGTATTGCCTCTCAGAGCTCTCCCGTCACCTTGACGGAATACACTCGACCGGGTTTTTGCACCCCAAAAAAGTCGAACAAATTCGCATTGGTCAAGTTGTCGACCTCGAACGTGACGCTCGTACGCGATGGAACGTTGTTGAAGTACGAAATGCCCGCCGTATGCGCGACTTGCGTCGGCACCACGAGCTTGAAGTCCTTGTCTCCAACACTTTCCCAATTACGGAAGAATTCATGCACGTACCGGCCATTGTAGAATGGCGAAATGCCGTCGTCGGACGTGAGCAGCTTGCGCCATTGAAATCGCGCTGACCAATTCGCGAAAAGCCACGGTCGATTCGGGATGCGCTGACCGTCGAATTCTTGGAATGCTCCCTTGGTCGACACGTTCCTCGCATCCTGCCACGTCGCGTTTCCATCGAGCACGATCCAATTGCCAGGCGAAATCCACTTGACCGACCCTTCGACACCCCAAATCTTCGCACCTTCGACGTTCTGGTATTGAATGGTCCCCAGCGATTCGGCAAGCCCCACGATCAGGTTGCTGATGTTGCGCAAAAACCAATCGCCTTCGATGGAAAAATTACCCAATCGAGTGCGACGCGTCTCGAGCGATATCCCCGCATTGGCATTGTGGCTGTATTCGGGCCTCACGCGCAAGTTCGGAATGACGTAGAGCGAATCGCCGAAGAATTCGTCCACGCTCGGAATGCGCGTCGCGAGCTCGTAAGAAGCCTTCGCCGCGATGTGCTTCGAGAAGCGAAAACGCAAACTGTCCCCGACGCCGAAACGAAATCCGGAAGCATCGAGGTCCTGCACGGTCAAACCTACTGGTACTCCTTGGGCTTCCGCATCGTAGAAGTAGTGCTTGAGCACGACGAGGTTTTGCAAGCGATTGTCGGACGCTGGATTGTACTTCTTGTCGCTCGACGCGTCGGGCATTCTAAACGCATTGAGCTCGTATTCGATGCCCGACATCAACGTGGCGATGTTCCGTTCACCCGCGAGCGGATCGTTGCCGCCCTGCGTCTTCGTTCCTTTGTCCGTGCCCGTTCGTCCGGTAAAACGAGCCGTCGTGGATGCGCGCACGACGTGCTCGGGCTCGATATGCCATTCTATCGACGGGCGCGCAAAGATGCTGTCTTGCCAAATCGTCGCGTCGTGCGGCTCGCGGAAAAGCTCGCCACGCACGTTCCGCCGCGCGACCTGATTGCCAAGCCAATCGTAAACCCATTCGCCCATGTCTACGAATCGAATGGTACGCCGCCCAACGCTCGCCAATGCAGAAATACGCAAGTCCTTGCGTATCGATTGTTCGTAACGGGCCGTGGCGCCCATCGTGCTCGCTCCGTACGTCGCCTCGCCAATCGCACGCTTCATGATGGCGTCGTGCTGAACTTCCTTATCGTACGTCAAGCCAAACAGTTGCAATGACAAACGCTCGGCCCACGGTTTGCCCACGACCGCCAATTGCACGACTCCGCCATACGAACGGTATCGATCATGAAATCGACGCACGATCGCCGGAAAAACCTGCCCCGACTTGTCAGCGACCTCGACGTCGATGAGGTAATCGTTGCGCGTGTCATCGAGCCACGCAGCCCCTCCTACGACAAACCCGCTCGGCTTGTGGTGATACCCAGCCGTCGCCGCGACGCGATACGTACCATACGAACCTCGCTGATACGATACGTACGCATTGGTTCCCGTGAGCTGCTGCGGCACGAGGTTCACCGCGCCTCCAAGTGCATCCGCGCCAAACCGCACCGGCAAAACACCCCGGTACAGCTCGATACGATCCACGAGATTCACGGGCACGTTCGCAATGCCTTCGGGAAAACCCGCTATGTCGAGCGGCACGCCGTCCATGAAAAACCGGATCTGATTGTCGTACAGACCATTGAGCGAAAATCGCGTGAACGATCCCAATCCGCCCGAACGACGAACCGCAACACCTTCGACCGCTCCGAGCACTTGACCCAAATCGCGCGATTGCTGCTTGGCTTGATGCGTGTCTATGACTTTGACCGCCTCCGCCGATTCTCGCAGCCTCTTCGGTTCCGACTGATCACCTTGCACCGAAACGTCAATCGGCACCAAAATGTCGACGGGTTCCTCCGTGTCCGCCGCGGCATTCGGGTCTTTCGACGCAACGACGAGCGGAGGTGGAGGCGGCACCGGATCCAACCGCGGCGGAGGCGGCGGCGGAGGCGGTGGAGGCGGCGGCGGAGGGGGCGGCGGCGTCCCATCCGACGGTGAAGTGGGCGGCGCTGGAGGGGGCGGTAATTTGAACTCGTAACGATACAATATCCGCGATGCGATGGGCGTCGTCCCTTTACGCGCAGGCTCGAAACGAAACTTGACGGCCGCTTCCATTGCTGCTTCGTCAAAGCCGTTCCCCGCAGACTCGATGACCTCGACTTTCGTCACCTCGCCCAATTTCGAGATGGTCAAACGAAGACCAACGGTGCCTTCGACGCGAACTTCGAGCGCCGCCGGAGGGTACGTCGCTTCGAACCTTTCGACGAGCTTCGGCGGAGTAATCACCGAATCCGACGGAGCTGGCGGAGCAGGCGGCGCGGGCGGAGCGGGCGGCGTCTGTGCATACGCGCTCGTTTGAGCTCCAAGCATCATCACGACTGCAAGCAATTTGCCAAGCGCAGGAAATCGACGTCGTCGGACAATCCACGTCGGCTCGGAACTCGATTTGGCCCTCATTTGCGGTCTCGCATCATCCTTGTTTCGCTGTACCCAGAAGAGTGCGCGATGGTACGCGCCTCGAAAAAATTCCACAAGCAAAACCTCAATTGGCTGCTGCCCCGAGACTCCCCGCACAAACTCGGGCCCACTTCACGACTTCAGCCCTGCCCCAATAATCTTCCTCTAGCATCAAGCGAGAGGCTTCCTGTGCGCGCGCCATACCCTCTTCGTCGCCTCGCGCGTACGCAATCGACAGCCCCAGCGCAAAAAGTCGAGCGCGAAATGGCCCCATACCACACGCCTCGGCAAGCCTTTCCCCCGAAAGCGCTTCGCGTGATGCTTCAAAATACGCACCTCGCTGAAGCGCTATTCGCGCAGCAAGCTCGTGCACGCGCGTCGCCATTTCAACTTCACCCGATACGACGACCCACCCTCGCGCAGCCGCAAGCAGCCGCTCGGCAGCCACAGGATCACGCTCGGCAATCGCCAAACCCCATAACACTTGCCCGTGCGCGACATGCCCCGCCCATCCGAACCGCTCGCACGCGGCAACGTTCGCCGAGATCATTTCAATTGCAGCATCTCGCTCGCCCAACGCCAAAAGATGCTCTGCCTCCCATAATCCACGTCGAGCAATTCGAGCATCGCCCATCGCCTCGAGGCGCGCGAATCCGGCACGTGCAGCTTGCAGGTCGCCGAGGTCATGCATAATCGCTGCCAAAAGTGCAACGCCTCGAGCCACGTGCGCCGAAAGCCCAAGTGATTCGGCAAGCTCGACCGAACGTGAAGCATGCGCCCGCGCCGCAGAAAAATGCCCCGCAAGCCGCTCGGTATACGCCAATGTTCGCAATCCCGTCACGAGATGCGATGGTTCGAGCTGTCCTTCGACGAGAGCATTGTGCTCCTCGTACGCGCGCAAAGCATACGCGAGATCCCCGAGCGCCCCTGCGTAGAGCCCTCGTTCATATAGAAGCGCCGCGCGCCAAGATACCCCGAGCGAAGACATGGGCGACTGCGGATCGGTTGTCTCGCCAAACAAACGCAACAAACGAGCCCCTCGGCTCATTTCACCCAGCACGAGACCCAAATGAGAAAACCCACCGAGCGTCTGCAAATACGTGCGACACGCTTCGAGGGTTTGTCCCATTTCGATGAGCTGCTTCAGCAAGTCTTCGAAAGCATCGAGTTTGTCATGGCCTGACGGCTTTTGCCTTGGCGCAAAGATGAGCGTTCCTTCCGGAGGCGGGTGAAGCGCAGCCTGCACCGCCGAAGGAGCCACGCCCAAGAGCGAGCGAAAGTGGTCCCGGACAAACGGATGCGACGACCACCGCGGCGGATCCGTACCTGCTCGAAACACGAGCCCAAGCCGCTCCAAACGCGCAAGCGCTCGACGCAAATCCGTGAGGGACAAACCTGCAAGCGCCGCGGCAACTCGAGGTGCCCCGCGCGTCAGCGCATGCAATGCGGATTCATCGGCTCCCGCGGAAAGCACGGACAGTCGCGCGAGCAAATCGCGTTCTGCATCCGAGAGCGCGCGCGCGTACGCCGCAAGTACGCGCGACAAACGCCGAGCAAGCGGATCGTCTCGCGCGGCTTCAGCCAAGTCAGCCGGATCGAGCGGACGAGGATCACCACCGAGAAACGCTCCGACATACGAACCCGTGACGGCAAGCGACAAGGCGTGCCCGCCCGACGCGGCGATCACCTGCGCCATCGTGTCGGCATCACCCGACGCGCCCCACGCGCGCAAGAGTTTTTCCGCGTCGGACGTCGCGAGCGGACCAAGCTTGATGGTACGCGCTCCAGCATCTGCCCACGGTGTCAAGTCGCCCAGGACAAACCTCGACGTCACGAGAGCTCGTGCAGCCCCAAGCCCGCGCGCGAGCGAAATGAGCAGCCTACGAAGCAGCGGATCGGACAATTCGCCATGCGCCCGATTGCCATCGCCCTGCGCCTGCACGACTTCGAGACCATCCAGCACGAGCAAATGGGGCAGACCACCTGCGATGGACTTTTCAAGTTTGTCCAGACGCTCGCCGGGCAGAGCATCACAACCTGCAAAATATTTTACTGCATGCGCGAGAAATGCCTCGGTTCGCTCATCTTCATAAAAACTCCAAACGAAAATGCCCGCGGGTCGAGCTTCGGTGCCGAGCCGCCCGAGAAGTCGTTCTGCAATCGCGGTTTTTCCGGCACCACCCACGCCCACGAGCGCCACGACGCCTGGCATTGCAGCGACATGTGTGGCCCATGCAAAAAGCTCTTCGAGAATGTCGTCTCGACCAAGGAAATGCGGAGCGCGTTGTAGAATCGACGCATACTCCGGACGCATGAGTTTTTCGAAAGTAGCAGGCTCGGACGATTCGACCACGAGCTCGGTCATGGCAAGCCCAAGCTCGTCGGAGAGCTTTTCGAGCAGCTTGCGCCTGGCCGGAGCACGCACGACGAAACCGCCTTCGTTCACTTCGCCGGATTCGTATCGACGATAGGTGCGCACATCGACACCGACCGACGCTGCCAATCCTTCTTGCGTGAGCCCCAATTCGAGGCGCGCGCGCAGCAAAGCTTCGTGGTTGAATCGCTGCGTCATGAGCCGATGCGCATCATCGCCGAAAGCGGGCAGCTTGTCACGCTCGACGGTCTCTAGGGTGCCCGATCGTTGGCATCGAGATGGTTTGTCAGGGCTCAGTGGCGCTGGCTCGAGGTTTCACGGCCCGGACGAGCACGTACTCGATGACGCCGAGTTGCCAGGATTTGAACAGGAAGAAGTTCGCGAAGGCATGCCTTAAGCGCCACATGCGTCCCTTGAAACGCCGCTGGGCGTCCACGGTCTCCGCGGAGCATTGGTCACGGTAGTAGCCGGGCATGATGTGCCGACCAACCTCCTCCATGGTGATTTGCGTAAACCCCACGCGCTCGAGCGACGCGCGGAACCCGTCCCGATCCAAGACGTTGGCGTCAGGGACGTTCCACATGCGCTGTGCACGTTTCAGGGCGAACCGTTCCCAAGGCAGCCGCGCTGGCGACAAGACCAAAAGGTCGGCGAGGACAATGATGCCGCCGGACCGCAGGCGCGAGAACGCCTGCTGCAGAAACAGCTCCCGTGTATCGAAGTGCGGCCCGCCCTCGATGCAGGTTACGTGGGAAAAGCTCTCCGGCGCAAAAGCAGACAGGTCCGTCGCCGTGCCGTGGTGCAACCGCACCTTGTCGACGATGCCTGCAGCAGCGATGCGCTTGCGCCCTTCCTTCACCTGCGCCCAGGTCGCATCGACCCCATCGATCTCCGCGCCAGTCAGCCGGTGAAGGTAGATGTCCTGGGTCGCGCCGCCACACGCGACGTCCAAAAGACGACTCGTCGACGAAAGGCACAACAGCCGATTGACTTGCCCGACCAATGCGTCGGCTGCACGCAAATAATCCCGATTGTCCCCCTCCCACCAACCAAAGTTGCGGTAGCCGCCGTGCCAGTCCTCATCAGCACCAATGCCAGCCTCATAAAAGCGCTCGACGGCAGCCTCGAAGCTGTTCGCGGCCCAGTGTCTCCTCTCTTCCGACGCCATCCGTGTCCCTTTTGCAATAGGTTGTTTGTTGGAATCAATGGCCAATCACATGCGCAACTCTCGCTGATTCATCCCGGTCCACGACCACCAAGTGCCGCATATCCTCCGGAAACGTCCCCACGCGGCCCATGAGCTGATCGATGATGCGTGTATTGTAAATGTAGGCGCGTAGCGGCTCGGGCGTCGCCTCGACCAACGAGTGGTGATAACGCCCGAGGTCGTACCAGGGGACGCAATAATTGAGATGATGCTCGAAGTGCAGCGAAATGTTGAACGGCATCAGCAGATGACGCAGCGCAAACAGCGACGTCCGCGAACGGAGATTGCGGTTGCTTTCGAATCCCACCGGCCCCCCATGTTCCAGCGATCCTTTGATCTGATTGAGCGCGCCGAGCACGCCAAAACCAAACACGATCGCCACGGCGGACATCCACGCGTCGTGCATGCAAAGCGCCGCGAGCAGGCTCGACCAAAATACGACATTGACTGGACCAACCCACCGCTCCGTTTTGTATTTTCGGCTGGGATTCCACAAAAGGACATATCCCGGCACGACCAGCATCAAGACAATTTCGCGAACGAGCCGACGACCCGTCCACAGATTGGCCGTTTGAGGATCGTCAGGTTCGAGCGGATGGATGTGATGCGTGTGATGACCTTCCTCCCAATGCCGCCGATAATTGATGCCAAATGGAATCGACACGAGCCACCCAAAACGACGATTCCAACGTCGTGCCCGATCCCGATCGTACGAAATGACGAACATGTCGTGCGACGCTTCGTGAACCACGAGGATGATCATTGCGAAAAACATGATCCCCAGCACCGCTGCCGCGATAGGTACGTAGAGCCAATGCTGTACGTGACGTCCCGCCGCGATCGTCGTTCCAATGCCCGCCAGCATCGCCGAGAATATGCTCAAGTTCAGCGCATTATGTCGCCAAGGATTCTTTTTCCGGTAATGGAATCGATTGCCGAGACGAATGCCTTGATCAATCCATTGGGCTTGCTTCATTGGCGCCGACTCAGTTGATGGAAACGTCCGTGCGCATGAGGTCGTCGAGCTGCGCGAGGAACTGCGTGTTTTCTTCGGGGAGTCCAATGGTCACGCGGAAATATTCATCGTATCGCTCGTCGCCGAACGGCTCGAAACACTTCACTCGGATGCCCCGTGAAAGCAACCCATCATGAATCTTCTGGCCGGTCCACGGTTTCTTGACTCGACACAAGATGAAATTGGTTTGAGAAGGATATACCTCGATGCTTGAATGCCGGCCCATGCTCGTGCTGATACGCAAGCGTTCTTTGGCCGTTTCTTCGCGTACGAAATCGAGGTGTCGGGGGTCTTCGAGCGAAGCCATGACCAGCTCGGCGGCCAATTGGCCCACGCGATGAGGTGTCAACTTCGTCTCGAATCGTGCAATCCATTCGGCTCCTGCAAGAGCATACCCCACGCGGATCGATGCAAGGCCGTGAGCAAATGAAAAGCTGCGAAGCACCACCAGATTCGAATGACGAAGCACGAGATCGCTCAGGCAGGTTTCCGGGCTCTCCGGGACGTAACCCAGATATGCTTCGTCCACGAAAAAAATCGAATCCGGGTAGCGAGTGAGCAGCGGCTCGAGCTGGCTTCTGGTAATGAGAATGTTTCCTGTGGGATTGTTTGGATTTGCCAGATACACCACGCCATCGTGCTCGGCGAGCTGTGCTTCGAGCAGGCCGACGTCGAGCGCGAAGCCACTTTCGGGACCCAATGGAAGCAGGACGCAGCGCAAGCCCTGCTTCACACCGGACGCGGGCACTTTCGAATACGTCAAGCGCGTGGTGATGATGGGATACGCAACACGCTTCAGCAGATAACGGAGCATCCGCCCCGGAGAACGTTTGATTTTCGTTTCAATGAGGTATGGAATGCAGGTTTTCAAAAGCGGGCCGCTGCCATTGGCAACGAGAACGTTGCGCGGCTGGACGCCAGCATCTTTGGCAATGGCCGCCTTGAGATCGCCGTTGTCCGCCGCAGGATAAAGCCGCAGCGCTCGATTGGAATCGTAACGACGGAGCACGTCCAGGCACCGGGCGGAGCAATATGTCCCATGATTGAGCGCCATGTCGATGGGTGTTACGCTCCGATCACGCGGGGCGTTCTTGCCGAGTGATGGCTCCGAGGACGAATGTGAGGCACTTGAATGCATATCGACGGTCATGTTGATTTCGCTCGTGGTTGCTGAGAACCCGAGAACTTTTCAGGCCGTCGTCGGTGGGGCAAGAGCGCAGCCGTTTCACGACGCCCACCGATGTCGATTTCGCGTTTGTCCGCGCGTAAATCCGCTTCTACTGGATCCATCACGCCCCTCCGTGCCCGGTTCTGCCCGGTCCTGTCCTGTCGCTGCACAAGCCAAAGCATCATGATGCTTTGCATGAACACGATCACCAAACAACTTCTCTCGAACGACAAAGAACTGTTCACCCTCGCACATGCTCTCTCGCCCACAGAATGCGCCCGAATGATTGCGTGGGCTGAATCACACGGATTTCACGAGGCACCCGTGACCGTGGGTGTGAATCGATTCATGATGATTCCGGATCTGCGGAACAACACGCGGGTCATGATCGACGACCCCGATTTGGCCGAAGCGCTTTGGCCTCGGATCGAACCATTCGTGCCGGCGCGAATGGGAGCGTATTCGCCGGTAGGGCTGAACGAACGATTTCGGTATTATCGATACGAGCCGGGCCAGCAATTCGATTGGCACAGGGACGGTGCATTCGTGCGTTCCGACGACGAGCAAAGTTTTCTAACGCTGCTCTTTTACTTGAACGACGATTGCGAAGGAGGAACGACCGATTTCATGTTCGTCGCGGACGACGAGATTCACGTGGTGCCTCAAATGGGTATGGGCCTCGTTTTCTCGCACCCATTTTATCATCGAGGCGCACCGGTGCGCGCCGGCAAAAAATACGTATTGCGGACGGACGTCATGTACCGGCGTGTCATTTCGCCATATGCGAGCTAGCCCGCGTGCCGAATTGCTGCTATCGATTGCGACCCGTCGACACTTCTTCGACGGCTCCCGGAGCCGCTCGCTTCGCCACCCGCGGAGGACGCCGCGCCGGAGCTGCCGTATCGCCAGCGGGCTCCTCGACGACCCATTCGCCCGCGCCCCAATCGAGTTCTCGTGCCTGGTCTTCCGCCGCACGCGTGCACGCATCTCGAAGCGCCTTCAATGACACAGCATCCATCGCGTTCGGGTCGGGAGCGTTGAGACGCATACAAACATCCGACGCTGCCGTGACATACGCCGCAACGCGTGCAGTATGTTGGCGTTCGATGGGTGGAGGTGCGCTAGCATTCACGCGCGCCGCGGGCTGCTTCGAGCTGGTAACAATGATCACACCAAATGCACCTAGCAGCCCCAACGCGAGCCAGTGTTTGAGCGATTGCATGCGTTCCTCGTCCTGTCCACGCGCCTAACAAAGTTTTGCGTCGACGGACAAGTTTGTTGTCAAGAACGATGACACCCAAGATTTTTGCGTGACGAACCTGCCAACATTCGTAGTACACACCACTTTATTTTCGACCAATGGACAGCGATGTCATACCCGTCGCTTTCCACGGGCGGCGATAATCGCGAAATTCGCAATCGGCATCATCTTTGCCTTTGGCGAAAACAACCAACTTGGAGGTCTTCCCCATGTCGCGCAATCAACTTCTATCGCTCGTTAGCCTCTGTTCGTTGTCGCTGCTCGCTGCTTGTGGTGCCGACTCTTCTGATGCAGGCGTCGGTTATGGTGGTGGATTCGACAGTGGCGGCGGAGTGCCTTCTGATCAAGGGGGAGGCATTCAAGCGGGAACACTGACCGCGGGCGATTGGGACGACAACCTCAATTTCGACATTTACCAAGAATACGTCGCCAAATACAAGGCCGGCGATGCATCTGTTCCCAGCATTCCGACCGAAGATCGCATCGTCATCAAAGTCGTCTCCGATGCAGGCGATCCCATTTCCAACGCGCTCGTCAAGGTCGCCGGAGCAGACCAAACGTTCCTTACGGCTCCCACGGCATCCGATGGCCGCGTTCTGTTTTTCCCGACGCACGACGGAGCAGCTCAGGAAACGGCATTTACGGTAAGCGTCGAACCTCCGCCGGGAGCATCCGGGGTCGATCCCATTTCGGTTCCTGCGCCCGATTCGGCCACGGATTGGACCATCGTTTTACCTGGCGCACAGAAAAACCTCCCTCGTAACCTCGATCTTGCTTTCGTCATCGACGCCACCGGCAGCATGGGCGACGAAATGGGATACCTCCAGGTCGAAGTTCAAGGCATTGCCGACCGCATCAAGGCAGAATTCGACGGCGTTTCCATTCGGTACGGGCTCGTCGTTTACCGCGACATCAACGATCAGTACGTCACGCGCCATTTCGACTTCACACCCGATTTGGCGACGTTCAAGGCCAAGCTCAACGAGCAATCGGCGGGCGGTGGCGGAGACTTCCCGGAAGCGATGGACGCTGCCATGAAAATCGTTCCAGAATTGTCCTGGAGCACGAACAACGCCGTCCGCATGAGTTTCCTCATGGCGGATGCTCCGCCGCACAAAGAGAATCGCGCGGCATTTCTCGGAGCGGTCGACGTGATGCGTCCCATGGGCGTAAAATTGTTCCCGATCGCGGCCAGCGGTGTCGATTCCGAAGCCGAATTTTTGATGCGTATGGGAGCACAAGCCACGCTCGGCCGCCACTTGTTCCTCACCGACGACTCCGGCGTCGGCAACTCGCACATGGAGCCCACGATTCCATGTTATCAAGTCCAAAAACTGAACAACCTCGTCTACCGCGTCATTGCGTCGGAATTGAGCGGCTATCGCATTCCTGCCGATCCGGCCGAAATCGTGCGATCGGTCGGCAATCCCGAGGAAGGCGTCTGTAAACTCGACGACGGATCGTTCGCGTATCTGTAATCGCGCGTCAGACGATTTCTTTGCCGAACGGCCACAGCGCGAGAATCGCTAGCTTGAAGTGCGCCACGGCAAACGGAATTCCGATGATCGTGATGGCACACAAAAGCGCCGAGCCTAGGTGTGCAATCGCAAAGCCCCACCCGAAAACGACGAGCCAAATCACATTGAACAAAAAGCCGAGGCACCCCGAGCCAAGGCTGTCTTTTCGGTCTTCCACGCGATTATTGAACGGCAGCAAGGCATAACGTCCAAGCCGCCAAGTCGCCACGGCAAATGGAAAACCCACAATCGTGATGGCCAGTGCCGCTCCCGCCACCAGATACCCCAGAAAAAGCGGAAATCCACCACCGAGCACCACCCACAAGATGTTGCCCAACGTTCCCATCGTGGTCTGCTCGGTCGGTTTGTTTTCGGCCATGGTTTTGCTCTATTCTCGTAAATTTCCTCATTCCATGAGGAATCAAGGTCACACTCGAGAATTGCTGAACATGCGCACTCGCTCGCCGTCGTCAAGCCCCACCCTTTTTCGAGCCTGAACCGCCTGGCTTGACGCCCGGGGCTGGGTTCCGCGGGACAAACTCGCTGATGTCCGCCGTCGTTTCGAAGGCTCGTCGCCGGCGCGCCGCAGGCGACAATGGCGGCACAGCCGGCGCAGGCGCGCCGCCCGGCGGCATCGGCGGCGCTGGAATGGTCACTGCACTTCGAGCATATTGCGTCGGGACGGAGCCCGAAGGCGCAGGCGCTGGTCTTTCGTCGGGGTCCGGCACATTCGGATCAAGCTTTTCGCCGAGCGATTCGATGCGTGTCGGCCGCTCGTGAAGCTTGCGTGTCATTGCCCCGAAAGCGTGCGCAAACCGCAAGAAGAGCTCTGGATCTTCGGTCTTCGCGGCCCAATCCAATGCCTCGCCCCACGCCGCCGCGGCCCTCGCCCAACGGGTCGGACGAATACCGAGGCGCAAAAGCACTTCGTCAGACTGCCATGCCGGAAAAAACTTCCGATATGCCATGACCTCGGCAAACCGCTCCACCGTCAACCCCTCGCGGAGCTCGCCACCGACACTCGAATGGGTGGTCATGGCATTCTCCTTTCATTCAACTGCCGAGCACGAATGTCGCGTCAGTTCATGTCGATCGCGTGTTTTTTCAAGTCCGCCAAGTCGCACACTTCGAGCGCTCGTTCATGCGTTGCCGTGAGTACGACGAGCGGCGCACGCCCCGCAGCCTTCGCTTCCTTCCAGCGCGCAGCGCACAAGCACCACTTGTCGCCCGGTTTCAGGCCCGGAAAACCATATTGCGGCATTGGCGTCGACAAATCGTTCCCGCGGCTCTTCGAGTACGCCAAAAAGTCCGCCGTCATTACCGCACATACCGTATGAGAACCAACATCTTCGGTTCCCGTATCGCAACATCCGTTGCGGAAAAACCCAGTCATTGGCCGCTGAGAACAAATTGCCAGCGGTCCACCGAGAACATTGCGAGAAGGGGCCTTCATGTCACGCTCCAACCGTCGCATACCACAGTTTTCTCCGTGCGCGCTGAAAATAAAAGTGACGTTTCGTAATGTCCTCCGTGAACTCGAGGATGACACGGAAAAGTTCCTTGCACATGATGTGCTGACGTGGGTAAACCTGGCCGTCACGCCCGTCCGCGCGAGAGCGAGAGACTGATGCCAAGTCCAAGTCCAAGTCCAAGTTTGCTGTTGCTGACGACGCTCGTTCCGCTCCTCGGCGCCATCGTCATCGTCTTCGTTCCTGCGCGACACGCTCGAATCGTTCCCCGCGTGGCGCTTTTTCATGCGAGTCTCGCGGCCCTTTTCTCGTGGGGCCTGCTTCCCCGATTCGACCGCACGACCTCGGCGCTGCAATTCATCACTCCATTTCCGTGGTCACCGGATCCGCACGCCTCGGCGGCGCTTGGAGTCGACGGTTTGTCGTATCCAATGGTGCTGCTCACGACGCTCGTCGTCCTCGTCGCTTTATTGGCATCGCTGCACGTCACGCATCGGGTGAAGAGTTATTTTGCGTGGTTTTTGTTCCTCGAATTCGCGGTGCTCGGGGTATTTACTTCATTATCCTGGTCACTGTTTTATGTTTTTTGGGAATTGACGCTCGTGCCGCTGTTCTTCCTGGTCAGCATTTGGGGCGGAAAAAACCGCAGCAGTGCGAGCATGAGTTTCTTTTTGTATACGCTCGCGGGCTCCGTGTTCATGCTCGTGGCCATTCTTGCGCTGCATCTGGCGCTTCCCGAGCATAGTTTCGGCATGGAGGAGATGGCGCGTACGAGTGCTGGCATTGGCCAGCCGACGCAAATTTTGTTATTTTTGGGTTTTTTCGCAGGAATCGCCGTAAAAATCCCGGTATTTCCTCTGCACGGATGGCAGCCGCTCGCGTACGTGGAATCGAAGACGCCGGTGAGCATGGTGTTTTCGGCGGTGCTCGCCAAAATGGGTGCGTACGGGCTCCTGCGACTCTTCGTGCTCTTGCCCGTAGGCGCGTCGTCGATGGTGCCGCTCTTGCTTTTATTGGGTTTCGTCAACATTATTTACGGTGCCCTGCTTGCGTTTCGACAAACCGATCTCAAGCTCATGGTGGCGTATGCATCCATGAGCCACATGGGGTTTGTCTTGATTGGCGTCTCGTCGCTCAACATGGCCGGTATTTCGGGGGCGACGCTGCAGATGTTCACGCATGGCCTCACGAGCAGCGCGCTCTTTTTGCTCGTGGGCGCGCTCCAGGATCGCACGAGTACGCGCGACGTCCGTGACTTCGGCGGCCTTGCCTCGACGATGCCTCGGTTTTCCGTATTCATGTCGCTCGCTTTGCTCGGATCCATGGGACTTCCGGGACTTGCCGGCTTCACGAGCGAGCTGCACACATTGATTGGCACGTTCGAGCGTTATGGTTACTGGTCGGGCATTGCCACGATCGGTATCCTCATCACGGCCGGCTATTCTTTGCGCGCAATGAGCCGATTATTTTTTGGCCCCTCCAATCCTCGCTGGCAAAAACTCGATGACTTGAAGCCGCACGAGATATTCGCCGCTCTGCCTCTCGCACTCCTCATCATTCTCGTCGGTGTCATGCCGCGAACGGCCATCGACCTCGTCGCCGCCACGGTCTCGCACATGGCGACGCTTTTTCCTGGGTGATCGACATGGAAGACAACATCACCATGGAAATGCGAAAACACCTCGAACACGTCATCGAGGAAGTCGCCCACGTATTGCCCAGCCAAGGCCCCATCGATACCTTCATTCATCACAATACGCTCCACGGATTCGAACACTTTCCGTTCGAACGAGCCGTCGTGGAAGCGGAGCGCATTTTCGGCGCACGGGGCTACTTGCCCATCGAAGACTATCTCCGATTCTACGCCACCGGAAGAATCACTCGCCGAGACATCGAACGAGCATGTCGCGAGCGTGGACACGACCCCTTCGACGAAGCCGAATTATTGCGATCGGCGCATCCGGAGATGCCCGATTTGCTCGAAGGCCCCGAGCTCGAGGCGCTTTTCGAGCACATGGAAGACGTCGCCGCATGGGGCGGGCCCGCAATCCCACTCGATAATCACTTGGTCGCCAGAGTTCGCGCGGCCGTACGCAATCACGTAGATCAAACCCCCAGCACCCATTCGAGCGGTCAAGCTGCGACCACCGAGGTCGCCCGCTTGTGTCTCACGGTCGTGCACGATCTTGGTCCGGATTCTTTGCGCCGCCGCGGCTTCGATGCTCTCTGCGCGCTCGAATCGGCGTTTTCGCAGCCGGGAACGAGCGAATCGCTGATTGCCGAACTTTCTGCGCGAGACCCGCGCCATCAAATGAAAGAATTCTGCGAGCGGCAGCTCGAATACCACATCGGACGATTGGGATCCGAGACGTGTCATCGCGATTTATTGTTGGCGCTCACGGGAGAAGACATTCACGAGCAGATTCACCCGGGGATGGTGCGTCTTTCGATGGCATTTCTCGACGAGGGTTTGGCGGCGTGGCACGTTGCCGGTCGATCGCTCGGGTTCTACGATGCATTTCGGAAAATGGCCGAGCACGATCTTTTCTTCGACCTCGAATCGTTGCCCGGAGCCCGCGCCGCATTGAAAGACCTTCCGCCGCTCGCGATCGATGCAATCATTCAAAGCTTGGAAAAATTGGGGGTGCATCACGACCACTGGGGCCCCTATTTACGGCGAATTGCCGTCGCATTGCCGGGTTTGTCCGGTATGGTTTCCTGGCGGGCAAGCCACCCGGACTACGCTGCGCAGCGCGCGCATCCCATCGATTTGATTCAATTTTTGGCCGTGCGTATGTTTCACGAAGTCTTGTACGTACGGCAAGTGTCGCGGCATGTTTTCGGCCACGACGGCGACATCGAGAGTTTTCGACATCATTTCACGCATCACCTGCCGGAGCTGCTCGTTCGTCACGCGCTTTACAGCGGCGAATTGCCGGACTTTCTCGCCGAACGCGCTCGATCGCAACTTGCTGTGTCGGCATCGGATGAAACACCGGATGACGAAATGGCCATCCTGCGCCTCGCCGACATGATTTTCCAGCACCAACAAAGCACCGCGCACGGCAAGGCCGATCCCGATTCGTCACGCAATGGCAAGGCGAGCGCGACACTGCCCATTTGGCAGGCCGCGTATGAAGTACATTATCGTGACGCGATCCTCGAAGCTCTCACGCGCAACGCAAAATCGCCGTGGAAACGGCGGCGCAAAGGTCGAGCCAAGGCGCAGCTCGTCTTCTGCATCGACGATCGTGAAGAAAGCGTCCGGCGACATACCGAAGAATTGCACGCCGATTACGAGACGTTTGGCGCGGCGGGATTCTTTGGTGTTGCAATCGATTACGTCGCACTCGGGGAAAAGGACCCGGTCCCGCTTTGCCCGCTCGTCGTGACCCCGGCGCATCGAATGGAAGAAACGCCGCGCGCCGAATCGCTCGAGGCGTGGCAGCAGCGTTCGACAAGGCAGCGCCTGCTGGCCGCATTGCGCGACGTCGTGCGCGAAGTGCTCAGAAACCCCGTATCGTCCTACTTTCTCATCGACATCGTCGGCCTCTTCGCCATGCTGCCCGTCGTTGGCCGATTGCTCGCTCCACGCACGTACGAACGTGCGTCGCGCCAAACCAAAAGCAGCGTCTTGCCTCACGTCGAGACGACGATCCCGATAGGCGACCCGCGCCAGCCAGACACGCATCGTCATCCTCCGAGAAAGTCCCACTTCACCGACGACGAACAAGCCGAGCGGGTCGCGAACCTTTTGCGAAACATCGGCCTCGTTCGTCACTTCGCGCCGCTCGTCGTGCTCGTCGGGCACGGGTCGGAAAGCCGCAACAACCCGCATCTTTCCGCATATGACTGCGGCGCTTGCGGCGGCAAACATGGAGGCCCGAACGCTCGCGTCTTCGCCCGCATGGCGAACCGTCCCGAGGTGCGCGAGATCCTACGAGCTCGTAACATCGACATCCCCGATGACACCTGGTTTCTCGGAGCAGAACACAACACGGCAACCGACATCTTCAGCTACTTCGACCTCTTGGACATGCCCGAACGGTTTCAAGATGCCTTCGAGACTGTTCGCAAGGAGATGCACCGTGCGAGCGAATTGTCGGCGCACGAGCGATGTCGCAAGTTCGAATCTGCTCCGAAAAATCCCACGCCCGCACGCGCGCTCGCCCACGTCATCGGCCGCTCGTCCGACCTCTCTCAAGCTCGTCCGGAGCTCGGCCACGCGACCAACGCGATGGCCATCGTTGGACCACGAACGATCTCCGAAGGCGTTTTTCTCGACAGACGATCCTTTTTGATTTCGTACGATCCGAGCAGTGATCCCGATGGCACGATTCTCGAAGGGATTTTGCTTGCCGTCGGCCCCGTCGGCGCAGGCATCAGCCTCGAGTATTACTTCTCGACCGTGGACAATGCGAAATATGGTTGCGGCACAAAAGTTCCGCACAACGTCGCGGGACTCATCGGGGTCATGGAGGGAGCGTCTGGCGACCTACGCACGGGTTTGCCTCGACAAATGATCGAAATTCACGAACCGATGCGCCTATTGATGATCGTCGCCGCTAAGACGGAGATTCTCGCGAGCGTTTACGATCGTCAGCCCAGCATCAAGCAGCTCGTCGGCAATGCATGGGTGCAGCTCGTGGCGATGGATCCCGAGACGAGCGCATTTTCGCTGTTCGTCCCAGATAAGGGGTTCTTTCCGTGGAAACCGCGCGGCGAAGACGTGCCTACGGTCGCGAATTCCAAACAATGGTACGCAGGCAAAATGGATTTTCTGGACCCCGCGCTCATTCGACCCGAGGTGGCCCGTGCTTGATCGCATTGCCATGCTCTTGCCGCTGCTCCCACTTGCAGCATCAGCCATCGTTGGAATTGCAGCAATCGGTGGACGGCCGCTCTCGGAGCGTTTGTCGAGTCGCTTGACGATTGGCGCCGCAATCTTGGCATTCATGTGTGCCTTGGTGCTTTTCGCCAATGTCGTCATGGGCCATGGGCCGAAGACGATCCTCGTCGCTCCGTGGCTCGAAAGCGGGTCGTATCGTGTGCCCGTCGAGCTCCTCGTGGATCCGTTATCGACGTCGCTCGCGCTGCTCGTCACGGGCGTCGGCGCGATCGTCACCTGGTTTTCCGCGAATTACATGCATCGCGAGAGCGGTTTTCATCGTTTTTTCGGATTGATGGGCTTCTTTCTTGCCGCGATGCTGTTGCTCGTCATGGGCGGCAATCTCTTGATGACGTTTTTGGGCTGGGAGGGCGTCGGGCTCGCATCGTATTTGCTCATTGGGTATCATTACGAGCGCAAAGCTCCGGCGCGCGCAGGCACCTATGCATTCGTGACGAACCGCATTGGTGATGGCGCATTTTTGTGCGCGATATTTGCAGCGTATGGCGAATTTGGCACGCTGAATTACGCCGAAATGTTTCGTCGCGCGGGCGAAGCCAATCACGAAACACTTGCGATCATCGGTTTTTGTTTGCTCGTTGCCGCTGCGGCGAAATCGGCGCAGCTACCGTTTTCGCCTTGGGTCGCTCGCGCAATGGAAGGCCCGACTCCATCGAGCGCGCTTTTTTATGGCTCGATCATGGTTACCGCAGGGCTTTTCTTGGCGCTGCGCATGAATCCCGTTTTGCTCCTTGCGCCGGACGTTCTTCGAGCCATGGCGGCCATGGGTGCCGCAACCGCTCTTTATGGCGGTCTCGTGAGCCTCGTGCAAACCGACGTCAAAAGCGGGCTCATTTTTTCCACGGTGAGTCAGCTCGGGCTGATGTTTTTGGCGATTGGTCTCGGCGCCCGCAATATCGCTCTATTTCATCTTTTTGCACATGCGCTCCTGCGCGGAGCCCAATTCTTGCAATCTCCCAGCACGCTCTTGCTCGTGACGCGTGACGAACCAACGCGCGAGGAACGCCCCGTCGCCGGGGAAGTCGATCCGGCATTTTGGCTATTGCTGGCAGGGCTGCTCGGCACGCTGGCATTGCCGTTCATGGCCGAAATTTGGGCTGGTGAAAATGCGCCATTCTCGCCTGGAGCGTTTCTTTCGGCTGCGGGAGCGGGCATGGCTCTTTTTTGCGGCGGTCATTATTTGCTTCGATTTGCACAGCGCGCCTTGGCCAATACCGCGCCGAAAGCGGAAATGAAAGCGGTCACGTCTTTCGTCGAGCATGGGCCGGCGTGGATCGCTCCCGTCGTCGTAGGGGCCGTCGCACTTTCGCTGGGAATGGCTCGGGGTAACAAACCACAAGGGCTTTTTCAAGTCATTCTCGAGCCGCTTCTCGTACGAGGCGGGTTTGGCCGGGCAGCACATCCTTTTTGGGCATTCGGCTTGATGCTGCTCCTCGGCAGCTTGCTGGTGGCCGGATGGGCAACGGCGCTTTATTTCCACCGCGCCGCGCCCGAACGTCCAGGAATTCTTCCGTCGCGCCTACGCGGCATCTACGTCACAGCGCTCGCTCGATTCTGGCTCGAACCAATCTATCAACACTTCATCATCAATCCAATTCTCCGGCTCGGACGCGCGCTCGACCGAATCGACAGTTCCGTGATCGACCGCGCATTCGGCCGTCCGCTCGTGCGTGAAGACGAACCTGCACCGCTGGCGGTTTTTCAGGAACGACTGCTCACGGGCGAAATCGACGATGCGGACCCATTTGCCGCCGTTCGCACAGCGCTTGCTCGAGATCCGGCGACCGAACAAAACCATACGAGCGCAGCGGATGATGAATATGCCCGTGGTCGAGGTATTCCCGGCAGAATTCTCTCGTTCGTTGCATCCATCGCGTACCTGGTCGAAAAACACATTTTTGGGCGCGCAGTCGGGCGCGGCATTCCAATCACCGGGGATCTCCTCGGTCGCACGATGAACCATGTCGAATCACTTCTCGAACGGCCCATCGTCGTTGGGATCCTCATCGTACTCTCGCTTCTCGTCGTCGTTCGCTGGGCCATTTGACCATGATTGAGCTCCCGTACATACACGCGGTACCGTTTCCCATTCTGAGTGCTCTGGTGCTGCTGCCCTTTTTCGGCGCTTTTCTCGTGAGCACCATGAACCGGACGCGGCACGCCTATGGCACGGCGCTCGCGATTGCCGCGATCGAGCTCAGCCTCACGCTGCTCGTCCTCCTGCAATTCGAACGGCATACGATGGCGCTGCAATTCGTCGAACGCATTCCTTTGTTTTTGGGTTTGTCATACCATTTGGGCGTCGATGGAATCAGCGTGCTTTTTCTACCGCTCACTGCGGTACTCGCACCGCTCGTCATTCTTCATTCGCTGGTCGCAGCCAAAAAAAATCCCGAACGTTATCTTGCCGCCATTTTGTGCCTCGAAGGTACGCTCATGGGCGGGTTTGTCGCTGTCGACTTGGTTCTGTTTTGGATCTTCATCGCGCTCGAGCTCATCCCCGGAACGCTCTTGGTACGCCGATGGGGCACCGCGCCCGGCGCGCGGCGGAATCAAGTCGCGCTGCGATATGCGGCGATCAATCTCATGGGCATCCTGCTCGTGCTCGCAGGAACCCTCGTGCTGGTCCGAGCTGCCGGAGTGCATTCATTTTCGCTCGATGCGCTCATGTCCGCATCGATTCCCGCCGAGGGCCAATATCTTGCATTTTGGTTGTTCACGTTGGGATTTGCCATTCGCATTCCGCTTTTTCCTTTTCACGGGTGGTTTCCTCCGGTGGTTGCAGAAGGCCCGGTCGTGGGCGTGAGCGTCTTTTTGGTGGGCGCGAAAATCGGCGTTTACGCATTGTTGCGGTTCGTCCTTCCGCTATTGCCCATGGCGGCGCATCGCTACCACGAAGCATTTGCCATCGTGGGCGTGCTCGCGATGGTTTATGGCGGACTGCTCGCGCTCGTCCAGACAAACCTCCGTCAATTGGTCGCTTTTGCGTGTCTTGCGCAAGCTGGAATCGTCCTCGTGGGGCTATCGACGCTCAATGTCGAAGGGCTCATGGGAGCGCTTCTTGCTGCAACGGCGATTGGTTTCAGCTCGGCAGGGCTTTACTTCGTTGCAGGTTTTTTGCATGTGCGGTTTGGCACGACAACCATCGAACGGACGGCAGGAGCGGGCCGATTGTCACAACATGCTCCCCTTCTTTCGCTCACTTTTTTGCTCGTTGGTTTGTCCACGATTGGCATGCCGGGGACGAGCGGATTCGAGCCGATGCATCTCGTCGTCATCGGCGCGCTCGGCGCACACCAAGCAATCATGGGCGTGGCCATTGGATTTGGCGGCCTCTTGGGTGCAGCGTACCTTCTGCGCTACTTTCAGCGAACGTTCATTTCATCGAACCCCACGGCGTCGCCGGCAAACCTCACACCCGTGCGCTCGATCCGCGACCTCGACAAAACCGAATTGGTCATAGCCGCCACGATGACCGCCATCATCGTCGGCTTCGGTCTCTTTTCGCACCCATTACTCGACATCGTCGAAGGGTCCGTTCGTGGCGTGTCGAATGCACTCGACCATGCCAAACCTCCTACGTCCGTTTCCATCATGGAGGGCTACGTTCACTGATCGCAATAAAGATGACTCCCTCGCCAATTCGTGAAATTTTTGCCATCGACCAAGCCGGGTTTCCCGTGCTCTCGACGCTCGTGTTCGTTCCGCTCGTCACAGCGCTCGTGGTCCTCTTCCTCCGTGATCCACGCGCGGCGCGGAGAGCTGCGTTGACCGGCGCGCTCGTGGAATTGCTCGTCACACTTTTCGTGTTCAGCCGATTCATTCCGGGCACGGCCGACATGCAACTCGTCGAAAGACAACCGTGGATTCCGACGCTGGGAGCAAGTTATCACCTTGGAATCGATGGCGTGAGCGTGCTCTTCGTGGGCGTGACGGCGCTGCTCACGCTGCTCATCCTCGTCGTGTCCCCTCTTGATTCAAATTCGAGTGGACGCGGATTTTTCGCCGGCATTTTGGGTTTGTCCGCTGCGGCGATGGGCATTTTTACATCGCTCGATTTGATTCTATTCTTCATTTTTTGGGAAACGAGCCTGGTTCCCGTATTTTTCGTCGTGAGCCTTTGGGGCGTGGGACCCGAGCGCCGATATGCCGCCATGAAGTTTGTCTTGACGATGCTCGCCTCCTCCGGGCCGCTTCTTTTGGGCATCGTGCTTCTCGCCGTCCTCGGTCGCGAAAGCAGCGCGGATTCGCTGACATTCGATTGGATGGTGCTGCGTGAAAGGCACGTTCCACCCGCGGTGGGTCCGACGGTATTTTTTCTCATTCTCATTGGGTTGGCCGTCAAAGGACCCTTCGTCCCTCTGCACACGTGGATGCCCACGATGCTCCGAGAATGCCCCGCTGCTCTCGGCGTCGTCATGACAGGGCTGAAGTTTGGATCTTATGGAGTCATTCGACTCATCGTGCCGCTCGTACCCGAAGCGACGGGTCGATACGCATGGCTTCTCGGCGCAATCGGCGCGACGGGCATCGTCTACGGCGCCCTCATCGCGCTCGTCCAGCCAAACCTGCGGCGGTTATTGTCATTTTCGTGTTTGAGTCACGTGGGTTATATTCTTCTCGGAATTTCGACGGGCTCCGTGGAGGGCATTTCGGGCGCGGCGCTCGCCATGCTGAACCTTGGTTTGTCCGCGACGGGGCTTTTTTTCTTGACCGGATTTTTGCAAACGCGCGTAGGTTCGTCGGAAACGTCCGCGCTTGGAGGTGTGGCGCGACATGCCCCACGAGCCGCCGTCATGTTCATTCTTTTTGGTTTGGCGAGCATCGGGCTCCCCGGTACGAGCGGGTTTGTCGGAGAACATCTCATCTTGCTCTCCGCGTACCGCAAGGATCTCGTACTTTTGGGTCTGGCGCTTTTGGGGACGGTGCTCGGCGCAGCCTACGTGCTTACGGTCTTCGAGAAGGCGTTTCTCGGTCCGGTGACTCGGCCGCGCGTCACATCCATGAAGGATCTCGATACGGCAGAATGGGGCATACTCGTTTGCCTGGCGATCTGCATTCTCGCGATCGGTGTGAATCCCGGACCCGTGCTTTCCATCGTCGAACCGAGCGCCAAAGCGCTTGCGGCGGCCATATCGCCGCAGTGAGAATCAAATTCCCGTTTCCGCGGAGGCGTTTTGTTGATAGGGTTGCGCCGATGGGTCTCCAACTCGCCCGCGGCTTCATTGCGCCAATGCTCGTCGGGATCCTCGTGTCCGGATGTGGACCGAGCGTGCCCGCGGCGGCTCCTCGACCGCCGAAGCCGCCATCGCCCACGAACGAATCTGCGTCGTTACCACAACGAGAGCCCACTCTTTGCGCGCTCGCGGGGGATTTGCCACCACTCCAAGCAGCCCATTTCGATAGGCTATCGGCGCAGGTTTCTCGAAATAATCTGCAAGCGTCCGTGCATGTCCTCGCCAATCCTGCGCTCGGTGGACGCGGAGCCGGAACGCCAAGCAATCGTCGAGTCGCCAATTGGATCGCAGGTCGTTTCGCTTCGTATGGTTTGTCTTCTCCTCCCGAGGCAGACCATTGTTTGCCATTCGAGCGCGATCAAATCCGCGATCAGAACGTCGTTGCGCATCTTGTACGGAGTGGAGATCCAAACGCTCCCGTGGTGCTGGTGGGAGCTCATTACGATGCTCAAGGAGAAAAAGACGCGGATGTTTTTCCCGGTGCCGACGACAATGCTTCGGGAGTTGCCGCGCTGCTCGAAATCGCACGACTTTCTGCCATGCGCAAATCGGGGCCAGACATGGTATTCGTGGCATTCGGCGCCGAAGAAAATGGTCTTTTGGGGGCCAAAGCGTATGTCGAAGCGCCAAGTGTCCCCTTGTCGAGGATCATGCTCATGATCAACCTCGACATGGTCGGGCGCCCCATGCTCGACGGCTCACCGATGCGTTTCTTCATCCCTCGAGCCGATGAAACGATCGGGTACGTCATTGGAAACAGGGACAAACCCAAGACCGACGAGCTCTTGCATCGCGCCGCGGCACGCGAAGACAGGCCGCTCATTGGTATTCCCGAAATCGTGCTCACGCGCCTTGGATTTGCGTCCGACAGCGTTCCCTTCAGCCCTCACGTGCCGACGATTTTCTTGTCGACAGGCGATCACGCTGATTACCATCGTCCCACTGATACGCCCGAAAAACTCGACTTCGAACAACTCGCCCGCGCTGCACGCCTGACGCTCGCCATCGTGGAAGAAATGCAAGCACCGGCGGTCGCTCGAGAGATCACGCCCAACTAATCTCGAAATGTAGCGAATAAATATCTTGTCCGCCGCGCGTTCCTTCCGGTTGGGCATTGCCGAAGAGCATTTTTGGACTCTTCGCGCCGCCAAGCGTGAGAGCTTTTTCGCAAAATGCAGAGGAAAGCACGGTGTACCAAGGGACCAGCGGCCTGGGCATCCCGGTGCGAACGCCGCGAATTTTTCCCGCACCAATGGGCTTCGTTTCGCACTTGCCAAAATCGTGGTACGTCGCCGAAATGCGAGGCAACCAAAGCGCCACACTCTCGTGCGACAAGACTCGTAGCAACGCTCGAAGCGGCCCGCGCATGGCGTGATCGGCGTGCCACGAGCCGTTGTCCAGAATGTGCTCGCGAAAGGCAATGCCGCGAAGCTTCGCCGCAATGGTGTGCATGTATGGATTGGGCACGACATCGTACCATTCCGACGGCCGAAAACTCTGGTTGAAGAACGCCTGAAGGTCGGGAGGCATGGCTCCGACGACCGCAGGAAATCCCCCAGGAACGCGGCTGTTCAAAAACAACATGGCCGCATTGTAGCTATCGCCCTTCATACGAAACGGACTCGTCCCTGGAGCGATGGGAATTCGATCTGGCAAACGAAAGTAAGGATCCGACGCGACACGCATGCAGGATTACGATGATACTTCGGCATGCTCGATCGATGCAAGTGTGATTTTTCGTGTGCCGAACTCGCACGTGCCAAACTTCGTTCTGCACCCGGATCATGGAAAATGCAGCACCGCTAGCGCCGCGACCACACTTCGAGCAGCACGACGACGAGCGCAAGAAGCACGATGGGCACGGCAATCCATCGGATGACCATCCACCAGCCCGAACGAAGCGACGTGCCGCTGCGATCGCTGCAAGAAAGGCAGATGGCCCATACTTTTACGCCGCCTTGCGTGAGCACGCAGCAGTCGCCGCAAACGGGCCCGCGGCACTGAGCGCAAGGCCCAACGGCCTGCACACCGCAGTGCTTGCAACGAGCAACGGGGCCGCCGCTGCCATCAGAAAGCATCAAACCGCCGGACATGCAGAAAGAGTAGCGCACGAAGGTGCCTTGGCGTAGTTTTCTCGAAGGGGACGGCAAACGTGATTCACATTACTCAATTGGCGAGATGGAAGTGGGCGGATAGCTTGTACGGTTGAAAGATTTTGGTGTAACGTGCTTCGGCAACAGTGATGAAAGTCGACCTCGAGACGATGAGCCTGACGGAGATGATCCGTCTGCAGACGCAGATTTCGCAAGTGCTCACGCGGCGGTTCGAGCGCCCGCTTGCGCTCGGGTTTACGGACATCGTGGGATCGACGGCATATTTCGCGCGGTTCGGCGATGAAGCGGGTCGAGCACTTCAGCAGTTGCATCACGACTTGCTCAGCGAAGCGATTGGGCCGTTCGAGGGGCGCGTCGTCGATACGGCGGGAGACGGGGCGTTCACGTGTTTCCCGGACGTGCAAAAAGCGCTTGGAGGGTTTGTCGCGTTTCTTCAGCGTGCGTCACGTGAAAACGAGAGTCGCAATCGAGAAAATCAGCTCGTCGTGCGGCTTGGCGTGCATTTCGGCGGAGTGCTCACCGATGGCGTCATCGTATCTGGCGATGCGGTGAACTTTTGTGCGCGCATTGCGACGACGGCAGAGCCTGGTGAATTGCGAATATCAGCGATGGCACTGCGCGAGGCGCCGAATGACGTGCGCGTTCGAGCTTCACCGCTGCCGCCGGTACAGGTTCGCGGGTACATCGATCCCATTCACATGTTTCGCTTCGATTGGCGTGACGAATTCTCGTTGCCAGGGCTCGCGGTGGTACGCGAAACGGGCGATACATTTCGATTGCCTCGGCAGGACATCATCAGTTTTGGTCGATTTCGCGGCGAAGAAGGCATGCCGACGAACGACGTGGTGCTTTCGCTTCGAGACAAACAGCTCGAACAGCGTTTGAGTCGTTGGCATTTCGAATTGCGGCGCAAGGGAGACGCTTACGTATTGCGTCCACTTTCGCGGCAGCAAGTGGAAGTCGACGGTCAGGTGGTGGAAACTGGTTACGAGGCGCCGATTTCGCCAGGCTCAGTCGTGCGATTGTCCAAGTCCGTGACGCTCGAATTCAAGCCGCGACCCGAAGCAGTCGTCGGTCCAGCGACGCTCGACCCACGCTCGCTGCTTTACACGCCACCGCAATCGTGAGTTTGGAAGTGTAAAACATCTTCGTCGTTCCCAGTGGGCCCGCATGGCGTAGCAAAACTGCTGCCCAAGCGAGGAGGACCACGCCATACGGAACCACTGCGAACGACGAATGACTTACGGAATCGATTTTTTCGATTTACCCGTGGACGAAAGCGAGTTGGCGACCGCCCATTGAGTTATGGGTCGAGAACGATAGTGAATACCGGTGTTGGCGGCGGGTTTACGGATCGGCATTGCTGCCGATTTCAAGCACCCCTTGCATGCTGCGGGGGCTCGAACTGCTGCGCTGAAAGAAGCATGTTCTGCAGCGCTTGTCGCCCGTCTCAATGTTTTGGGTGATGTACGTGGATCTGACCGAATCCACCTGCTTGTGGACCAGCACCGCCGCTACCATCGCGCCCGTCGCAAAGCCCGCGACGAGCGGCAAAGCCGCGCGCTTGGACGTCCACGAGGACCGCAATTTGACATACGTTTCCCGGAAACACAACGCCAACGCTGCGAGAATGACAGCGCCAGCGCCACGCCGACGATGCGTCCTGTCGTCGACCATGATGGTTCGCGCGCGATGAAGCACACCATCCAGGCGCGACTTCATCGTCGACCATGGGACGCCTTGCTCGATCGCAAGCTCCTGGACCGTCTTGTCCTCATAAAAATGCTGATGGAGAAGCGCTCGGTCATCGGCGCTCAGGCCGGCAAAAACCACCGAAGCCGCCACCTTGTCATCGTAATGACCAATGTAAGCGCGATGCGAATCGGCTACATCCTCGAGCTCTTCCGTCGGTGAAGAAACCTCACGACTGCGCGCGTTGTCGTTGCGCGTCGTCATGGCGGCATACTTCGCGAGCGCGCATAGCCACCCTCCAAACCGAACCTCATCCCTGGGATCCGGCCTATCCGTCTCTGCCTTGCGACATGCCGTCTCGAAGGCGTCGTGAACGACATCTTCGACGGTCGCGCCGTTGACCCCCATCGAGCGGACGACCCCCGCCATCGCATCCCGGTAACGCATGAGCACAGCGCGATTTACCTGAAGCTCCTTCGCGCAGTCCGTCCCCAGAAGTTCCTTGGCAGCTTTTTGGTACATGTCTCGCACAGGCGCCCCTTCCACGATGAATTGGGCTCAATGAGGTAGGGGCACGAGCGGCCCCGCATCACGAAAAAAAATCGAACACCGGATGCACATTTCACCCAAGAGCCAGAAAGAGAAATGCAAATCACATTTTTCTAACAATTTGTCAGTCCTCATCGCGTTCGCGACCCAACTACTCCATCACAACTTCGCGAAGTGCTCGGCCCCTCCTCCCATACATCAACTCAGTGGTCAAGATCGAGCCCCAAACGCGCGATCTCCACAAAGCGTAATGTTTTCATAGGCACGTAATTCAAATCTACCCGTCCCAACCCTTCGCACGCAAAATGTACACAATCACACTTCGTCACCCATTGACTCCGTTCTCATTGGCCCCCACCATGCCGCCGTGCTTTCACGAGACACTCTTCCGCCCGGGCCTAGCAACGCGCTTCTGCAAACCTTCAACTACACACGCGATCCCTACGGATGGCTCACGCGCATGCGCGAAACGTACGGTGACGTCTTCACGGTCCGAGTCGTCAACGGCACGGTCGTGGTGATTGGAAATCCCTCGGGCGCGCAAGCGATTTTCGGCGCCGATCCGGACACGTTCGTCCCTTTCGCGGTAGATGCGGTAAGGCCCATGATGGGCCCCAATTCGATGCTGTTTCTCACCGGCGCTCGCCACCGTCGCGAACGAAAATTGCTCATGCCTCCGTTCCATGGCGATCGCATGCGTGCTTATGGCGAGATCATTCGCGATACGGCGCTTGACGTCGCGGCTCGCTGGACCCCTGGCAAAACCATGGCATTTCAAGATACCTCGCAGGCGATTTCGCTCGAGGTCATCATTCGGGCCGTATTTGGAATCCAGGGTTCTGCTCGCGTGAAGACCGTGCGCGAGCAAATCATCCAATTCGCGAAAGATTCCAATCCCGTCCTCTTTTTCTTTCCGTTCTTGCAAAGGTCCTTTTTCGGCTATGGCCCGTGGACGCGATTTCAACGAACGAAAGACGAAATCGGCGCAATGCTCCATGCCGAGATCGAAACGCGTCGCCTTTCGAAGGAGCCCGGGGCCGACATTTTGAGTCTCATGCTGGCCGCTCGGCATGAAGACGGATCGTCCATGTCGAGCGATGAACTGCACGACGAGCTGCTCACATTGCTTTTTGCGGGTCACGAGACGACGGGAATTGCGCTGGCGTGGGCCATATATTGGCTCCTGCGCAACCCCGATTGCATGGCTCGAGCCATGGCTGAAATCGATGCGCTGGGTGCTCATCCCGAACCCGACGCATTGGCGCGTTTGCCCTATCTCGACGCGGTCGTACACGAAACTTTGCGTCTGCATCCGATCGTGCCCGACGTTCCGCGGCAACTGGCCCGACCGCTCGAAGTCGAAGGGTATCGATTGCCGGCGGGCACGGGCATTGCCGTCGCGACCACACTCTTGCACACGCGACCCGATATTTACCCGGAGCCCGAACGATTCAGGCCCGAACGATTTCTCGAACGAAAGTTTTCCCCCTTCGAATACACGCCTTTTGGGGGCGGCGCGAGACGGTGCCTCGGTGCCGCGTTTGCCACCTACGAAATGAAGATCGTCCTCGGGACCTTACTCTCTCGATATCGGTTGGTTCTCGCCGAAAAGGACGAAGTCAAACCGAGCCGTCGCAACATCGTGCTCGGTCCCGCCACGGGCGTGCGCGTCGTGTTCATCGGACCTCGAGCGCCGCAACCGAGCGCGACCTCACGCGCCGCTGCGTGATGCGCATCGGGCTCGTCCGTGGATCGATGCGCCGTTTCCCACGACGATAGTTGCAGCTCAAAGCAATAATCCGCTTCGATTAGGTCACTCGCATGACCTCCTCCAACGTGGTCACACCCGCCATCACGCGTTTCAAGCCGGCCAGACGAAGCGGCACGAGACCTCGCGAGATGGCGAGCTCGCGCAGCTCGCGCTTCGAAGGTCGCGTTTTCAGCATATCGCGCAGGTCGTCATCGACCTCGAGCACTTCAAAAATGCCCGTGCGTCCTAGAAAACCCGTTTGGTGACACCTGACGCACCCTACACCACGTTTGAGTAGCGTACCTTTCGCCAAAAGCGTTTTCCCCGAATCATCGAGCACGGGGTCGTCGAGCTGGTACGATTCGACGCAATGCTCGCAAATTCGCCGCACGAGGCGTTGAGCGATCACGGCGAGGAGCACGTTTGCCATGATCCACGATTCGACCCCGAGATCCACGAGGCGTGTCACGGTATCGGCGGCATCGGCGGTATGCAGTGTGGAGAGCACCAGATGCCCGGTCAAGCTTGCTTGGAGCGCGATGTGAGCCGTTTCCTGATCGCGCATTTCGCCCACCAGAATGACGTCCGGATCTTGGCGCAGAATGGCTCGAAGCCCGGTCGCAAAGGTGAAGTTTTGCTTGTTGTTGGTTTGTCCCTGCACGATTTCCGGCAATTCGACTTCGATGGGATCTTCGAGCGTCACGACGCTCAGCTCCGTCGTGTCGATGTTGCGCAAAATGGCGTATAGCGTGGATGTTTTGCCCGATCCCGTGGGACCTGCGACCAGAATGAGCCCCGCGGGGCGCTTCGACAATCGCTTGATTCGCACGACGTCCGCGGGTTCCATACCGAGCCGGTCGATTGCGATGAGTTGATGCGCGAGCATGAGCCGCAGCACCACGTTTTCTCCATAAAGCGCGGGAAATGTCGAGACGCGCAGGTGAATCGTGGGGCTTCCTTGCAAATCGAGCGACAATTGGCCATCCTGCGGGAGTCGCCGTTCGGTGAGGTCCATACGCGACAGCACTTTGATGCGGTTCGTGACGGGCGAACCAAGCTCGATTGGCAGCACGGCCTGATTGACCATGACCCCATCAATTCGAAAACGAACCTTCAATCCATTTCGTTTCGGCTCGATATGAATGTCGCTCGCCCCCATCGTGGCAGCGCGACGGACCATGTGATCCAATACTTGGACGGCGTCGAGGTCGGTTTCACGAGGCGGAGAAGACATGAAGGCACGTTAGCACGCATCTGGCAAGGGCGTACAGCAGGTGCTCGACGAGGCTGGAAAGAGATTTTGGGGGGGTATGGGGGGGCCGAGACCTGCCCGTGCTTTTGCGAAGCAAAAGCACCGGGAGGGCAGCTCTCGGCCCCCCCATCGTAAACTAGGCTCGCGCAGCGCGCGTCTCACGCGCGCGAAGCGAGGGTACGAACCCAGACCCGTGTTCAAAAAGGACCTGGACACGGCAAGCAACTCAGGGGACATTCGGTCCGTCGGTCGCCCCAAAGACGCATGGAAAACCTTCAAAACCGCTACCAGCGTTATCGAGCTGCTTTGCGCTACGAGTCGCTGCCGCTCGCATTCGTGGACCTCGATGCCGTCGACGAAAATGTCGACACGCTCCTGGCCCCCGTTCGACGTTCCGGAAAAACGTTACGAGTTGCAACGAAGTCGATTCGCTGCGTCGAGCTCATTCGTTACATCGTCGAACGCGGTGGAAGCGCCGTTCGAGGGCTCATGGCCTATTGTCCTGCGGAAGCGAAATACCTTGTCGAGCATGGTTTTCGGGACATTCTCGTCGCGTATCCAACGGCGCATCCCAATGATGCACGAACGATGGCCGAGATCAATCGCGATGGAGCCCGCGTCTCCATTTCCGTGGACGCAACCGAACACCTCGAAGTTCTCGATGCCGCAGCGCGAGCTGCTGGTTCCGTAATTCCCGTCATCGTGGACATCGACGTATCGCTCAGGCCCTTGAGTGGGCGCCTGCACGTGGGCGTGCGGCGAAGTCCCATCCACGACGCTCGAGCCGTGGGCGACTTCATCGAATCCCTTGCGCAATTCCGGCACCTCGCGTTCGCCGGCTTATTGGGCTATGAAGCGCACATTGCGGGCGTGCCGGATCAAGCGCCGCTCGGCCCCCTCGGAGGATCCGCGAAACGTGCGGTCAAGCGTATGGCGGGTGAAACCGTCATTGCGCTGCGAAGTTCCATTTTGCACGAGCTGGAAAAGCGCGGGATGTCGGTTTCGCTTTTCAATGGCGGCGGCACGGGCAGCGTTTCCTTTTCCGTGGCAGACCCATCCCTCACAGAAGTCACCGCGGGTTCGGGCTTTCTCGATAGCCATCTTTTCGATCATTACGACGGCTTGTCGCTTTCTCCGGGCGCTTTTTTCGCGTTGCAAGTCACACGCAAACCCGCCAAAAGCTTCGTCACGTGCCATGGAGGCGGCTTCATCGCATCGGGCGCAGCGGGCTCCGACCGCCTGCCAGTACCTTACCTGCCCGATGGATTGTCTCTATTGAGCCTCGAAGGCGCAGGCGAAGTACAAACACCTCTGTCCGTACCCGATGGAGTCGACCTACCGCTCGGGCATCCCGTGATATTTCGCCATGCAAAATCCGGTGAGCTCGCGGCGCATTTTCGCGAATACTTGCTCGTGCGCAACGACCGAATCGAATCCCGCGTCAAGACCTATCGCGGCGCAGGGCAATGGTTTCACTGACGCAACGCTTCAATGCACGACCATCGGAATGCCGAGCGCAGACGTGCCCGGGCATTCGTGATTGAGCATCGCAATGCGGGCAAAAATGGCGTATTCCGTCGATGTAAAGACATCCGGCCCCACCTTGATCGTGGCCGTGGCAGCTTGCTCCGTACAAGGCAATATCGCGTAAAACCAAGTATCCGGTTCCACCTCGATCGAAGGATGCGACGATTCGAATTCCACGCCCGGATACCAATTGAATCCCAAACCGGAAACATCCTTCATCATCACGGTCAACGTCGCCGACTCCCCTGATTCGAGCTTCCCGTCGCCATCGGTGTCGTTGCTGATGGATGGATTGACGACCACCAGCCGGTCGAGATCGTCGCACGTGGGCTCGGAGGAAACAGGCGCGTCGTCTTGCGGGACGCATGTCGCCGTATTTCCACTGGACGAACTGGAGGAGCTCGTACCGGACGAACTCGAGCTCGATCCACCATTGTCGTCGTTCGGTTCGATGATCACCTCGTTCGCACACGCGACGAGCAGACTTGCACACCCCATCAAGCCAAGAAGTTTTTTCATGGGAAGATCATAGCGTCACAAGATCAAAAAATCCGTTCGAACACGCGTGGCTTTCTCTTCGTTCGCACACAACGCGTTTCGCCGCGCAAATAACAAACCGTCAACGCTCGTCGAGGTACGTCCGTACGATTCGTCCCCGAACGATGCCACAGCTCGTTGTTTATCAGGAGCGCCTCGCCCGCGCGCGCAGGCACGAAAATTCGATGCTCGTCCACCGACGCAGCCGCTACATACTCCGGCTGAACGACGCCTCCGAGCGGCGTGACGAGACCTTTCAAATGCGAACCCGGGATCACTTCGACGCACCCCGATGCCTCGGTTGCATCATCGAGCGTCGTCCATATTTGCACGAGCGGCGGACGATCGAGCCCCCAAAAAATTCCCCCGTCCTGATGCCACGGCAAATCCGTTCCACCACGCGCTGCCTTGTTGAAAAGCACCGCGCGATAAAGCGTAATCGGCCCGGGCGCGAGCTCCCGTAAAATACGCTCGAATATGCCATTACCAATATAGGCTCGAAAAAGCGGATCCTTTTCGAGTTTTTCTATTTTCCGATACTGAAGTGATGGTCCGACAAACCCCTGACGGCGAACGAGATCTTCGTACTTGCCCGTGACCGAGTCGTGCTGGAAGAACAAACCTTCGTGGGAAACGCGGCCGAGCATGATGTCGTCGGCTCGACCCCTGAGCGCTTCGATGCCCTCGTCCGAAAGCACTCGTCCGAGACGCGCATACCCAGTTGCACGAAGCTCGGCAAGCACAGCCTGAACATCGATCGCCGCGTCATCCAGCACGAGCGACGTCATCGCGCGTAGCTCGCGTTCGTCCCCTGAAACTCCACGTGCAGCTCGTCGATCCGCTTGCGGCCTTCAGGCGAAATCACCTTGGCGCACGCGTCGATCGCACCATCGAGCTGCGCGACCGATCCAGGCCCTACGAGGATCGAGTCGACACCAACCGTGCCCGCAACGAACGCATACGCGAGCTCCACGATCGACATGCCCTCCGTCACGGCAACTTGTCGATACGCTTCGACGCGCTCGAAGAACGGCGCCGTCCAGTAGCGCTTCTGGTAGAGCGTGTTCTTCTCGAAACGCGAACCTTTCTGCGACACGTCGGGCGAAGCGAACTTGCCCGCGAGGAGCCCTCCCGCGAGCGGATTGTACACGGTCGTATGAACTCCGTGCGAACGCGCGAAGCGGAAGTACTCGATGTCGAGCTGCCGAATGAGCACGTTGTAGAGCACTTGGGACATCACGGGTCGCGGCATTCCGTGGCGCTCGGCGAGCTGCAGCATCTCGAGGATCTGCCACGAGGCGTAGTTCGAAACGGCCCACGAACGAATCTTGCCCGACGCGAGAAGCGTCTCGATCGCTTGCAGAGATTCTTCGATCGGCGTCGCATGATCGGGCACGTGCAGGTAGTAGACGTCGACCACATCCATGGCTAGCCGAGACAAACTCTCGTCGATCGCGGCGAGGATCCGCGCCTTGGACAGTCCCTCGGGTTTGCCGCCGATTCGACCGAAGCCCACCTTCGTCGCGACGAGTGCTCGATCGCGCCTGTCGCGAAGTGCGCGACCCAAGACGCGCTCCGCCTCTCCATCGACGTACGCGTTGGCCGTGTCGAACAGGACGACGCCGCGATCGAGCGCACGGTGCACGATGTTCAGGCTTTCCGCTTCACTCGTGCGTTTACCGAAATTCATCGTGCCTACGGCGAGGCGCGGAGGTTCGTTTGCAGCACGAGGACGCGTGAAGGGTTCGACGAGCGGCGACATGCGCGGAGGCGTAGCGCAAGTGCACGAAGGGAACCATTCTTTGTCTTGCCTACCGACCCTCGCTCCCCCTACGGTGCACCGCGTGAACGAGCTCGTGCGCTTCGCCCTCACCGCGTACTACCCTCGTACCGATGATCTCCCGGGCCTTTCGGACCTCGGCGTGGACGAGAAAATCGCCACGTTTCGGCGCGAAACGACGTGGGTGTTTTGGATGGGGATCGTCGCCGCGGCGTTCTTCTTTCAAATCGCTCCCGTGTTCACGTTGAAACGGCCGTGGCTCGCGACGCAACTCACGCCCGAGGAGCTCGACCAACACGCACACGCGCTCACGTCGCACCCGTGGTACCTCGTGCGTCAGATGCCGATGATGTTGAAGCTCATCGGTGGAATCTTCTGGGCGCAGTCCCCTGAAATTCGTTCATTCGTAAACCTTCCGCCCTACCCGCCGGATCCCGGTACGCGACGGACAGAAGCGTTCATCCCGCGATTCGTCGCCCCGCCGCGAGTCGTTTCTTCGGACAAACTCATCGAGCTCGGCCAAAAGGAGCGGGCGCGAGGGCGTGACGGCACCGTGAAGAAGGGTCTGCGGGCATGAGCGCGAACGATCCTACGATTCCGAAGCAGTTTGCCATGACAACCGATCGTTCGACGTCAAACGGTCGCCACGTCACGTTCACGTCGCTCGACCAAAGCGGGCTCGACGTGGAGGTCGACTTCGTGGTCGTGGGCAGTGGAGCGGGTGGAGCTGCGGCAGCGGTCGTGCTTGCGCGAGCGGGATATCGCGTTGCGATCGTGGAATCCGGACCATGGCGCGCGCCCGAGGACTACCCGTATTCGACGTACGGAACGATGCGCGACATCTTCCCCGATTGGGGCACGCTCGTTACGCAGAGCCGCGCGCTTTGGCCGATCGTGCAAACGTCCGGCGTTGGTGGCAGCACGGTCGCCAACAGCGCAATCGTGGTGCGCACGCCCGGTGATTGCTTCGAAAGGTGGGAGCGCGAGTACGGCATTGAAGCGCGCGAGCTCGAAAAACGCGTGTGGCAACACCAGGATCGCATTGAGAGCGAGCTTTACGCGACCGAAGTGCCCCCCGATGCGCGCGGCTTGTCCAACGTCATGGCCATGGACGCCGCGGACAAACTCGGTTGGTCCTCGCATTACATGGTGCGTTATGTGAAGGATTGCGAGGGGTCGGGGCAGTGTTTGCAGGGTTGTCGCCGCGGACGCAAACAAAGCACGAACCTCAATTACGTGCCCGAGGTGCTCGAACGCGGTGGGTATGTCCTTTCCTGCGCACCCGTGAAACGCATTCTTCACGACGGCGCTCATGCATTCGGCGTCACGGGGCGTTTTCGAGATCCCGAAACCCGCAGGTTTGGAGCTCGCTTCACCGTGCGAGCGCGCCGCGCCGTTCTCATTGGTGCTTCCGCGACGCAATCACCCGTGCTGCTCGCCAATAGCGGCATTCGTAGCAAAGCACTCGGAACGCTCTTCCGCGCGCATCCTGGAACGGGTGCGTTTGGCGTGTACGACCATATCGTCGATCAGAACCTGGGCGCCACACAAGGTTGGGCATCGACTGCATTTCGAACGGACCCTGGGCTGAAGCTCGAAACACTTTCCCTTCCACCCGAAATGGTCGCAGGACGTATGCCCGGTGGTGGGACCGAGCTCGTGCGACGTTTTCGCGAATTCCGACACTTGACCATGTGGGTCGCGGCCGTTCGTGCCGAATCGATTGGTACGGTCAAACCAGGGCTCTTTGGCGGTCCTGTCGTCAAGTACATTCTCGACGAAGCCGACATGCGGAAACTACGTAAAGGTTTGTCCTTCGTCGTGCGCATGCATTTCGAGGCAGGTGCGCGTGCCGTCATATGTGGCGTGCATGGTTTGCCCTTCAAGATCGGTCCGGACGACATTCGACTCATCGAAGAAGGCCCGCTCGATCCGCGCGCGTATGTCGGCATTTTGTCGCATCTGTTCGGCGGTTGCCCCATGAGTGCCGATCCGCGTCAGGGCGTCGTCGATGCTCGCGGCAAAGTGCACGGCATGGAGGGGCTCTACGTGGTCGATGCTTCGGCCATTCCGACGAACCTGGGCGTGAATCCGCAGCACACGATCATGGGCCTCGCATCCACGTGGGCGGAGTATCTCGTGAGTTGACCAAAATTACGCCACGAACACGAGAGCCTGATACGATGCCTGGGACGTGCGCGAGGAGGAGGCATCCCGGTGAGTGACAAGGATCGAATCGGCGGCTTGGGGACGTCTCCGCAAATCATTCACCCAAGCGGTCTTCCGCGGGTCAACGACAGCTTTCCGCCACCCGGACCTGTCGCGGGACAATTTCAACCCGGCACCGTTGTTGCGGGAAAGTTCACGCTGAAGAGCATCATCGCGACGGGCGGTACGGCGACGGTTTTCGAAGCCTGGGACATGCTCATCGAAAGGCCCGTGGCGCTCAAGTTGCTGCATCCGCATCTGGTGGCGGATCAAACTGCGGTGGCGCGATTTCGACGCGAAGCTCAAGCAACGGCACGCGTGAGGCACCCGAACGTGGTCGACGTGCTCGAAATGGGCATCAGGCGCGACGGCACGTTTTACATGGTGCAAGAGCTGCTCACAGGAAAAACCCTGAACGAGCTTTTGACAATACGAAAGCCACTTTCTCCCGAACGGGCGCTCAGTCTTGCCATTCCCATCATGGGTGGTTTGTCCGCCGCACATGCCCTCGGCATCGTTCATCGCGACGTCAAACCCGACAACATCATTCTCACGACGGCTACGTCCGGCGAAATCATGCCCAAATTGATTGATTTTGGCATCGCGAAGGCAGTAAAGGACGGGCAATCCATTACGCATTTCGGTGCGGTCATCGGAACGCCGCATTACATGTCTCCGGAGCAGGTTCGAGGACACACGTCCGACATTCGAGTGGATGTTTGGGCAATCGCGGTCGTCCTTTATGAAATGCTCTCTGGATCCAGGCCGTTTGCCGACGATGTTCCCATCATGATCATGACGAACATCGCAACGAGCTCGCCGATTCCATTCGAGGCGGTCGCTCCGAAAAACGTCAAGCAATATGCGCCGATTTTCAAAAAAGCGCTCGCTCGAAACATCGACGATCGCTTTCCGACGATTTTGGCATTGCGAGACGCGCTCCTCCAAATCGCCGGCGGACACCCACAACCCGTGCCGGCCATCGAACTATTTGGAGAGCCGGAGAGCAAAATCATTCCACTGAACCCGTTCACGCAATTGCCCGTCGTCAATGACGAGTTCAGCGACGATGGCGACGAAATGGACAGCGTCGCAAACGACGACGATGACGATGACGTGAATTCCATCGGGTCTCGTCAAAACATCCTCAATTCGTCGCGTGCCATAGCTGGCGCCGCACCGGCATTGGACCTCTTGGCAAAAGCCGAACGAGCTCTCGAAGTCAATGCGTTGGCCGACGCTCTCCGTAACGCCGAGCAAGCACTTGCACTGCCGAGCGTAGCGCCGGACTTGCAAGGAAAGCTTTATTTGACGTGCGCCATTGCTTCGCGTTGGCAAGGCGACTTGACCAATTCGATGAAAGCCGCGCAGGAAGCACTCGCCAGGCTTGCTCGTGGAAGTCAAGAATGGCACCTGGCATTCGATTGCGTGGTCGTGGCGCAGGGTCAATTCGGGCGAAAAGAACGCTTGCTCGCGCGGGCCGACGAGCTGAAATCGCTCGAGGAAGAGGGCGACATATCGCTACCCGGCGCATTCGTGGCAAGCGCCAGTCGCTTGGCGCGTTACGTGCTGCGCGCCGGGGTTCCTCGATTGGCCGTGCAATTGGCTCGCGGCGCGCGCCGGTATGCCGAGCGCCAAAAGAACCTCGCGCCGGAAGCTGGTGCGTGGCTCGACGTCGTGCGTGCGGAAATCGCGCTGCACGAAGGAGATCCGGTGACGCACGTGCGGCGGCTCGAAACGGCCATCGATGGATTCACGGCTGCGAGAGACATGCGTTTGGTTTGTCAGACGCAATTCGATTTGGGACTCGCGTACCTGGCGCTCGGGGCCACGGAAAACGCTGCATCCATTTTGCAAACGGTGCTCGGCGTGGCCGAACCCATGGCGCTCGATTTCGTTCCCGCCGTCAAAGCATCGCTCGGATATACATTTGCACTGCTCGGTCGATTGAAAGAAGGTATCGAATTGGCGGTCGCGGGTGAAAAAACGAAAATGCATCCCAACCCCGACATCGAGAGCGCGTGCTTGCTCGCGGTGGCACGTGTGCGCAAGCTTCAATCGGATACGGACACCGCGCTTTCCCTTACGAAAAGGGCGGTTGACGCAAGCGTGGACTTGCCGGGGCGTCACGCGCATGCGCTTGCATTTTACGCGAGCCTGCAAATCAACCGCGGTCAATTCGAGGCCGCCCTGAAGTCCGCCACGGAATCCTTTACGACCCTGGATCGACTCGGTGGAATCGAAGAAGGCGAACCGCTCATTCGTCTCGTGTACGCACTCGCGCTGCGGGCGGCGGGGCAAGAAGCCGAAGGTCGGAAACGAATTGCAGAAGCGCGAAAGCGGCTGTACGAAATGGCTCGACGATTGGGCGACAAACACTGGCAGAATACGTTCCTGTCGAATGCTCCCGACAATGCGAGATTGCTCTCGGTCGCTTCGCAATGGATTGGCGACGCTGCGACGTGACCGCTCATTCGGTCGGCTCCCGGAGATATACCTGCCGCTACCCGCCGGATGGATGACGCAACGCCGCGATCCACCCGGCGGCCGCGTACTCGACGCTTATTCGAACGTCGCATCGAGGCTGAATGCACCGCCCGAGCTCGGCACAACCGTGTCGACGACGACCGTCACCTCTTTGCCCGCAACGAGAGACACCTCGAGGTTTTCGGTACTTTCCGGGGGCCAGCCCGTATTTGCGCACGACAAAAGCGTCCCTTCGGTCGCTGCTCCACAAGCATCGAGCACGTAGAGCGCAAAATTCGCATCCGTCTCTTTCACGTGCAGCTTCAACGTGCCGTCCTTTGGCGCGACAAACCGATACATGACCTCGCCACCGGTTTCGTACGTGCAATACCCGTCGGCATTGTTCACATTCGGAGCGCTCGCGGTGTTGCCAACATTGGGCGATGACGTCGAAAGCACTTCGCGGTTTCCGCAAACGGCAGGCCAATCGGGGCTGAGGCAATCTGCCGAGCAAAATCCGTCGCCCTGCATCGTATTGCCATCGTCACAAACCTCGGGACCGACGGCAATGCCATCACCGCAAATCGCAGGCGTGAATGACGCACGCAGCGTGAATGGACCGACGTCCGGAATCGTGTTTCCTCGAACGACGACCATTACGGGACCGTTCGGCTTTTCGGCAAAATCGAGGTCCAGCTTTTCGGGAGATATACCACTGCTCTTGCAAGCAAGCTCGCTGCCGTTCGGATCGGCGCAATCGCCAACGACGAGCAAATCCAAGTCGGCACTCGAATTCGATGCCAGGTCGAGCGACAATCGCCCGGGTCCTGGCACGTCGACGTTGAAGGTCTTCGAAGGCACGACGATATAGGTCTCGCAGCTACCCCCATAACCCGTGGGTGCGCCTTCCGTCGTGCTTTGGATGTCCTTATCGAGCGGGAGCGGTTCGGCGGCTTTGCAGAGTACGTCGAATTCGGCCACTTTGCAGTCGCCTCCGCAGCCATCGCCGGAGACGGCATTGCCATCGTCACATACCTCGTTGAGCGGGTCGAGCACGCCGTCGCCGCAAACGGGAATTTTCCAGCACATGCCGACGTTGGTATTCGAGAAAATGCCGGCGCAATATTCACCCGTCGGGCAATCGGCATCGGCCATGCGACACATGCGATGGCATTGCTCGACGGTGTCTTCCGGATAAAGCGCCAAGCACAGGCCGCGGAATGCATCGCCGTCGGCACCGCAGCCGCGATAAGGCACCCAGCTTGGTTGACATTCGCCGCCAATGGGGGCAGGATCGCCGCTCTCGGGCGGAAGGCACACATTGGACAAGCTGCAAACGCTTCCGTCGGGGCATCCTGGGTTTGGCGTGAGAAACGCGCACGTCTTTTGGCATTCGGCGGGCACACCCGTGCACAAATTGCCGGCTTCGCATCCGGTGGAGATATCCGGCTCGTCGCACGTTTCACCGAGTTTGCCTTCGCCCACGGGTCGACAAACACCATATTTCTGCACGGGATCGATCGCAATGCATTCGGAGCCCGCATCACATTCGCCCGAAGCGAGCGGCGTGCAGGCTTTGTAACACGCACCAATCGAGTTTTCGCTGGGCACTTGAGCCACGCACATTTCGCCTTCCGGGCACAACACATCGAATGTGAAGAGGCATTCGTAGGGTGTGCACGTCTTCGTTTTTGGCGAGCAAACCTGGCGCGCCGTATTGCCGCAGTCTTCGGCCTTTTCGCAAGGAATGCCATCGACGGGCGTCGTATCGAAGGACCATGAAGGAATCACGTAACAACTGCCGCCCGGCACGGCCTCCCACGTTCCATCCGCCTTTCTTTGCACCTCGGAAAGCGTGACATCGGTCAGTTTGCCCGCCGCGACGGCCGAATCGTCCGGATCGAGCTTGGTAAGATCGATGGATCCGCCGGTTTGGAAGAACGTACGTGTGGGTATTTCGCTCGAATCCGGCGTAATGACCGTGACGCAATGCTGGCACGTCCCGTAATTGTCGTTCGGGGCTGCGGTCAAATCGAAATTGCCCGTGGCGAGCGGAGGCAAGCTGGGCGAAGACCATTCATTGTAGAGCTCGAGGACGGCGAGCGTTTGGTAGGCATCTTCTGCACCGGGTGCCGCATTGGCTTGAATGGCAAAATGTGCGTCGGTGTAGCGATAGATTTGGGTAAGCGAGAGATCGAGCGTGGTGCAGCCGCCATTGCCGCCCGAGCCGCCGGTATTGTCGTTCGGCGGGCGCGGGGGTTTGTCGGAGCAGCCCGCAAGGAGGGCCATCACGGACGTTACTGTTGCGACGATGTATTTGCTTTTCATTGTGAAAACCTCGTGTTCAAGCTTGTAAAAGCTCACGGGTGTGGATGTTCGTGCACGCATTCGCGACGTCTCGACGGAGAGCGTAACAAAGCGCGCCATTGCGACTGCAAACGGTGTGTGGAGTATGGAACTCCGCTATATCGTCACCGTTGCAGACTCGGCGCCGCCCATTGCAAGGGGCGCGCCGACGCCGTTCGTGCCCGACAAAATTGTGCCATTAGCGGAAAAGTGGCGTTGGAATTGGCGCTCCGCGCTGACGAACCATGACAATGGTGCATTCGGTTCGCCATTCCTGGCACATGTGCCACGGCGAGAGGGCATTCGGTTCGCTGTATGGAGTCAGGTGAGCGTGTCCGCAGGATTTTCGCGCTGACCGTCGACGTTGGCATCATAAAGCATGAAGTCGACGCGAGTTTAGTTCTTGTCAGCAGGAAAGGTGTTAGAAGAGGTATCAACCACTTTTTGGAACGGGGCAGGCCTCAATGGACGCTTGGCGGGGGCGCTTCGGTCGATTGCGTGGGTTTTGCCAGGACCGCGTACCGCTCGACCAAATCTTTCAGCGACGCATGCATTGCCATAGCGATTTCTCGTTCGGGCGCATTGCCTCCGTGTTCAATGATCCATTCGAGCGATTCGGCGGCCCAGCCAAACGTCATGGAGCATGCGGCCGTCGCTTTGGCCCGCCGCATATGCGGCGGAGCCGTCGTCGTGCCGTGACCAATCACCGCGGCGAGCGCTTCGGTGGCGGCGGCAATTTCGGTCATCATGGGCGACAATCCCAGCAGCGCGACGTCCGCTGCACCTTGACCGTGACTGACCAGAGCCACCTGTTTGCGACCGAAGTCGACTTCCTCTTGATAACGTAATTGCGTTTGGCCTTCACCCGCGCCGAGGAGCAATGTTTTTTGAAGCCGCGTTGCTGCATCTCGTTTCACCGAGTCATTGGAAGCTGCGAATACTCCGAGCATGCCATTGAGTTGCTTTTGACAACCATCCCACACGCGATCGCAGCCTTTGGCACCGCCGGCTCCTGCGATTGCGACGAGCAACCCGTGCACGGAGCGTTTCATACGAACTTTGATGACGACGAGCATGGGCGCATCCCACAAAGGTTTGGCCGGGTCGTCATATGCGGAGGCATCCACGAGCGCCCATGGATTCGAGGACAGTGTGGCACCGAATGAGGAAAAGCCCGCTTGTGGAACGTAGGCAAATGATAGCTGACTCATGACGTCGCTCCTTTTTCCTGCCCGGCTCCGTGCCTGGGTAGCAATGGTATGAGTTGCAGCGACGTCAAAGATGTTCAAGGTGCACGCAAAATTTTTGGAGGCGGCATCGAACGACGCCCGACGACTGGAACGGCAACGACGCGCCTGGCCGCAAGGAGGTGAAGGCGGCGACGGGCGGGGCCTTTGTAACGTCATGGTGGCGGCGGTTGGCGCCTCATGAACGGAACGCTGGCAGCAGTCGGTGCCTCATGCATACAAAGGCGACGACGTGCGGCACCGATGGCATGGAAAGGCGACGACGTGCGGCACCGGAAAAGCGTCGAGGTAGCGAATGGCACGGCCTGCGGAATGAAACGGTGGCGGTGGACGGCACCGAATGAACGCAAAGGCGGCAACTGGTGGCACCTCGGCAAAGCAAAGGCAGCGAACGGCGGGGCCAAGGGAATGTGGAGGTGTTGATTTGGGCGCGCCAACCGGTTGTCTACAGCGGTGAAATGGTGGTTCACTGGGTCAGCTTTTTCGGAGTGATCCCTTCCGCGACCCAACGAATGGATTGCGCAACGCTACGATCTACCCGCCGCTCACGCACCACGGGCGACGCCAGAAATCGCACGGCACCGAGCAATGACGTGCGATCACCGTTCGCTTCGTATTCCTCGAAAGCCGCAGCAGCAACCTTGACCGCATGCGCAACGTAAATCGGACGCACGAATGGATCGCGAGTGCAGTATCGAAACACGGCGCGACGCAAGTCTGCAATGGGCGCGTTCGTCGACAAATAACCCACGACGCGCCGCACGGCTCGGTCGCCATCTTTGCTTTCGAGCGACGCTGCGATTTCGTCGATGGTGGCCATTTCGGCTGCGGTATCCGGTCGACGCTCGGGCGGTGCATCCATTTTTCGCCCAGAATGCGTAAACGCAAGGGTTTGCATCAACAAACGTAGCGACTTTGGCTTTCGCCACCGAAGAATCCCATTTCGCACGGCGCTGGCAAATGTGAATCGATGCGTCGCCCAAAGCCAATTCTCCGCAACGGTCAAGCTGCGTTCGACGTCCAAGTCGAATCGGAAGAGACGTTCCGATGCTGCGCCAACCAATGCCACGGCAACACGCTCGGGTGAAACACCAGCCAAGAGCGCTGAAAACAATGCCTCACACGCTTCGTCGACCGAACCTTCCAAAGCAGCTTTGCGAAATCGTTCGGCATCAAAAGGTGCGTCATGGCGTGGTTTGTCGAATGCGGAACGAAGCTCGGCTTCGATTGCATCGAAACGCTTGAAGTACGATCGCATGTACGGCAGCGTATCTTCGCGCGTGCCAACGCCGATCGAATACACCATTGCTCCGTAGATGTCGGCGAGCACTTCGCGATCGACATTGGGTAGTTCCGCGAAAAACTCTTGCGCTTTGACGATGTAAATCAGCGGGTGGCCAAAATCCAAGAAGTGATCGCCACATGCATCATAAAGCCAGTCTTCGATATCGGCACGAGAAACCCCGGACAATATCGCTCCCCGCACGATGCCTTCCGCCCGTTCGAGGTCCTCGGCTTCGATCGCCCGAACGACATCTTCTCCCGTACCCGTCGAAATGGGCTGCGGAATCGAGCGGGGCGGCATTTGCACGTTGGATTCGCCGCACAAATCGAGGACATGGGCTATCGGATGCATGACGTCGAGCCCGGAAAACCACTCGAATTGCCTGCACGCATCGGCAGCCATCGGCAGCACATGCGTCGTACCGTATTCCGCATGAATTGCGTCGTACCGAATCGCCTGGAGCAGCAATTCGCGAGGCGACACGCCGACTTGCAGCAGGCGCAAACCGTCGCGAAAGATGCGCCCGTTGTCGCGCTTGAAAAAGCCCTCGCGCAAGCTTTGCTCGTAGCCCGCAATCAGCTTTTTCGGATCGGGTTCTTCGAGGTCCACTTCGAGAATGCCTTCCCGAATTCGACAAGGAAACACCCGCACTCCCTCGCCGCCGAGCACCGAATGGCCATCGGTGACGTCGAATTTCCAATTGTGCCAAGCGCACGTCAGGACGCAACCGTCGAGCTTACCCTGCGCGAGCGGATAGCCTTCGTGCGGGCAGCGATTGTCGACGACATGAACGTCGCCGTGCTGCGTACGAAGCACGGCGAGCTGATGCTTTTCGATTTTGGCCGTGTGGCCGCCGGGGGGAAACGCGTCGATGGGCCCAAGGGGGGAAAAGCGCGGCATGGGCCCATCTTAACAGAATGGCAGCCGGCAACGCGAGAAAAAACGTTACCGCGTAGCTATGGAACTCGTCATTCCTCGGGCAGAGGTCCACCTTCGTAAAACCATTGCAGTAGGCGCGGATTCTTGATGACCTTCTCACCCATCGCCCGAATCTCACGCGAGATCTCTTCCGTCATTCCGTCCTCTTTTGCGGCTCCAACGGCGCCCTTGCGCACCATCGCTCCGCTGTCGAGCGCTGGAAATCCAAGGACATGTTGTATCTCGAATTTCTCCTGGTGCTTTTTCATCCACTCGAACGAGCAGTATTCGAGTATTCGTGGCCATTGTTCTTCCGTGGGCGAAAAGCCCAAGAACTTGGCCAATTGAGGAATGATCTTGTGCGGGTTCTTTTTGAGCTCCGAAAAATGAATGATTCGAACGTTGGGCTTGTTTCGCAAGGGCCACCAATTGGCGAGGAATCCAAAAAACATGTCCGACACCGGCATGTTGCCCAGCACTTCGCGGTAAAACTCGGCAAAAGTCGCGCGCGTCAGGTTGCTCTTCGGAAAATTCCAGTGATCGAAGAACGCTTGGCTGTGCCCCTCGATGAACGGCTTCAGCGATACGGCGGCTTCTTCCGGATTGCGCAGCACGACGACATACTTGACATCCGGCACGTTCGGCCCAGGCTCGACGTACGGTATCATGGGAGGCGCCGAATGCGTCTTGAAAGCTCGACGGCGCGACGTCGTCATGGACCGAAAACGCTCCAATCGATGCTCGCGCGTGTCATTGGGCCCGTGAACGAACTCGAGCCACGGAACCTCGATGTAAACGTCCTTGAAATCGGGATCGCCCCCGCTTCGAAGCTGATGCACGATGTTCATCGTCCACGTCGTGCCGCTCTTTCCGGGCACCGAACAAATGATGTCGCCATCGCGCCATTCGACTTGCTTTTGTATTTCAGGGTCGACCCATCCGGGACCACCCGCGGGAGCTGCTTCGGGCTTGGGATCTTCAGTGCTCATGCTTCCGCACGCTACACGGAAGTTTTGCGCCATTCAACAAGAATGAATCGATCGTCCGTCCCGATAAACGCTGACGGCACGCGACACACCCCAAGGTTGTACGATCGCATTTTCGTGCGGCAGATCCCATAAAACCATATCCGCGCGAAATCCCTTGCGAATCATGCCGCATTCCGCACCAAGGCCCAAACTTGCCGCAGCGCGTGACGTGACGCCCAAGATTGTTTCAGCAACGGACAATCCATATGTTCGCACTGCAATCGCCATAGCGAGCGGCAAACTTTCGGTCGGTGCGGTGCCGGGATTCGCATCACTCGCGACGACGAGCGGAATGCCTGCTTTGCGAAATGCATCGACCGGAGGCGGGGTTTGTCCAAGCGTAAGGCTCGCCGTCGGGAGAAGCACGACGCTCACGGAAGCCCGCGCCAAAGCATCAATGCCTGCCGCACCGATATGCTCGACGTGATCGACCGACGCGGCCCCCAGCTCGGCCGCCAATTCTGCCCCCCCGACATCCGCGAATTGCCCGACGTGCAGCCGCACGCCGAGGCCCGCGTCAAGGGCGCAACGAAGGACGGGACGCGCTTCGCTTACGGAAAATGCCGCGCGATCGACGTACACGTCCACATAACGCGCTAGGTTTTCGGCGGCAATCGTCGGCACCGAAATGGATTCGACGTCGCGCACGTAGGCTGCGCGATCCGCCCGTGCTTCGGGCGGCACCGCGTGAAGCGCAAGGTACGTCGGGACGAGCCTCGGTACATCGGGACAAACCGACACGCGTTTCACCGCATCGAGCTGTTTTCGTTCGGATTCCAAATCGAGCCCATACCCGCTTTTACACTCGATGGTGGTCACGCCGAGCGACATCATGCGACGAACCCGCGCCAAGAGCGTCCGTTCGATGTCCGAAACATCCGCCGTGCGAATCGCCCGCATGCTCGAAACGATACCACCGCCCGCTGCCGCGATTTCCTCGTACCCAGCGCCCGCCATACGCATCGCATATTCGCCATCGCGAGAACCCATCCAGGGCGCATGCGTATGCGCGTCGACGAGCCCGGGCGTCACGAGCGCCGGCGTGCCGATTTCATGTCGATCCAAGTCAGCGGATACTTCGATATGCGGAAAACGCGCAAACAATTCTTCTCGCGGAAGAACATCGACGATTCGTTCTCCATCGACGACGACGGCGCCATGTTCGATGACGCCGAGCGGATTTTCCGCAGTAGCCCAATTCGGATCACACGTGACGAGACGCTTGGCAACGATGGCAAACACGGATCACTTCCTCAAGCGGCTTTTTCCGTCAAAACCGGATCCTTTGCAAGCGGTTTTTGATCATCCCGCAGATGCTGGACGAATATTTGATGGATTTCTTCGGCGTGTTGCCTAGCCGTCTCGACTCGCCAATCCGCCGTCGAAATGGGATCGAGCACATCGACTTCGATGGGTGTGGGTTCGACGTAGGTCGTCCCTTTCACCCACGTCTTATGAGCGCCGTGAATGATGACGGGCACGATGGGCAAACCCGTCGCAACGGCCATGTGCACGAATCCAAGCTTGAACGGCTGCAGACGACCGTCACGACTTCGAGTGCCCTCGGGCATGATCCAAATCGATATGCGATGACGGCGCACGACCTGAACGATGTCTTCGACTCCAGCAATCGCTTTGGTCTTGTCTTCCCGATTGAGCGCCAAATGGCCGGACAACATGTAAAGCTGCCCGAAAAAGGGAATTTTGTAGACCTGCCGCTTCATCACGCCGGATCCGCCGACGGGGCAAAGCCAAATCGACAAAAACGCATCGAGCGTCGACGCGTGATTGGCGACGAAAATGGCTGGATGAGCTTGGTTGATTTTCGCAATGCTGCGCACGACCGGATTGACGCCGGCAATTCTCACAATGGAATATCCGATGATCTTCCCATAATAATTGCAGAGTTTGATGCGTAGTATTCTCCACGGCAAAAGCACGATGGCGATGGCCATGGTGATGGTCGAAGCAATCGCCACCAAAAGAAACCCCACGACGAAACGTACGCCGGATGAAATCGTCGCGAGAAACGTCGGTCCCGGAGCGGAGCTTTTTTTGGACATGCGAAGGTCACTTTCCACGATGGTCGAAATGCCGGATCACGTCCCCACCGCATACCAGCCCGAAAACCGATAGCGCCCAGCGCCCTCCGCTCGCGTCATTTTTGTGCCACAACCGGTGGCGCTTGACGTTACCGCAAAGCGTCGTATCTGACGGGCGCCCGATTTCTAGAGCCATGTATCGACTGCTGTTCCACCTGCTGCTTCGGCGCCTTCCGGCAGAAACGGCCCATCATGTTGGGTTTGCACTCCTGCGTTTCGTGATGGCGTTGCCAGGTGTGCGGCTCATCGCTCGAAAGCTGATGGCTCCGGCGAATCCTGCTTTGCGCGTGCGCGTGTGGGACCTCGACATGCCTGGACCGCTCGGTCTGGCCGCTGGCTTCGACAAAGACGCGCGCGGCTTCGAAGCGCTCGGTGCGCTCGGCTTTGCGTTTGTCGAAGTGGGAACCGTCACGGGGCAGCCGCAACCGGGCAACCCAAAACCGCGTCTTTTTCGGCTCGAGGCCGACCGAGCGCTCGTCAACCGCATGGGGTTCAACAACGAAGGATCGAACGCCGCTGCGGTTCGTCTGGCCAAACGCAAGCCCGGTGGAGTGATCGTAGGCGTGAACATCGGCAAGACGAAGGTTGTTCCTGACGAACTCGCGGCGGAAGACTACGTCGCGAGCGCCGAACGGCTCGCGCTACACGCGGACTACATGGTGGTGAACGTGAGCAGTCCGAACACGCCGGGCCTGCGGGACTTGCAGTCCGTGGAGCGACTTGGGCCGCTGCTCGATGCCGTGCGCGAGGCGCTCGATCGAAGGTCGCCTTCGCGGCGCGTACCGCTGCTCGTGAAGATCGCGCCGGACTTGGCGGATGCGGACATCGATGCGATAGCGGACATGGCGATGGAGCGGAAGCTCGATGGGATCATCGCGACGAACACGACGATCGGGCGGACGGGTTTGTCCACGGATCCGGCGGTGATTTCCGCGATAGGCGCAGGGGGTTTGTCCGGGGCACCCTTGCGCGCGCGATCGCTCGAAGTGCTGCGTCGCCTGCGTGCGCGAGTCGGGGACAAACTCGTGCTGGTCGCGGCAGGAGGCATCGCGTCGGCGGAGGACGCATGGGAGCGCATGGCCGCCGGAGCGACGCTCGTGCAGGCGTATACGGCGTTCGTGTACGAAGGTCCGCTGTTCGCTCGTCGCGTGCACGAGGGGCTCGCGTCGCGGCTTCGCGCGGAAAACGTGGACTCAATCATTCGAGTCGTCGGGCGAGACGCTGAGCGAACGCTTCACGAGCTGCACTGAGGTGCGGTAACGTGTGAGGGTGAGCCCAACGGACGCAAAGAAGACGCCGCACCCATTCATATACTTCATCTTGTTTTTGCCGTTCGGTGCGACGTCGGGGTTCGTCGCGGTGACCATCGGTCATTTTGCGGCTCGCGCGGGATTCAGCGATGGGGCGATTGCGGCGATGGTCGCCATGAATACGCTCCCGCACACGTGGAAATTCTTGTGGGCACCGATTGTCGACACATTATGGAATGGCCGCGGATGGTATATCAGCGCAAACCTTTTGAGCTCCGTCGCAATCATGGCGATGGGACTCGTGCCCATTACGCAAGAAAACTTGGAACTTCTGACGGCCATCATTTTCGTCAATGGTCTTGCGACGACGTTCGTGGGCATGTGCACCGAATCGCTCATGGCTCACTTGACGCCTCTTTCGGATCGCGGACGAGCGGCGAGTTTTTCGCAGGCGGGTAACGTCGGCGGATCGCTCGTTGGAGGGATAGCTCTTACGATTGCAGAGCACACGCAGCGTGCGTACGTGCCCGCATTCGTCGTTGGTGCCGCGCTTCTCGCGTGTTCCGGTGCGCTGCTCACGATGCCTGCGCCCCCGAAGACCAAACCCGAGGGACTACGCAAAGCATTTCGAGATGTTTTCGACGATATTTGGTCCGTGCTTGCATCACGGAGCGGGATTTTTGCCGTCGTGCTCTGTTTCATGCCCATCGGTGCCGGAGGTGCGGCGAATCTTTTTGCCGCGATGGCGAGCGATTGGAAAGCATCCGTTGAAGTCGTCGGCTTTTCGAATGGATTTGGTTCCGGAATTGGGGCCATTGCCGGATGCCTCGTCGGAGGACGGATCTCCGATGCGATAAACCGCAAGAGCGCCTATGCCGTTGCAGGAGTGGCGCTGGCCGTTTTCACGTTTGGCATGGCCATGGGACCTCGAACTCCCCTCTCCTACGCTTTCTTCGTGCTGCTCTATAATTTTGGCATTGGTCTTTGTTACTCGACGTTTTGCGCGTTCGTCCTGGAGATCATCGGCAAGGGTGCGGCGGCGACGAAATACAATATTTTTGCCTCGCTTGCGAACATTCCAATTTACGCCATGGGACGATTCGATGGTTACGTGTCGGATCATCATGGCCGAACGGCCATGTTGTGGGTCGACGGCGGCGCCGGTGCAGTTGGCGCCGCGCTTCTCGTGCTCTTCGCCATTTTGCTCAAACCGGGAACGGGAACGAAACCGCAGACGAGCACCTTACCGGAGCATGCGTGATGATGCGATTCGTAGGTTTTTCATTTGGAGTGATACTACTTGGCGGCTGTTCGGATCCGATGCCAAACGTGTCGGAATTGCCAGACACGCGGTGCAAAAATGTGATTGCGTACGAGCTTTCTGGCAAGCCCAACCTCACAGCCACGCACCGTTACGACGGGGATGATGGCGAATTGACGGAGTACGTCGAGACGAACGCTTCGGGAGACCAAGTATTTCGTTTGTCGAGAACGTACGACGCAAAAGGTCGGCGCATTGGGCAAGTGGTGGACACGACACGTCTCGACCCGGGTCACCGCGAAATGTCGTGGGAGTACGACGAGCAAGACCGCGTGACGCGCACGACGTACGATGGTTGGGGAGCGGACGAGAAAAAGCGGGAGACGCGAATCTATTATGATGCAATGGGGCGGCGCGAGCACACGGAGACGTATGAGAATGAGGTGCTGTCCGATCGCGTGAACTACGTGTACATCGAAGGCGAGCCCGCCATCATGGAACAGCGAAACATCGACGTCACAGATGGATCGCTCGAGTATGGATTTCGGTACATCGTCGCCGATGGCAAATGGCTGACGCGCACAGAAATTTTCAATGTTGAAATCATTCAGTCGGTAGAGACGTACACGTATCAAGACATGAACAAAGGCATCGTGTCACGTCGCGATCTCGATCTCCCGGCCGACGGAATCATCGAATATTCGGATCATTATTTCTGGGATGCCAATGATCGGCTGGAGCGCGTCGAATTCGACGACGGCGCAGACGGTGCGGTGGATCAGAAGTATGCGTACGAATACGATGCGGCCGGCAGAGTCATCAAAAAGCATTGGTTCGTGTACGACCAGGGGCACCTCGAATTCGTCACGGTCATCGATTGGTCGGACAAAGGTTTGACGTATGTCGAGCGATCGGATGCATTGAACGGCGGAGTCATTGAAAGCTGGTCGTTCACGTACGGATGTGAAAACCCGACGATGGACGTGCCGATTGCGCCAATCCAAGGCTTTCGCTACGAAACGACGACGTTCCCTCACGAGCTCGATACCACGAAATGGTGGCGTTCGTTCGAGATGCTGTAGTCGTGCATTGACGCAGGAAGGCTCGACGGGGCGCGTCACGCGCACCAGCGCGCGCTCGATTAAGCTTCCCGTGACGTCAACGTAATGGCGGCAAACGGCACCAACGCGGCCGTGGCGAAGAAGAAAAGCCAGCCGCCCATGGCAACTCGCACAAACGCTCGCGGTTCGGTTGCCGCAAGCTCGAGGACGATCGTCATGGCGAGCAGCGCCATGGTCGCCAAGATGTGCTGAAAACGCCGCCATCCGGAAACGAAAAACGAACGCGCGATGGCGCCAAGCGCCAGCGTCAACGCAGCGACGCCTGCCCATACGTAGACCGCATGCGCATCGCGATATTCCGACTTCAAAATCATTGCGACGAGCGCTCCTGTTCCGAGCGCTTGAATCAACGTGATGGCCGTGCTCGTGCCAATGAGGATTTTTCCGGGAACGGCGCGTTTCAATCCCCGGACGATGCCGAACAGGCCGAGACACACGGGCCAACCGAAAATGCCGATCAACATGACCCTCCCGGTCGCATCGTGGCGCGCCATGTACCAAAACGAGTGGTCACGTTCGACGGGAAGAAACACGGGGGCCGCAAGCAGCATGAGCAGCGCCGACGCAAAAATGATCACACGGCGATCTTGTTCGCTACGCAGGTCGATGTCACCTGCCGCAGTGGATTGCTTATCGACCGGTTTGTCCGGCTCCGCCGCAGTATTCTCGTCGGCGGACTGTTCGTCCGTTTCGTGTTCGTTCGTCATGACGACCTCGGCGCGCGATTGCGTTTTGCTACGAGAATGCCGGCAACACCCGCGAGGAAACCTAGAATCAGCGCCAAGTTGAATGAACTGACGCGGGACATCCAAATGCGCAGCGTGTTGTACTGCCTGGTGATGGGTTTGATGGCCGTGGGTTTCAAGCCAAGGGAATCCACGTTTTCCGCGACGAGCGACGCGAGAGACACGCCCTCGCGCGGGACGAATGCGAGATCTTTGGCGCCCTCGACGTTGCGCGGAGATCCATCCCAGCGGTCGAATACGGGGTTGTCACACGTGATTTCCCCTTTCCATCGATGCCTCACGATGTAACGACCTTGAAACATGTTTTGCCCATTCGGCACGACCTTCGCAGCATGTTTGTCCGGGCCATTTCCCCATCCGTTTCCGCCTTGGATGGGAGCTGCGGCACGAAAAACCAAATCTTCGCCGAGCGCTTCTTTCGTGTAACGTACGTGCAATCGTGTAATCGTTGCTTCCCACGGTGAAATGCCGCTCGGTGGGGGCGATCCCGGTGGGAGATCCGTATCGCGTGCAGTGAGCAGCGTGTCACCTCCGAGCGTTGCGATGTCGCTCGGATCCAGGGTTGGTCCTGGACATGGATCGCACGTCCCGGCGCTCCAGGCATATTCAGTGACGACGGGGGTTTTCGTTTTTTCAATGGCCTTGTCGAAAAGCGCGACGTAGAATGCGCCGAATGCGGGAATCGCCGCCTCGTCGAGCTCGATGTTCGTCGGAATCGTGATATTGGGATAGTTCGCCGCTTCGTAGCGCTGATTCTTGGCGATGATGTTGACGATCAAGTCCTGCGTGCCGCTCGAATTGAGCAGCCCGAGGCGCACGGGGAGCCGAAACGAATCGTCGTCGTAATGAAAGCGCAATGGCGAGAGCGTCGCCATACCCTTTTCGAAGGTGACCTTCGAAGGATCGACCTTGGCCACGAAAAACTTGGAGCCCATTTGCACATAGGGCCGAAGTACAGGCTCGGCCCCGTCGGGAATGCGGTAACCATTCGATCGAAGCCACGTATCGAGCGCTGACGAATCATCGGCCGATAGAATCACGATATCGTATTCGCCGACGGTAAATTCGGCTTCGATACGCACGAGCGGCCGGCCTCCGCCGCCGACGTCTAGGGCAGGAGGCGCTGGCATGGCGGCCACGGCTTCGGCTCGCATCTTGTAGTCGACATGGTCTTCGTAGCAGGGATCCTGTTCCCAGTATTGAACGAGCCGCGGGGCGGTGAGTTGATCGACGCGATCGAATACGCTGCGCGGAAGCGTCTTGACGTTTTCTTTTTGCAAGACGACCGGTACGGGGACGACCATGGCAAAGGCCTCGGGAGGCCCTTGGTAATTGTTTTGCATCGAAAGGACCGTGCGCATGCCTTGGCGCAAGAGCACGACCTGCGTTGCATTGTTGTAGAGTTTCGTGTCGGCTCCGCCCACGTAGAAGCCGCAAAACGCCTGGGAATCGGGCGCAAACGAAATCGCTGCGAGGACCATGGGAACGGCAAATGCGATGGCGCGAAGATGTGCCGACATGATTTGCGATGGTCGCACGGACGCTTCTCGTCACGCAAGATGATTGCGCGCGCTATTCTGCACGAGTGCACCCGTGCCCCGAGGCGATGGCTGAACGTCGTCCTCGACGACCAGCGACGCGGCACTATATCGCCCGTGGGATGCAAAAATGACAGCGCTGATAAAAACAGGAACCGCTGCCTGGGCCGACCGATTGCTCGTGACCTCCGGATGGTACCCGCCGAACGTGCGCAGCGCCGAAGCGAAGCTCAAGTATTACGCTTCGCAATTTCCAATCGTCGAAAACGACGCTGGATACTGGGCAGTGTTCACCCCGCAGCAAGTGCAGCTCTGGGCCCAGCGAACGCCGGAGAGCTTCACCATGAACATGAAGGCACACGCGCTCTTGACCGGCCATTACACGGACCCCAAGCGCTTGCCCAAGGACATCCGTAATGAATTGCCAAAAGAATTGCTGGAAAAGGAGCACGTATACCCGCGCGACCTGGGCGCCGAGCTCATGCTCGAAATTCGTACGCGATTTCATGAAGCACTCGCACCACTTCATCAGGCCGGCAAGCTTGGCGTGGTGTGTTTTCAATTTCCCGTTTGGTTCCCGATTTCAGGTGTAAACAAGGAAAAACTCGTTTACATCAGAAGAGCATTCAAGCCCTACCGCACGGCGGTGGAATTTCGCAATGCCACGTGGATGTCCGAAGAAAACCGTGACGAAACGCTCGAGTTTCTGGCGAATGCGGACATCGTTTACACGTGCGTGGACGAACCCCAAGGTTTTCCCTCGTCAGTGCCCCCCATCGTCGCCGCGACGAGCGATCTCGCCTATGTGCGAATGCATGGGCAAAACGCCATGCGCTGGGAAAGCGGTGCGCGCTCGGCAGCCGAACGATTCGAATACTTGTATTCGCGCGAAGAACTGAGCACCTGGGTGCCGAAAATCATGAAGCTTGCCAAAGAAACGCGCGAAGTCCACGTCATCATGAACAATTGCTACATCGACTATGCCGTGCGCAATGCGAAAGACATGACCGAGCTTCTAGCACAGGCCCAAGCGGACCTCGTGTTGCTTCCAGAACGCCGCGCTGCATGACGTACGCGTCGACAAACCACCCGACGCGCTTCGACGAAATTCGTATTTGATCACGGCGCACCAGAGTAGACTCGAGTGTCATGAACGACTGGCTCCATGCGTCGCCGAAGGCGCTGCGCGGAAAAACCGTGCATCGATTGGGCCTCGCCGCCAACTACGGCATCGACGAAGATGGCGTCCGCGTTGCGATGGATCGCGGCATCAACTTGTTTCTGTGGACCATGCGCAACCAAGGCATGCGCAGCCCCGTGCTCGGCGCGGTCAAGAAGGAACGCGAGAAGGTTGCGATCATCGGGTTTGCGAAGGTTGGCTACTTCGGCTTCAGCGTTCGATCGGGTGCAGAAAGCCTGCTGAAAGAGCTCGGCACCGACTACCTCGACGTGTACTTGCTCGGATGGCTCGGCACGGGCTCTGCCTGGACGAGCTCGACCGAACGCGAGATGCTGCACTTGCGTGAAAGCGGCAAAGTCAAGGCGATCGGCGCGAGCGTGCACGACCGTCCGCGCGCGGGAAAACTCGCGGAAAACTCGCCGCTCGATCTGCTCATGATCCGCTACAACGCGGCGCACCCGGGCGCCGAGCGTGACATTTTTCCGCACGTGAAGGATCGCGCTCCGACGGTGCTTGCGTACACGGCGACGTCGTGGCGGAAGCTCTTGAAAAAGCCGCGAGGTTGGGATGGGCCAGCCATGACGGCGGGCGATTGTTATCGGTTTCAACTGACGAACCCGCACGTGGATCTCGCGCTGACGGGCCCGAAGAGCCGCGCGGAGCTCGAGCAGAACCTCGATGCTGTCGAACGCGGCCCGCTTTCCGACGACGAGGCGCGCTGGATGCGTGAGTTTGGCAAGGCCGTACATGGTTAGTGCGGCGATGCGTCGATGGAGCAACGAATGAGAACGTGGTTGCTACTTGCCCTTGTCGATTCTGAACATCGTTGCGTGCGCGCCCATCGCAGAACCGGAAGCTCCGCCGCAACCTGTGCCCGCGAGCCGCCCGCCACGGCGTGAGCCGCTGCCTCCAGCACCGTCGGACACGCCCCCGATCGTGTATGCGTCTGCGTCCAGCGTGAAACTGCGACAATTGCTGCGGCCGGAAGCGATCGACTGACGCTGAGCACGTGTGGATGTCATGACGTCATTTCACCCCGAAGCGCAGCCCAAACCCTTGACGATAACACATGAACGCCGTCTACTGGCATTCGCTTGTCGTAGGAGTGCGAAAAACGTTGCGGGGTTGCCTTCTGAGCCTGCATTGCCATGTCGGATGATCTCGTCGTTGGAGCGACATTCGCGAGTCGATACCGCATCGCACGAAGAATCGCCGCGGGCGGCATGGGTTCGGTGTACGAAGTGGTGCACCTCGAGACGAATCGGCGCCGAGCGCTGAAGGTGATGCACCCGGACTTCGTGCAGAACGACGAGTCTCGCGACAGGTTTCGACTCGAAGCACGCGTCACGGCGCAGGTCGAGAGCGAGTACATCGTCGATGTCTTCGACGCTGGGATCGACGAGCTGACGCGCATGCCGTACCTCGTGATGGAGCTGCTTCAGGGCGAGGAGATCAGCAAACGAATCAAGCGCCTGGAACGGCTTTCGCCACACGATACGGTGCTTTATTTGCATCAAGCGGCGCTGGCGCTCGACAAGACGCACCGATCGCGCATCGTGCATCGCGATCTCAAGCCGGAAAATTTGTACCTGTGCGAGCGCGAGGATGGCCCTCCGCGTATCAAGTTGCTCGACTTCGGCATTGCGAAGATCGTCGCTGAAAACGCCGCATCGACGAACGCGACGCAAGCCGTGGGAACGCCGCTTTACATGGCACCCGAGCAGTTCTTGATCGATTCGGCCGTATCGCCCGCGACCGACCTTTATGCGCTGGGAATGATTGCGTACACCATGCTCGTGGGGCAACCGTACTGGTTCGAGGAATCGAAGAGAGGGGCTAACGTGTTCGCTTTTGCCGCGTACGCGACGCTCGGCCCGCAAGAGGCGGCCACGGCGCGAGCGCATCGCTGTGGCGTTGCGCTGCCTCCGGCATTCGATGGATGGTTTGCCCGTGCGACGGCGAAAAAACCCACCGATCGCTTTCCCACGGCAACGGCGATGGTTGCCGCACTCTCCGAAGCACTTGGACTGCCCCCACCTGCGGCTATCGTCGCCAGCGCGTACGTGCAAGGTGCGGAGTGCAATGACATGCCACCGCAGCCCGACCGGGATCGCGCCAGTCAGCATCCTGAAAGCTCGACGGCGTCGCAGCTTGGAACCGCCACGACGACGAAAGGTCCGTGGAAGCAAGAGCGCCCGATCGTGGTGCTGGGCGGAGGATTTCTCGCGATATGCGCCATGCTTGCGCTGCTCTACATCGTGGTTTCATCGCCGACCCAAAGCGACACGAGAAGCTCGGATGCGGCGCCTGCCAATTCCGCGCTTCCGCCCGAGGGTTTGCCCGAGGTGGTTCCCATCGCGTCCGAGGAGCCCACGGCACCTATCGCCGACAGCGTGGTGGTAGAAGCAATGCCGACGACATCCGCTTCGGAAGAGGAAGCGTCGCCGCCACCGCCCACCGCTGCACCTGCACCTGCACCTGCGCCTGCACGGGCACCTGCACCGAGAAACACGACAGTACCGACGAAGAAGAAGGGGCCGTGGATTCGTGACTAGCGCGTGATTCACTTGATTCGAAGGACGATGGTTCAATTCATGCATTCGTCACGATGGTCATTGGCGGGGCTTCTGTGCACGGCACTCTTGATCGGTTCGTCGCCCGCGCACGGACAAACCGCACAAGCGAATGCGGAAAAACTGTTCAACGAAGCGGTCGAGTTGAGCGAGGCGCGGAAGTTCGAAGCAGCGTGCCTTTTGCTTGCCGAAAGTCAGAAGCTCGACCCGACGCCCGGTACGCTGTTCGCACTCGCAGATTGTGAACGAGTCATCAACAAGATCGCCAGCTCTGTTACGCACTTCAAAGAATACTTGAGCCAGTACGCCGCCTTGAAGCCCGCTGTGCGGAGGCGTCACGATCAGCGCGCAACGCTTACCAAAGGCTACCTCGCAGAGCTGGAACCGAAGGTTCCGACGTTGAAGCTCACGTTCCCGGGCGGAGCGCCGGAAGGCGTCGTGGTTACGCGCAACGGTGTCGAGGTTGAACCAACCGCGCTCGATACGGACGTGCCTTTGGATCCGGGCGAGCAGGTCATCGTGGTCAAAGTGCCGGGGCGGCAAGACGCCGAAGAGCGCATCACGGTTGCAGCGGGGGACAAGAAGGTCGTGGAGCTGTCCGCTGGGGCATTGGTCATTGAAACGCCCGTCGACGATGGCAAACGAGCTTCCAACCCGCGGAAGACGGCGGGGATCGTCCTCTTGGGCGTCGGTGCTGCCGGACTTGCGTTCGGCGGCGTGATGGGAGGTCTCGCGGTGGGGCAAAAAGGCATCGTCGACGAGCATTGCAATGGGCTCGATTGCGATCAGGTCGGCATGGATGCGGTGAGCAGTGGGCGGACATTTGGCAATGCAAGTACGATTGGGCTCGCAGCGGGCACCGTCATCGCGGTTGCAGGCGCGGTGCTCCTCTTGACGGCACCCAAGTCGAAACCGAAGACGGCTTTCGTCACGCGGCTTGGCGCCGGTGCGTTTGTCGGGGGCGCATTCCTTGGTGTGGAGGGCGAATTCCAATGAAAGACTCGAAGGCATTTTGGTTTGGAATCGCCTGCACCATTGGCGGGTGCACCCAGCTATTGGACTTGGATCAGGAATATCGACCCGGCCAAACTGGGACTAGCCTGGGGACGGCGGGAGGCGCGGGGGACGGCGGAACGGGCGGCACCGGAGGATCGGAAGACGCGCAGGCCAATGGTTCGGCGTGCGGCACGGCGAATGAATGCGCAAGCGGTTTCTGCATCGACGGCGTATGCTGTAGCACAGCGTGCCTCGACAGGTGCAAGGAATGCGACGTAATCGGCGTCGTGGGCACCTGCGTCAATGTGCCTTTGGGTCAGGAGGATCTCGTTGCGACGACGATGTGTACCGGCGTCAATTCCTGCAATGGCGCCGGCAAGTGCTTGCTCGACAATGGGCAGAGCTGCAACAACAATGGGAAATGCGCCAGCGGTAATTGCACGGGGAATCCGAAAACGTGTCAGCCGTGACCTGACGCTTCAAGGCCCCATGTAGGCGCTCTTCGGGACAATTTCGCGAAGCCCCTGCTCCACGATTCCAAACGATGTTTTCCGCTTCATTCGATAACGTGGATTCATGTCCCACGTGGCCCACGTGTACGTCGGAGCGCCAGCGGCCGGAATGATCCACGAGTTACCTTTCTTTTTCGCACGCGGCAATGTATCCACGACCTTGACTTCTTGTTCGTTCGTTCCCCCGAGCGCCGCAATGACCACAGCAATTTCCGGCGTTTGACGAATTTGCAGCTCGGCCTCCGGGCCCTTCGTCCCCGGCACGTAATCGTCCACGACCATTCGTGCGGACGGATCGGTCACGTTGAGCAGCGTCCACGGAATGCGTATTTCCAGCGTTCCGTGCTCTCGTGAATACCAGAAATTCGTATTCGTCGTGGTGCTCTCCATGCCGGTTCGGAAGCGTCCCACGTCCTGATGACGAACCGGCGCAAGCTCTTGACCGCCATACGAGAATGCGTCGTGCGTCATGATGCGCATCAAGTTGAATTCGCCATTGTCGTTGACCTCGGTATGGTACCTCTGCCAATCCGCTCGAAGTCCGTGCGAAACTCCTACGAGATCGTAAGGTTCGTCCACGTGAAGCGTCACATCGTATTCCGTATCGATGCGAAGCAGAAACTCCACGCGTCGCTCGGTCTTGATTTTGCAATCGACATCGAAGCATCCATCGCCGCGATTTGCGTCGATCGTATCGATGCCAACGAGGTAATCGGTTTTCTCCCAATCGACGGCGCCCTTTCCATCCGGATCGAGCGAATCGACACGAAGTAGCAAATGCAAAAATCCTTCGTCGCTGTCGATCGTCAGCTCGCGGAGCGTTCGTGTTGCATCATGCGTATCGAGCGGCGCGAGCGTACTGGCATCTTGAAGGGCGTTGGGCAAAGACGGAAAATCCGAACCGACGCCGTCTATTTCGTGATGCTTTTCCTCGAGACCGGGACGAACGGCAATGAGGCCGAAGTTTTGTTCGGGGCTCACGGCGTTGTACCAGAGGTGCCTACGATTCGCCGGCAATTCGAGTCGTTCGACGAGCCGCGCGCCTCGCCACCATTCGTCGAGCACTTCGAACAGAAATGCCCCATTCATGCCCGCACGTGTAATGGTGCGGAGCGCTCGCAAGGTCCCCTCCCCTTGCTCGCGTTCATCGAGTCCACCATAAGGCATCCCCAATTCTGCAGATTGAGCCGGGCCGTGACTCGACGGTAACCCGACTTCGGCGATGATGAGCGTCCGGCCGGCATATGCCGCGCGAAGCTTTTCCAAATATCCCAAGTACGCGTTCGGACCAATCTCGTCGGTGACTTGGAACGTCGGCTCGTGCAGGATGAATTCGGGGCCAAACGGATACGCGTGGTACGAAAAGAAAACGCCCGCATCGAAGCCCTGGATTGTTTTGATTTTGCGCAGATCGAGCGATTCCATGTCGTCCAGACCGCTGTCGACGACATGGTCGATGGGATCGAGCGATGGCACGTTCGAGAAAGCCGACGGGATGGGTTTCGCCATGATGCTTCGCCTCGTATTGAATCGTGTAATCGAGGTGTCGTGTGATGAATGCTTCGATCGGCGTCGCCTCCTCAATCGACAAAACCTCCCCCGAAAAGTCGACCGCGCACGGCACTCCGCTGCAGTGCTCGGCATAATATGTTTGGTGCGTGCGCTGCAAGGTCAGCGGTTCCAAGTCGCGACCGATGAGCCATCCCAATACCCACGGTGACACGTCTGCGGTGTAATTGCCGAAGGCGCGACCATCATTGGGCGGATTGCTTGGATCGCCGGGCGGAATGTTTCGCCTGCCGTACACCACGTCGACGGCCTTTTCGAGCTCGTCCTTGAAACGTTCTTCGACCCACGGCGAGAGATAGCTCGCTGCCCCAAAAAACGCTGGTTCTTCCGTGGGCTCCGGGAGCCGCGCACCCTGGAGCAGAAACAATGGTTTGTCCGAGTGGTTTTCGTTGTACGTCCGCAGCTCTTCGTAAAAATGCGGAGGTTGTATGGTGTATACACGTATCGCATTCGCTCCCAGATCGCCTATGGCCTGGATGAATTCGCGAATTTGCTCGCGCGTCGCCAAGAATTCGCCCGGTAACGTTCCGGGAATTCCGTGACCGTAATCGACGCCAATGGGCCAGAATGGGCGGAATTCGCCGCCACGAACGCTCACCAAGAAGCCATTATCACCCGCGCGAAACCGATGCGGAGCAAACTTGGTGCCTCCGCCGCTTCCGCTTCCGGAACCAGCACCCACATCCTCCGTGAATGCAATCTCGCTCGGCGCCGAACAGCCCAATGAAAATGCAATGGTTGCGGCCCCGACCCTCGAAAAAATGGAATGTGTCATCGCCATCGTGCCCCCAAGACGACGCGTAAATTTCAGTTCGTTCATGTTAGCATGACTACGACCGAACAACGAACAATCGTAATACCGGGCAGCATTCTAACAACCAATGCCCGGAACGATAGCAAGCTGCATCACGCGCACATGTGACTCAAGTTACTCCGTTGGAATCGTACTCGTCCGCGACGGAGGGGCTTCTCGAACGCGGCGACATCTGGTAGGAGACTTGGCCATGTCTACTTCCTACGAATTGCTCTACTTTCCGCTCCGCGGCCGGGCCGAACCGATTCGCCTGCTTTTTGCACTGGCGAAGGTTTCCTATACGAACACGGGGGTCACGAACTGGCCGGAATTCAAGCCGAAGACGCCGCTCGGACAGCTCCCGGTGCTCATCGAGCGCGGCGACGCGGGCGAGAAGCAGATTGCACAAAGCGGTGCGATCATGCGTCACCTCGCCCGAGTATTCGATCTGTACGGCCAAGATGAAGATCAAAAGGTCCGGGCCGATTTCATTGCCGAGACCGCGAGCGATTGGCGAGCCAAGTGGGCGCCGGTGGTGTTTGCTGCATTCATGAACACCGAGCAGACCGTCATCGACAAGTACTGGGCGGATCTGCCGACGACGCTGTCGCTCTTCGATCGCCTGCTTGGCAATGACGATTTCTTCGCCGGCAAGTCCCCCACGTTTGCGGACGTCCTCGTTTTCGACACCATTGACGGCAACGTGGGTTTGAAGCCCGAATGCCTCAAGGATTTCCCGCGCCTTACCGCATTCGTTGCACGTTTCCGCGAGCTTCCCGGCATTGCGGAATACGTCAAGAATCGCGCCTGAGAGCCCGTCGCTCCTCTCCTCGCTTTGATACGAAACATTTCCTCTTGCCGCGGTGCACGGAATGGTGCACATAGCTCCCGTGCTAATTGCGGGCGTATCGGGAAAAGTGCTTTTGACGGGCGCAAGCGGCTTCATTGGAGGGCGTCTGCGCGATGCATTGCTTGCTGCAAACGTGGACGTCGTCGCGGTGCGACGTCCCGGATCGCCTCCTGCAAAAAAGGGACGGTCCGTCGAAATCGCGTACGACGACATGCCGGGACTTGCTCGAATCATCAAAACTGAACAGCCGGATTACGTACTTCACGTGGCAGGCGCGACGAAAGGCGTCACATATGACGACTTTCGCCAGGCTAATGTCATGCCGACCCAAAACCTGGTCGACGCAATAAGAGCGGAACACCCTCGGATCAAGCGATTCGTTCACATCAGCTCACTTGCGAGTTATGGCCCGTCGAGCGTAACCGAACCGCATAGGGAGACAGCCGCTCGCAGGCCGATCGAATTTTACGGTCAAAGCAAGCTCGAATCCGAGCGCGTCGTCGAAAGTCTTGGCGATCTGCTTCCATGGACCATCGTGCGCCCTTCGGGTGTGTATGGCCCAGGCGATGTCGATTATCTCAATCTATTTCGGGAAGTCGAAAAGGGTCGAAACGTCTATTTCGGGAATCGCAAGCGATGGTTCTCGTGCGTGTACGTCGATGACCTCGTGGATGCCATCTTATTTGCGACCACGCACGAAAAAGCAATCGGGAACGGGTTTTTCGTTTGTGACGGCTCGCCCGTGACCTGGGAAGCGTTTCAGGATGCCCTTGTCAAAGTGAGCGGAAAACGAGTGCGTACGATAGATTTTCCGGAATTTTTCGTGGCGCTTGGATCCATGGGTGGCGAATTGGCCACGCTCATTGATAAAAAGCCTCGGCTTTTCAATCGTCAAAAGGCCAAAATGGGGGCAGCCGAGGCATGGCTATGCAAAAGCGACTTCATCCGACAGTCGCTCGGCTGGACATCCCACGTCTCGCTCGAGGAAGGACTTCGGCGAACGTTTGATTGGTATCGAAAAGAGAAGTGGATTTAGCTTCCAATCAAACCCTCGTCTTACTTTACCAAATCGTACAACGCAAAGCTTTGGGAGCTGCTTGATTTCTCGGCGCTGCGGCGGGGGCCCCGCTGTTCGAGCCGCCGAAGGCGGCGAGCTCGGGGTGCCGCATGTGCCGAGAAATCAAGCCTCCCAAAGCTCAATCAACGAAGTGCCGGAGTCGTGTTATCATCAGCCCATCGGAAGTGTCACCGTAAAAACGGTTTTTCCCGGACGACTCTCCACCGCAATGTCCCCGCCGTGATCTGTAACGATTCGATGGGTAATCGCGAGCCCCAGACCTGTGCCTTTTTCCTTCGTCGTGAAAAACGGCTGAAAAATCCGAATATCGTCGGCCATGATGCCCGGCCCGTCGTCTTGCACGCGCACATGCGCCGTGTTCCCCGCAACCCCCACGTCGAGCTGCACATGACCATTTTGGCGCACCGCTTCGATCGCATTGCGCACGAGATTCAAGACGACTTGGCGCATCCGCGCGTCATCTGCACGAATGGCAACGCGAGGATCACCCGTGACGCTGATTTCGATGTTCGCCGCCGCTGCTTCGACCCGACAGAGCGCCGCGACATCGTCGCAAATCTGACGTAAATCCGTGGCGGATCGCCGAGGCGTTTCTGGCCGCGCAAATTGCAAAAATTCCTCGAGCAGCCCCCCGACGCGGCGAATTTCCCCCGTCGCAATGCCCGCCGCTTCTCGCGCCCCTTCGAGATCCGGTGATGCTTTGCCGAGGAGCCTGCCCAAAAGCGTCAAATGCAGCGTGGCCGCATTGAGAGGGTTCTTGATTTCATGCGCGACGCCCGCCGAAAATGTCGCAATCGACGCCAAGTGTTCGCTTCGACGAACCCTCGCCTCCATGTTGCGAACGTCGGTCACGTCCATCCCCGAAGCAACGACGTGCTTCACCTGCCCCGATTCGTCGAGCAGCACGGTGTTCGTCCATGTGATGCGGCGCAGCTCGCCATTCTTTGTACGCCAATGATTTTCGTATGTGTTCCTACGAGTGCGTCCCGACGCAAGCTCCTCGAACACGCGCCTAACTTCGGGTAGCTCGTCGGCACCCACGAGCAGCTCGATCGCATTTGTGCCGAGCATTTCGGCCTCAATGTAGCCCGTCGCGTTCTCGCATGCGCGGTTGAACTTCACGATGCGCCCTTCGAGATCCATCACCACGACGAGCGACTCGATCGTTCCAAGCACGGTCGACACGAAGTCTCGTTCGGCCTCCAGCGCAACGTGAGCTTCACGAAGCTCGTTCAACGTACGCCGCATGATGTCCGTCTCGGCACGTTGCTTCTGCCTACTGATCGCGCGTTCGACCGCGAAACGTAGCGCATGCGGATCCACGGGCTTGGTCAAGTAGTCGTCGGCACCTGCGCGCATCGCATCGACCGCCGGTCCGATTCCATCGCTCGCCGTGAGCATCACGATGGGCATGTGCGGCGCCCATCGACGAATCTCCATGAGCATCGTCATACCGTCGACGCCCGGCATGTGCAGATCCGTGATCACGATGGACGGCTGAAAAGCGCGCGCCTTTTCGAGCCCCTCCTCGCCGTTTTCTGCAACGTCGACTTCGTAGCCCGCGCGTCGCATCGTGAACGCCAGCATGCGCCGCATGTCCATGTCGTCATCGACGATCAGCGCGCGTTCTTTCGGCGTGCTCTCCTCGCTCATGCCATCTCCGAGCCCTTGGTTTTTGCAGACGACGTCGGTCGACGGCGCGCGAGTGTAGCGCTTCTCGGCGTGCCTACAAGCACCTCGTAACGCTGCGAAATCGGCGCGTGCGTCAAGCCGAACTCCGCAACTTCCGCAGATGCGCGTACCATGCGCCCCATGCACTGTTGCTTGGGCGTTTCCATAGGCGAATCGGGGGACGCAGCGTTCTCCGTCGACGCCTCCGCAGTCACGTTCGGCAGAGGAGCCATCGGCGAAGTCGGCAGTGAAGTGCGAGCGCTCGGAGCTCGACGGATCGCGCTCTTCACGGATGCTCGCCTCGCGGTTTTGTCGCCGGTATCAGAAGCACGTGCGTCGCTCGAGCGCGCGGGATGCGATGTCGTCGTCTACGATCGCGTTCTCGTCGAGCCGACGGACGCATCGTTTCGTGAAGCCGCGGCGTTTGCATGTGACGGCAAGTTCGATGGGTACGTTTCGGTGGGCGGCGGATCGGTCATGGACACGTGCAAAGCCGCGCTGCTGTACGCGACGTATCCCGCAGAGATCAGCGCGTACGTGACGCCGCCGATGGGGCAAGGACTCGCCATACCGGGGCCGCTGCCCGTGCACGTTGCGTGTCCAACGACGACCGGTACGGGCAGCGAATGCACGGGAATTGCGGTCTTCGACGACACGCAGCGCCATGCGAAGACCGCGGTTGCATCGCGCCAACTAAGGCCAACGCGAGCGATTGTCGATCCAAACGCGACGCGCACGCTGCCGAGCTCAGTCGTTGCAGCAAGCGGTTTCGACGTGATTTGTCACGCGCTCGAATCGTACACGGCGCGCTCGTTCGGATCGCGCGATCGTCCGCAGAGCCCATTGGCAAGACCCATGAGCCAAGGGGCCAATCCGTGGAGCGACATTGGATGCGTGAAGGCGCTCGAGCTTGCGGGGAAGTACTTTTTGCGTGCGGTGAAAGATGCGTCCGACGATGAAGCGCGCGAAGCGATGGCGTGGGCTGCGACGCTTGCAGGCATCGCGTTCGGCAATGCGGGCGTGCACATGCCGCATGCGATGTCTTATGCGGTCGCGGGGCTTCGTCATTCGTTCCGCATGCCGGGGTATCCCGAAGGCGCGCAGCTCGTACCGCACGGAGTCGCCGTCATCGTGAACGCACCGGCGGTGTTTCGTGCGTTCGGCGCGACGAACCCCGAACGGCACATCGAAGCGGCGAAGCTGCTTGGAGCGGACGTGCGAGGTGCATGGCGTGACGATGCGGGTGAAGTTCTCGCGAGCCAGGTTTGTCGCATGATGCAAGCGGCAGGCATGCCCAATGGAGTTGGTGGAGTTGGATATGGTTCGGACGATATCGACGCGCTCGCGGCGGGTACGATCGTCCAAACGCGCCTTGTATCGAATGCGCCGATGGTGGTGGGCAAAGATTTCGTCGTGACGCTCTTCCGTTCGGCGCTTTCTTATTGGTGATCGGTCATGACGGACGCGACGAAGCATTCTCCGCACTCGACTGCACCTCGCGATCGCGCGGCGTATCCGCATATCGTAGTCGTTCAGACTCGCTGGATGGACAACGACATATACGGCCACGTGAACAATGTCGTGTACTATTCGTATTTCGACACGGTCATCAATCGGTATCTCATTGCCGAGGGAGGACTCGACATCGCGGCGGGGAACGTGATTGGAGTCGTTGCCGAATCGCATTGCCGGTACATGCGCGGCATGACGTTTCCGGCGGACATCGATGCGGGTCTCGCGGTTGGAAAGCTCGGACGGTCGAGCGTGCGTTACGAGATTGGCCTATTCCCGCAGGGCGAAGCTTCAGCGGCAGCCGAGGGGTATTTCGTGCATGTTTTCGTGGATCGTGCGTCTCGAAGACCGGTGCCCATTCCGGACGAGCTTCGCGCGGCGCTCGAACGCCTGACGTTCGCGGCAGCCGGGTGAAAATAATCCTTGCGTTTGCCACGACCATCCTGCAACGTGGCAAAGATCCGCGAGGGTGATCGAAGAAAAAGATGAACAAGCTGCGCTTGTTGTTGATGGTTGTCCTGTCCTTGTTCGTCTTGGTGCTGGGGGCGCCGGATGCGCGGGCGGAGCAAGGTTCTGGGCAAAGCGCCATCACAGCGGCGCGGGGTCGTGGCGAGCTTCGTTGGGGAAACGATTCTCAAGGCGGAGCGCCCTATGTTTTTCAGGATCCGATGGATCCGAATCACCTCATCGGATTCGAGGTCGATTTTGCTGCGGCATTGGCGAAGAAATTAGGTATTCGCCCAAGGCCCGTGCAGGGATCGTGGGAGCAGCTTTTGGCGCTCCTTGCGCGTGGTGATTTCGACGTCGTCATCAATGGTGTCGAGATTGCCGACGAAAAAAAGCGCATCGTCGATCTTTCCCGGCCTTATTACATTGCTGCCGAACGGCTCACGGTGCGCAAAGGCGACAAAAACGCGCCCCGAACGCTCGAAGACACCAAAGGTCGCAAAGTTGGCACATTGCCGGGATCGCTTGCGGCGCGGCTTCTCCAAAGAGCAGGGGCGGATGTCCGGACGTACGAAGGCGGGCAAAACGAGATTTATGATGATCTCAAGATAGGCCGCACGGACGCGGTCCTTTTGGACGATCCCATTACGCTTTATTATGGCGCCATCGATCCGGCGCTCGAAGTCGTCGATGGCGCCTTTGGCGAAGTTTCTTATGCCGTGGCCATTCCCAAAGACGACGTCGAAACGCGCGAGGCCGTGGATCGAGCCATTGAAGAGCTTGCGAAAGACGGCACCTTGTCCACGCTTTTTGCGCGCTGGGGGCTTTGGAATGAACCAACGGCAAGGCTTCTGGGTGGACCTCCGCCCAAGTCGAACGTAGCGGAAGCGCACGATGCGTGGCGCGCAGCCGTCGGTAAGCCATTGCCTTTTTGGACACGTGTGCGAGAACGATACCCGGCGACGCTGAGCCTCTTTGCTCGCGGGGCCCTCTTGTCGCTCGTCGTTTCGCTTCTGTCCATGATGGTCGCCGTTTCGCTGGGCATCTTGCTGGCCCTGTCGCGCGTTTATGGGCCTTCGCCCCTGCGAGCGCTGGCCGTGACGTACATCGAGGTTTTTCGCGGCACACCGCTGCTCGTCCAACTCACGATGGTGTATTTCGGCCTCCCTGAGCTTGGTTTGACATTGTCTCCGTTCGTTGCGGGCGTCATTGCGCTCGGATTGAATTATGCCGCGGCCGAAGCTGAAAATTATCGTGCGGGGCTCGAAAGTGTGCCGGCGGGACAGATGGACGCGGCGCGTACGCTGGGTTTGTCTCGGCTACAAACGCTAAGGCACGTCGCGGTTCCGCAGGCGCTTCGCGTAGCGCTTCCGCCGACGACGAACGATTTCATTGCACTGCTGAAGGACAGTTCGCTCGTATCCGTCGTGACGTTGACGGAGTTGACCAAGACGTACACGAGCCTTGCAAGCTCGATGCGTGATCACTTGGGGCTTGGAATCGTCGTAGCTTTGTTTTATTTGCTCTTGAGTCTTCCTTTTGCGCGGTTGTCTCGGATGGTCGAGCAACGCCTTGGAGCGAAAGAGCAGCGGGCCATTTGAGGAGGTGGGAATCGATGTCCATTCGCGTAGTCGATCTCGTTAAAAGGCATCCCGGTGCTCCCACTCCCGCGCTTTCCGGCCTGTGCATGGATATACCTCAGGGCCAGATTGCGAGCATTCTTGGCAAAAGTGGGTCCGGAAAAACCACGTTGCTGCGTTGTTTGTCGGGCCTCGATCCTTTCGATGGTGGCACGATCGCCGTGGGCGGGGTGACGTTCAAAGCCGGTCGGCATCGCGATTCTGCGCGATCGTTTGCCGGCAAAATTGGGCTCGTTTTTCAGTCATTCGAGCTTTTTCCGCACATGACCGTGGTGGAAAATTGCATTTTGGCGCCCACGCTCGTGCGCCGCGTTCCACGAATGCAAGCCATCGATCAAGCCATGGAGCTGCTGAGCGAGCTCGGAATTGCGGACAAGGCAAAGGTGCGCCCTGAAATGTTGTCGGGAGGGCAAAAGCAAAGGGTGGCCATTGCCCGAGCGCTCTGCATGGAGCCTCGCGTGCTGCTTTATGACGAGCCGACGAGCGCGCTCGATCCGGCATTGAAGCACGAAGTGGGGCGAACGTTGCGACGGGTAGCGAAAACGGGTGTGACGCAAATCGTGGTCACGCACGATTTGCCAGTGGCGCGGGAAGCTTCCGACGTGGTCTTCGTGCTCGACAAAGGCCGTGTTGCGACCAAAGGACCGCCCAAGTCCGTCATCGATGCGATGGACGCGGCTGCGTAGGGACCGCCCAGCCCCAAGTCTCCAATTCGACTCCAATCCCATCTTCATGTCGTGCGCCCGTCATGATACGGTCGTCGCATGCATCACTTGACTCGCTCATTCTTCAAATCTCTCGTCCTTGCATCCACCTTCGCCGCAACGGCTGCCATCATGCCTGCCGATGCGCTCGCGTGTGGCGCGCCCCAGCCGGGCTTGACGTCGCACATTCCAGCCGATGGCGCGTGGTATCCAGCCAACGGCATCGTGCTCTTCGATGGCTACAGCATCTCGCTCGAACAAGTCACGGTCACCGTCGACGGCGCTCCTGCAACGCTCGTCGATGCCTCATCCTCCTTTTCGACCCATGTTGCCGCATTGGCCGTGCGAGTATCGCCCAAGCCCATGCCCGAGCAAAAAGTCACGATTAGCGGGGCATTTTGTGCGGGTTGTGCCCCGGAATCGTTCACGTTCACCGCACGAGCCGATGATCTCGTGGCGCCCGAAGGCGTCGTTTCCGCTGAATATGGCGTCCACGATTATCCGGACTTCAAGAGCGGCGGTGGTGATTGTCAATCCGACAGCGATATGGGGATATGGGTGCACGCGCAGACCATCCCGGCGAACGAAGAGGAAGCTCCTTCGATCATTCAGGTCGAAGCATTTGCCGATACTGCGCTCACCAAACCGCTTGGCAGCAAGAGCTCCGTCATATCGACGCCCGAGTTTGTCTGGGGATATCGAGTCACGACCGACGCCCTTCAGGGTGCGACTCCGACAAACGTGTGTTTCCGTTTGTCCACGAAGGACTTGTCCGGCAATGACGGCCCCGAACCCATTGTGCTCTGCAACGCGTGTTATACCCGCACCGAAGCGGGGAGCATGGCATTTTCTCCTCCATCAGAACCAACGTGGGGTGAGTCGGACATCATCAAGGGCGGACCTTGTGACTGGGGCGTTGGCGTCGGCGGCGGTGACGACAGTGGCAGTTGCAGTTACCAAGCGAGCCAATCTGCCAATGGTTCCGCGCCGTGGGCGCTCGTTGCGCTCGCGCTCGCGGGAGTCCGAGCCGCATGCAAGCGTACGCAACGCGCTCGGAAATGACCAAATCGTGACGCGACGTCGGCATCCCGCTGGTCTTTCACAATGCCTCTACCCAACGGGCGCGCGTTGAGATACTCTCCGGCCCCATGCGTGCGGTCAGCCTAAACGTCACCGCGGGTCTGCGAGCGGATGAGCCCCGGGATATGTTCAAGTTCGCCACCATGGCGAGCATTGCTTGCGGTGGCCCGGGCGTCGATGACCGTACGATCAAGCGGGCCATCACGTACGCGAAGGAATCTTGGGCAAAGATAGTCGCGCTCGTGTCGTATCCATCCCATGGCGGCCCGATCGGAGCCGAACCGGATCCGGAAGACGTTCGGAACACGGTTCGCGATCAATGCGTTGCGCTACTTCGCGTGGCCGAGTGGCAAGGGGCGCGCATTTTCGCCATCAAGGCCACCGATTCGCTGCTCGAAGCCGCTACCGCGAATCGCACCATCGCCGATGCGATCCTCGATGGAGCGTTCGAGGGTTTGTCGATGGACGTGCCGTTCATCGGACCGTTCGAAGGCCCCATGCTCGACTACGTGCGAACGGGGGGCCTCGATTATCTGCGCGAAGCCTATGCGGATCGAGGCTACCGGCCCGATGGTACGCTTTTGCCGCCCTCTGACCCGGGGTATTTCGTCCACGATCCAGCCGTAGCAGGCGAAAACGCGCTGCGCCTCGCGCGCACCAGCCGTTTCGATGCGATTGGCGTTCACGGAGACGAAAGTCGAGCCGTCGACATTGCGGGCAAAGTACGCACGACGCTCGAAAACCAAGGTCTCTTGTCGCGTTGACTGCGCCTCGCCGGTTTCGCCCATGAACTGCCCCAAATGCAAGTCATCCATGGAGATCATCGTTTTCGAGGGCATCGAGGTCGATAGATGCACGAAATGCAAGGGCCTTTTCTTCGATAGCCGGGAGAACGAACGGCTCAAGTCCATGCGCGGGTCGGAAGTGATCGACTCGGGCGACCCCGTCTTGGGTCGAAAACACAACACGATACGCCACGTGTGCTGCCCGCGTGACGGTACGCCAATGGTGCGCATGGTGGACCCGGCGCAATCGCATCTTTGGTACGAAACGTGTTCCACGTGCGGCGGCGTTTATTTCGATGCCGGCGAGTTTCGTGATTACAAAGACCACACCATCTTCGACTTCATTCGAGATGTTTTTGCAAGGCCGCGAACTTGAAACGTGCCTTTGAAGCTCGGCGAGCACCCGCGTTGCGAATCGAAATTGAAATCCCGACACGTTCCGCGTTGCAAAATTGAAATGCCCGAGTGCGTCATCCTGGCGTAATTCAGCGAATTTTCATTGATATCGGGTTGGCCCGCGAGTTGCAACATGCATTGGCCGAGCGCCTGTTCCGGTTTTCCCCCCCCACCGTCGAGCAGGCGCTCTTTTTTTGTCTTGCGCTGGCGAAACAAACGGGCTGGTCTAAGAAGTCAGACTTCGCTTTCTTCAATCGTGGAGGTCCTTCGCATGCGCAACGCAACCATTTTTCCATTGGGTCTAGGCCTTGGAATCACCTTGAGCATCGTCGTCGTCGGCTGCTCGGCGACGCCCCCTGGAGGTACGTTCGGCAATTCAGGCGGCGCAGCCGGTGAAGGCGGCGCTGGAGGTTCCGCGGGGCAAGGTGGCGCTGCAGGCCAAGGCGGCGCTGCAGGCGAAGCTGGATCCGGCGGCGAAGGCGGCTTCAATTTCCCGACGGATGGCGGCATGCCCGACCCGCAAACACCGGGCGAGGTCTTCGGACACAGCGCGGGCACGCTCTACAAGCTCGAACCTTATTCGAAACAAGTCACCGTCATCGGTAACTTCCAAGGCTGTTCGAGCGTCATCGATTTGGCGATCGACAAGGATTCGAACATCATCGCGACGACGTTTGGTGGGTTGTATTGGATTGACAAGACAAACGCCAAATGCACGTTGATTTCAAACGGGAGTTACCCGAATTCACTATCGTTCGTTCCCGCAGGAACGCTCGATCCGAACAACGATGTGCTGGTGGGGTATCAAGGTTCGACCTACGTGCGTATCAGCACGACGTCGGGTCAAGTGCAGCAAATCGGTAACATCGGCAGCGGCTTCAGCTCGAGCGGCGACATCGTATCCGTCAAAGGCGGCGGCACGTATTTGACGGTCAATGGCAATGGCTGCGGCGATTGCTTGATCGAGGTCGATCCGAAAACCGGGGCGCTCGTGAAGAATTGGGGCCCCACCGGATATGGCTCCGTATTTGGCATCGCGTTTTGGGCCGGCAGCGTCTACGGCTTCACCGATTACGGGCAGCTATTCGAAATGACGTTCGTCAATGGGCAACTCATCATTTCCGGCGAGATTCCGATACCGAATGCCCCCGGAAATCTTTCATTCTGGGGCGCTGGTTCCACGACGATCGCTCCACCCGAACCTCCCCCGAAGTAGCCGGCTGCTACTCCTTGTCATCCCGCCCATTCCCCAGCCATCCCTTTTTCCAATAGAATACGAAAAGCCCGCACACGCTGAGCGCCATGAACGCGATCGACGCGAGATAACCATAACGCCATTTCAGCTCCGGCATGTTGTACGGCGATACTTCCGTGTCGAAATTCATCCCATACACGCCGGCGATGAACGTGAGCGGCAAAAATATGGTCGAAATGATGGTCAAGACCTTCATGATCTCGTTCATGCGATTCGACATGCCGGACAAATACACATCCATGAGACCCGACGCGATTTCGCGAAACGTCTCCACCATATCCATCACTTGCACCGCATGGTCGTACGTGTCGCGCAAATACAGCCGCGTATTTTCCTGGATATGATGCGATTCGTCACGAAGGAGCGAGTTCGCGAGCTCCCGTTGAGGCCAAATGGCTCGCCGAAGCTGCAATAAATCACGCTTGATGTCGTGAATGCGACGCGCCGTGTGCCGTTTCCCCCTCAAAGCCTCGAGCTCGATTTCATCGATTTTGTCGCCAATCTTCTCGAGTACCGGGTAAAACCCATCGATGATCGCGTCGAGCAGCGCGTATGCCAAATAATCCGCCCCACCGAGCCGCATGAGCGCTCGGCCCTTTCGAATACGTTCTCGCACGGGCTCGAATACGTCCGCGCTGGGTTCTTCTTGAACCGTTAGGACAAACCCTTTACCAAACACGATTGCGACTTGCTCCGTCACGATCGCATCCTTTGCATTCATTTGCGCCATGCGAGAAATGATCACGTGCTGGCCGTGGTACACGTCGCTTTTGGGCCTTTGCGGTACATTGACCACATCCTCGAGCGCCAAGGGATGAATTTTGAATATTTCGCCGAGTTTTTCGAATGTGGGTTTGTGGCCAATACCTTGCACGTCGATCCAGGTAATGCTCGTCGCTTCGTCGTGCAAATACTCGACGCATTCCTCGACCGAATCGATCCACCGTTCGACGACGCGTTTGTCGCAATAGTCCATCATGTAAATTTTCGGCGGCTCGGTGTCGTGCACGACGAGCGTTCCCGGCGGAGCACCGGGCGCAGGTTCGTTCGAAAAAATCAGACTCGTCCGCTGGCGACGCCCGGTTCCTCCCCGCGATGACGGCGGGGGCGGCGCGTCCGTTGCTCTGGCACTCTCCGACATGGGGCGCATGGTACAAGGTCAGTCGAAAGTCGCAAACAAGTTCCGCAACACCACCCGCTACCGACTCCCCTGCTCTTTCAGCACCCTCCGCGCCCGATTCGACTCCTCCATCAGCCGCCCATAATCCAATCGTTCGAGCGCCGCGCGTGATTCTGCAAGTTTTTCCCCGAGCACCGACGCGCCAAACCCCAAAACCACGCGCCGGGCCAATTCTTCCCGACGAAGCTGGCTCTGCGTCAACAGTTCCAACGTGACGAACGATGACACTCGCGCAGGCTCGACGACCCCACCCTTCACCGCCGTACGAATTCGCTTGTCAAAAATTCGCCGTAACATTTCGCGATCGATGGCGCCGCGTTCCAGCAATGACACGATGACCGCCATTCTTTCGATTGCGCCACGATCGAAGTTTGCCGCGAGCATGTCCATTTCCAGCGGATCCATCGGATCGAGCGACAAATCCCGACAAATATCCGCCAATTTTGCCCGTGCTACATCCATGTCGGCCGTCGCGACATCGAATTCCCCGAGCACTTCCGACATTGCCACGACGATCCTTTCGAGCGGCAATGGAACGCTTTCGGGCAAAAGCGTCGCTTCCACGGGAGGCGCGGCATGCTCAACGAGCGAGCTTTTTTTGAAAAACACGGCGTTTGTCCTCGCTACTGGGTTTGGCAGGGTCAATCCCTTCCGGCTGCATTGCACTTGTTCCAGGATCGAAGAGCGAATGTGCGAGCGCTGCAGCCATGCGCGGAAAGTCCGCTAATGTACGAACCGCGACGACGCGTGCTCCAAGCTGTTCATAGATTCGAACGCGCTCTTGGCGGGGCGCATGCAGGAGCAGCACGAGCGCCGGGGAACGCTCCGCAGCGCGCTTGAAAATGATCTTGTTTTCCAGCCGTTTGTCGTAATTTGCGTCGAAGTCGGTATCGGTGATGATGACGCGAATGGGCTGCAAATCACGCTGCTCTTCCACGGATGCGGCCAGCACGTCGAATGGAAATTCCGTTCCTCCGCCGATGTATCGCATCAAGAATTTCGACAGAATGGTTTCTGAACGGCAGAATTCCCACGCTTTTTCGTGCGACGTCGAATAAAGTAGCGCCCGCGCTGCACCTCCGGCACGCAAGGTCCCCGTCACGAGGATCTGCGCCGCGAGCGTCATTGCATTGAGCTCGCGCGTCGGATCCGGCATCGAACCACTCACGTCGAGGTATATCTCGGTTCGCCCCTCGAACGCCGGCACGACCGTGCCTTCTTCGTCCGCAATACGTTCGCGCACGAGCGGCGTTGCGCTACCCAAAACCTCGCCGCGCAGGCGAAGCGTCGTGAGCCAATCGATATCCGCAACCGCTTCCCCTGGTTCCCATTCTTCGACCGTCGTCGGTACGAGCGCCTCGGACCATGTCGACACGGTCGGAGGCGTAAACAAATGCTTCTCCGCTTCGCGGCGATAATGCGCGGCCATGACGTCCGTCACGAGCCTCGATCTATCATTCCCTTCGCCTGGCACACCACCCGCACGTTGCGACAACCCCTGTTCCTTCAATGCCTTCGCAAGTTTGTCGGAAAAGAACTTTTCTTCGATGGCTTTTTCAATGGCCGTTTTTTCGGCTTTTTTTGGCAAGAGCGCCTCGGCCCATTCCTCCGCCGTAGGTTGCCCGTCCATCGTCCCCGCATCGGCTCCTTGGTCCTGACCTGAGCTTTGGAGCGCGTACGGAAATGCGATGGACGCAAAGTAAAGGTATTGTAGCGTGAGATCCGGCGCATAACCGAATAAGTTTTGTGCCAAGAGACGCGCATCCAGCCGATGATGCGGAAAGTCACGGTCGAATTCCGCTTTGGCTTTTCCGAGTATTTCGCCTTCAGGGCGTTGCCACATTTCTTCGACGACAGCGCATTGAAACAAAAAAAGCGCATCATCCGGAGCGAGCGCCGCGCGGGAAGCCAGAATGCGGCAAAGGTCATCTTCGATGGGCGCATCTGCTGTTGACGTTCTCGCAAGCCGTTCGTCAATCAAGAGCTCGTACAATGGCACGGTGAGCGTGCGCGGCAATTTCGGCAAAAAGCTACGCTCCAAAAGCAATAGACGCGCATGCGCAACCGGACTTCCCGGATATCCGACATGATGGCCAATCACGTGCGCAATGAGCGCTTCGAGCGAATCTTCGAGCTGGCTTTCCGCGATCGCCAAAGCTCCGAGGCGAATGGTGCGTGACGCGAGATCAATGCGCGCGAGCATGCTTCCGTCTTCGTCGATGATGGGGCGACGAATGAGCAAATAGGGCGAATATCGCGAAAGCGCGCGAGGGAACGCCGCGTCGACGAGAGCATCGAGGCGGGCGCGCGCTCGCTCGTCCTTCACGGGCTCTCCACAATCCAAATTCGTTGCGAATCGAGCGCGCTTGCCACGACGAGCCCCGCGCGCGATGCGATGACCGCATGACCTCGCGTCCAATACGGAAGCGGCACACGCGCATCACCCACGCAAAGGCCCGCTTGCGTGAGCGACACCGTGGGCAGCCCTGGATCTGCCGCGACTTTATCGGCAAGGCACGGGCTACGAAATGCAAGGCTCGGGGCATTTCGAGCGCCAAGCAATACGCCCGCGGACAATGCCGGTCTTTTGCGATCGTGCACGCACACGAGCGCGGGCTGCGCAAAATGCATGCGACCCGGCAAAAACGCGCCATCCACGTCTCGTAAATCGAGCGTGCGCACGGCATATGGCCCCTGAAATGAAGAACGAGTGCGCGGAGCAAGCGCAGTATCGAGAACGCGCAAGAGCCGGCCCTCGATGTCCACGAGCGAACCGACATTGGCCATTGCCGAAGCAGCACATACATTGAGCCACGGGGCTTCGCCGAGCAATCCTTCGCCCAAATTCCATGCTTTGGCCAAAAGAGCGACGCGCCCCGTAGGCGCACATGCGCCCAATTTGCCCGGAATCAAATCGAGTAGCAAGAGCTCGAGTAGGTTTTCTGGCGCAAACGCGAGTTTGTCCTCGGGCGCCACGATACCCGGTCGAATGTAGCCGAGTCCAATGGCTTCCATTACGAGCCGCAACCATCCAAGAAAAACCTGCGCGGCATCGGGCGATCCATCGATGGCCGCGGCGAGACGTTTGCCCGGACCGAATACGACCGCGCGGAACGATTCACCATCCCAGCGCGAAAAACGGCGCTCTCCTTCACGCTCGTGATGCTCGACGATGGTTTCCAGATCGGTCGTCATGACGAACCTTGTTCACGTTCGAGGCGCACGGCGGCTGCGAGTCTGCGCTGGTAATTTTCGTGCACGTTTTTCAAGAGCACGAGATCGTCATAAATGGGCCCCGAAAGGTCGGCTCGGGTGAGCAATTCTTCAAGCGTGCGTTGCACTTTTCCAATGCGCCGTTTGATGTCGGCCGTCGTCAGCGTTTGCGCAGCACTCTCTGCCTCTTTTCGCAGGGCAAGCACCATTTCACGAAGCGGAGCGTACGTTGCATATTGCGTGGTCGATTGATCGAAGAGCCGCTGAATCCACGTGCTTCGATCGAGCAGCAAGACGCGCGTTTCAGGCTTGTAAAAGTATGGGCTTTGGGGATTCACGCGAAGCTTGTCGAAAAGGGCAAATGGGAGCACGAGTCGCACGTCGGCGACGCTGACTTCCATGGTCCCACGAAAATACGCAATGGCTTTCGCAAACAACAAGATCGCTTGCAGAGCCCGCGCGGAAACGCCATTTTCCGTTTGCGTACAAATGTGCGCGTTCTTGTCGAGCGGACAATCTTCGTTGCACACGTTGGCAACTTTTTTCCCCGCCAAGTGGAGCGTGTCCTTGTTGCGATATTCGAGCACATCCGAAGCCCTGCGACAGAAATCGAGTTGTCCCACGAAAAAACCAAGAATGTCGAGCACCGGCGCCGGCACTGGGATGCCTCGAATTTCGGCTTCCACTTGATCGAGCTCTTCCGCCGTGAACACCACATCGGTGGGCACTCGAGCTTCAGGCGCCGCAGGATCGCTCACGCGCTCTTCGAGAACATCGAGCGATCGCGCATGAAACGGAGGCGCTCGCACGACGAGATCGATGCGATCTTTCAGGGCTTCGATGACCTGAAACGTCCCTCCACCTGCATCATCGTTTGCCGTGAGAAACCATGCGGATTTACCCGCAAGCGCCACTTGTTCGAAACTCTCTGCGTAACCTTCCGCCAACAGCGACAAAAGCGCCGACTGTGTTTTCGTCGGAATGCGATTGTATTCGTCGATGATTTTGACGCGTTTGCCAATCCACTTGCGCCACTCGACTTTGACCTCGCTTGCTTGTTCGGCCTTCACGAGGCTCGAAGGAAGCGGACTTCCCAATAGATCAGCCGTCGTGAGTTGCGGATGACCATGCTGCACGATGCGTCGAATCTCGTCGCGAGGAATTCCGGCGAGCGCCGCCATGAGCGTGGCCATCGTGGTTTTTCCGCGTCCTGGTGCCCCGACAAACAGCAAACGTTGCGACGTTGCCAAGTTGCAAAGCGGCAAAAGCACGTAGGACGCAAAGCCCGCTCCTGCGAGATCGATACGAGCTTCCCCGCGTCCGAGCGACTTCACCTCGCCCAGATCCAAATCGAGGTACGGACACACGAGCGCTTGTTCGACGATCCACCGGTACGCGCGACGAAGCTTGCCCGCAAGGTTCGCACTGCGCCGAGGTCCGAGCGTGAGCGATCCTTCGGCACCGACGCGAGCACGACCATCGAGAAACGACGCGACGAGGCGGTGAGGATCCATCGGAGCGGCCCATGATGGCGCTACTCGATGGACTTGGGAAGAGTGGAAAGAACCGTTGGTCTTGACCAACTCATTTCACCAAGACAAACCCACTCTTCGCACGAGATTCTTGTGAAGGGAGGAGGCCATATTTTCCGGCGCTCGTGGTGGGTCCCACTGTTCGAGCCCGCGAAGCGGGCGAGTTTGGGGGAACCGCGAGTGCCGGAAAATATGGCCTTCTCCCGGGCCCTCAATCACTTGGTCTTGGTGATCGACTCGACGTAGAGCCGCCCGTCGCGATCCGAGAACGTGAACGAAATCTGATCGTCGACCTTCACGTCGTTCAGAATCTCCGGTCGTTCTACTTCGAACATCATCGTCATCGCCTTCATGTAATTCGGGATCTCTTCATGGGCGATCGTGATGTTGTCCTTGCGTTCACCGATCGCGCGTACTTTGCCGCGCGTCGAGTACGTTTGGCTTGGCGCGCTGCTGGGTGCGGTACGCGCAGCGCTCGGCTGATCCTGCGATCGCGAGCAAGCTGGCGCGGGCACGACGAGAAGAATCGTCGCAATTGCAAGGACCAAAGACGTCGAGCGTTTGGCAGAGTCAACGAGCATGGCGGTGGTGTACCACCCCGGATGAGAAAGAGAAATGCGCGCGTCCCCTACAGCAGGTTGGGCGATCGCCGGTACGTCGTGGTATGGGGCGGGCCATGAGTAAGCGCCGGATGACGCAGCTCGATTTGTTCGCGATTGAAGCACCAGCACCTCCCTCGGCACCTACACCGAAGGGGCGACCCGATCCGCTCGTTTGGGTGTCCGAGCTTCACTTCTTGCGCGACTTCGATGCGTCCGAAGCGTCGCTTCTGCGGAGAATCCGGCTTCGTCGAGGGCTCAACGTGCTCTGGGCTCCGCCTGCTCCCGAGGGCCTGGAGAACCGACTGGGAGATGGTCAAATCACGGGGCACACGGCGGGAAAAACCACGTTTTGCCGCATGATCCGGTACTTGCTCGGCGAACAACGGTTCGGCACGACGCGCGCTCAAGAAAAAATCCGCGAAGCTCTGCCGAACGGATGGGTCGTCGGAGAAGTGTTCGTCGGCAACGAACGATGGGTCGTCGGCAGGCCGTTCGGGCTCGGCGTGCATCCGTTTGCAGTCCAAGGAATGACGATCGCCGAAGCGCTCGCAGAACGAGGACGCGGAGGTTACCAAGAGTTTGTCGCGGCACTTGGTCGCGTGGTGATCGATCCGGTGCCCGTGAAGGAACTACCTCACGCGCGTTCACCCATGATGTGGGAACACGTGCTCGCATGGGTCACGCGCGATCAGGAAGCTCGATTCGCGGGGCTCGTGGAGTGGCGCGATCCGTCGAGCGAATCGGAGAGTCCGCGCATCGTGATGGATGACAGACACGTGGTGCTTCGTGCTTTGTGCGGACTGATGTCGGACGAAGAGGGCGAAGCGCAGCGGCACTTCGAGGACCTGACGCAGGAAAAACAAGGTCTCGACGAAACGGCTCCGCGCCTTCTGGACCGCGTGGTGGAAGACCGACGGAGACTCGCGAATCTATTGGGCATCGAGGATTCGGCGGTCGACGCGGGACCTCTGTTTGCGATGCGTTTTCGCGAACGTGTCACGAGCCGGCGGCGAGCGATCGAAGAGATTGAACGAGGGCTCGAAGAAGCGGCAAGCACAGTCGAACGAGCGGAAGCGGACGCGCGGGCAGCGGCGGAAGCGTCGGGCGCGTGTGCGCAGCGCTTGCGTGAGCTGGAGGCGCCGCGCGCGGAGAAAAAGCGGTCGCGAACGCGTGAAGCGCGCCTTGTGACGGTGCCGTCCGATGCGCTGACGAACGTGTGTGGAGTGCCGATGGATGTCGCGCGCTCCAAGGGATGCAAGCTGTTTGCGGCGCATGAAAAGAAGGCGAACGAGGCGAGCGAACCTCCGCCGTCGAGCACGAAGGAAGATGCGGCGGCGCTTGCAGCAGCGATCGACGAAGCACGAAGCGCGCTCGATGAAGCGCGTAGCCTGCAGAAGGCGGCCGAATCCGCGCATGCGCAAAAGCGCGCAGATCTTGCGGCCGATCGCGAGCGAATTGCTGCCGAGCGTGCAGCGATCGAGGAGCTCGAAAGGCTCTACGGCTACATGGCGAAGGCGGAGCACGAGGCGCAGCAGAACTCGGACCGCCTCGCACGAGTGCTGGATCTTTTGAAGGCATCGGTGGAGCGGCAAGCGACGCTGCAGCGCCAGAGGCAGGATGCTCAAGGAAGAATTTCGGATCGTTTTCGCACGGTGGTGAGGGCGCTTCTCGGCGAGCACGTCGAAGCGAAGACGCTCGTGAAAAACCGTCGCATCGAGCTGTATGTGGAGGATCGTGGCGAGCGTGATGGAGCGGCGATGGAGACGATCAAGCTGCTCGCGTTCGATCTTGCGGCGCTCGAGCTCGGCGTAGACGGTCATGGCGCATCGCCGGGCATGTTGGTGCACGATGGGCCACGTGAAGCTGACATGGATGGGCGCATCTACGAGCGGCTTTTTCTCTACGCCAAACACATCGAGGATCAGGCTACGCCGGGCATGTCCGCGCCGTTTCAGTACATCGTGACGACGACGGCGCCGCCGCCCAAGGACATGCAGAAGGCGCCGTATTTGCTGGAGCCTCTGCTCGACGCATCGAAGCCGGAGGGCCGGTTGCTCGGAATGGATCTCTGATCGCGGGCGCGCGTGATGGTGTAAGCTCGGCGGATGGACCAGCGCCAGCGAGCACTGGAGGAGCAGATCGAGCGGGGGATTCTCGAGTCGGAGAAGCTGCGACAAACCATTTTGGCAATCGTAATCGCGTGCGGGATGCCGTTCGTGTACGCGACGTTGCGCATGGGTACGCAATGGTCTGGCGCATTTGCTGCCGATACTTTTGACAGGCTCGTCGTGGCAACGGTGGTGGCGGGGTCGGGAGCCGTCGTTTACGGCCTCGTGACGCGGCAGTTGATTGCGCGACTGCTCGCTCGCGGCCAAAGAATGCCGCGCGGGGTGCGGTTCGCGAACAGCGTATTCGAGGCCATTTACGTGACCTTGTTCGTGCTCGCGTTCGCGTGGGTCGTGGATCCCATTTTCGCGTTTACGTCACCGCCGACGTACTTGTATCTCATTTTCGTGCTGCTGACGATTTTGCAATTGGATTTTGCATTATCTGTTTTTACGGGTGTTGCATCCGCATTGGCATTCGTCATTGCGGGTCTCGTTGAATTCTCGAAAACGACGACCATTCCGAACCCATCCGTATTGATTTCGCCCGTACCGCTTTTGGTCAAGGGAATTATCTTCATTCTGGGCGGGATCATGGCGGGATTCGTCGCGCGCGAGTTGCGACGGCGGATGGTGCATGCGATTGAAACGATGGAGGAGAAAAACCGGGCGATTGAAATGTTCGGCACGCATGTTTCTCCGAAAGTCGCCGAGGCACTATTACGCAGCGGAGGAGATTTTGCCGGCGAACAAAAGTTCGTTTGCATCATGTTTTTGGATATCCGCAATTTTACGAGTTTTTCAGAACGAATTCCACCCAAGGAAGTGGTCGCCTTTTTGGATGTGCTCTTCGACCCGCTCGTGACCATCGTGAATCGTCACGGAGGTATCGTGAACAAGTTCCTCGGGGACGGTTTCATGGCCGTTTTCGGGGCTCCGGTGGCCGAAGGCAATCCGTGTCGAGAGGCGATTTCGGCGGCCATCGAGATTGTCGCGGAGGTAGAAACCATGGTATCGGCGGGGAAGATTCCGCCCACCAAAGTAGGCATTGGTCTCCATGCGGGGGAAGCGATTACCGGCACCGTCGGAGCGCAATCGCGCAAGGAATACACCGTGATTGGCGATACGGTGAATCTCGCATCGCGCATCGAGCAATTGACGAAGAAATTCGGCGCGCAGGTGCTTGTGTCGGACGCCGTCTGGGAGCATGCCGCACCAATGGATGTGACGGCAGAAGCGCTGGAAAAGACCGAAGTGAAAGGTCGCGAAGCGCCCGTGCAAGTGTACAAGATTGCATAACGCGAATCGGGGGGTTTGGGGGGCATCACGGGCGCTTGCGCCCACGAAGCGAGCATCCCAAATCCCGACCCGGTTTCAATCCGGAAGCAAGATTCGATCAGGCGGAGCTGGTGTGGTTTGGACGGGCCAGGGTTTGACCGGTGGCGGCGGAGGAATCTGATCGACGGGCACCGGGAGAATGGGACCAGGAGCCGCGGGAGGCGCCTGTTGCGGCGGAGGCTCGGGCATTTCGGCACCATTCGGTCCACAACGCCCGCCGCGGCTACCGACGGCATCGTTGTAATAATTGACGGCATCCACGGCATGCCCATTGGCGTCGACTTTGTAGGTTCGACCGACGGCGGTCAGCACGAGCCCCACGATTTCGGCCCCAAGGCCCGACAAGAGAAAAGCAGCCATCACTTCGGGTTTTTCCGAATAGGCAAGCCCGCCAAGGCCCGCCAAACCGCCCACACCGAGGCCAATACCCGCCACCGTGAGCCCTACGGCCGCATCACCCGACGATTCTGCCGCTTGCGCGTGCCTTGCAGCATCGGGCACGCAATGCACATAGTCGGTCAAACCATGATAACGAATGCCGCTCGCCACTTCACCTTCCGGCGAAAGGATTTGGAATTCATTGTCGTACCGCAATGCAAGCTCGTGCGGCGCAAGCACCCGAGGCTCGACCACGGTCAAACCCGATCCGCATCCCGCCAAAAACAGAGCGGAAAAACCCAAGACCGAAAGTGTCATGCGATGATTCATTTCGCCCCCGCAACTGCGCACGGCGATCCGGACAATCGGGCAAGGTCGTTGTACGCATTTACCTTGTCGATTTCTTCAGCAACTTCCTTGGATGGCTCGGGTCTTCCAAGACCCAATCCGAGCGTAATGAACGGCAGCGTGAGCATCGCAACGACGACCAATACGACAGCCGCTTTGCCAATGTCTCCGCCACCTCCCCCGCCGCTCGATCCACCACTGCTTCCAGTGGATCCCACGCTGCCGCCACTGCTGCCTCCACCGCCTCGCACGCTTGCCGTCGCGGGTGCACGCGGTCCCGTCGATGGCGACGCGGCAACCCGATTGCTGCCCGTAACGACAATCCACGGACGCCAAATGATGATGTTGGTCGATCCGCCATAATAGGTGCGATAACGCGTCGGATCTTCCTGAACGTCATATATGGCCGCGGAACACGCTGCGTTGTTGGCATCATCAGGCAACGACGCAACCACTCGATCCTTGTCCCACACGGCACGCGCACGCCCATCTTTCGGCGGCACATAGTCGGACGTGTAGTTGCCACAACCCGTCAAGAGCACGGCAACGGCAAGCGGAGCACTGAAGCCGAGGAGCGGCTTGGCCAAGCGCAGATCCATTCTGTCTTTTTTGCACCGCTGCGGGCCGGCGTAAAGTGATTTCTGCTGCGCGAGTCCTTCATTTCACCTTACGCAACGGCAACCCGTAATAATTTTCCGCGCAAGCACTCGCCCCGCGAGCGCGGTACGGTTGACTCATGACAAGGACGCACACTCAGTCGGTGCTTCTCGGGCTGGTCGCGAGCGCAATCGGTTGCAGTAGCCCATCGGAAGCTCCCGGGCAACCCGACGGCTGGAACGCTTCCGTGCGACTGCAATCGGCGCGGGACAAGAACGCCGATCCGCATATCTTCGAAGCCGATCTGACCGCTCGCGTTGGAAGCGTCGAAATCATCGCAGGAAAGCCGACGCCCGCCTGGACCTACGACGGCGTGCTGCCAGGACCTTTTTTCCGCGTTACCGCTGGCGACAAGCTGATCGTTCATTTCCAAAACGACTTGCCCGCGCCAACGACCATCCACTGGCATGGATTGCGAATCCCTGCAGCAATGGACGGAGCGCCAGGCCATTCGCAACCGGAAATCATGCCAGGTACGTCTTTCGAGTACGAGTTTGTCTTGCCCGACCCGGGTTTGTATTGGTACCACCCGCATGTCGATTCGGCCGTTCAAGTCGGTTTCGGACTTTACGGCGCGATTCTCGTGGATGATCCGAACGAACCCGAAGATCTGGGCGACGAGCTGATCCTCGTGCTGTCCGACATCGCAGTCGACGAAGAAGGAGCGCTGGAAAAACCGGATTCAGGAGGAGATTTCGGAACGCTGTTCGGCCGAGAAGGCAATGTCCTGCTCGTCAACGGGCGACGCAATCCGATCATCGAAGCACGCGCCGGACGCCGTCAACGGTGGCGCATCGTAAATGCCGCCAAGAGCCGCTACTACCAGCTTGCCATGACCGACCACTCGTTCATGCGGATCGGAGGCGACGGCGGGCGAATCGAATCGCCCATCGAGTCGTCCATGCTGGTGCTCACGCCAGGCGAGCGAGCCGATGTGCTGGTCGTCCCGCGTGGCGCGCCGGGAACGACGCTTCCCGTGCGCTGGGTACCCTACGATCGCGGCTACGGAACGACGTTCAATCGGCCCGAGGAAGAGCTGTTTCGGATCCGCTTTGCCAATGAACCCGCGGTGACTCCAGAACCGCTGCCCAAGCTCTCTCGCACGATCACGCCGATCGATGCTTCAGCCGCGACAAACATTTCGCTCGACCTTACGCAGAACGATCAAAACGGACAGCTCGCGATGGGAATCAACGGGATCCCGTCGTGGGAAAGCACGCCGATCACGGCAAAAGTCGGTGAAACGCAACTGTTCGTCGTAAAAAACTCGATGGACTTCGCGCATCCATTTCACTTGCACGGCTTCTTTTTCCAAGCGCTCGACGAATCCGGCGCACCGGTCCATCCGATGGAGTGGAAAGACACGATCGACGTTCCCGTACACTCGACGAAAAGGTTCGTCGTGACGTACGACAATCGGCCCGGCATGTGGATGTTTCATTGCCACATCCTCGATCACGCCGACGCGGGGATGATGGGGATGCTGCACGTCGAGCACGACCACATGCCCTGAGGATCAAGGGCTCGGGCGTTTGGCTCCGTCGAGCCGGCGCATCAGATCGGCGATGCGCGGATCGCCCGGTGATATCTCGGCAAATTTGCGCGCGTGATGGCGCGATTCTTCGATGACGCCACGACGAAACGTGAGCAGCGCGAGGTTGTAACGAGCATTCGCCAGCGTCGGATCGGCTTTGAGCGCCGCCAAGTAGCCTTCTCGCGCGCGGTTGTAGTCGTTTTTCTTGTCCGCAACGAGCGCCAAGTTGTAGTGCGCTTCCGCATCGTTCGGCGACGCCGCTACGAGCTTTTTCAGGAGGTTGCTCGCACCATCCAAGTCACCGCCGACGATCGAAAGCGCAGCGGCAAAAAGCTCGGCATCGCGCCCTCCACCAAGGTCCGCTGCTTGCTTCGCCGCAGCAGCAGCGTCCGGAAGCCGCCCCTGCCCTTCGAGCGCCACAGCGAGCGCGTAATGAAGCCGCGGGTCTTGGCCGTTCTGCACAAGCGCTGCACGCACCGTTTGCTCGGCTCGAGCTGCGTCGCCTTTCGACACGAGCGCCGCGACCAAGGCAAGCTGCGCGCCCCCATCGGCAGGACACGTCGAAACCGCCAACTGCGCGTCCGCAAGAGCAGCGTCGAAATCCCGTGACTTTCTCGCAAGATCCGACCGTTTGGACAGACACGCGCAACTCGTCGGGTTTGTCCCGAGACACCGATCGACAATAGCTCGCATCGCCGACACGTCGCGCGCACCAGCAGTCGACTTCGTCAGCTCGACGAGCGCTCGTGACGTATCGCCCTCGCGAACCAACGTCACCCACCACATGCGCTCGACCGAGAACAACCACGAGGCGGACGCTGCGAGCTGTGCCGCACCTACGCCAAGCGTGACGATGGCCGCGAGCAAGCGTTTCGTCTTGTCACGGTCGTCGAAGTATCGGCCCAGAGCGACCCACACGGCGAGCGCAAGGCCGCTCCAAAGCGGGATGGCCACGACGAAGATGCCTCGGCCTAGTGGTGCGTGTTCCCCTCGAGTGACGGCTCCACCAACAACGGCTGCAGCAACGGCGAACGCGATGAGGCCGGCAGCAACGGATGCTTTTGGCGACGGAACCTTTGAGCGCAAACGAAACGCTGCAACGACGACGAGCGCGAGCGCCGTCGCGGACATGAACGCGCCGATGCCTGAATGGGCGGACGGCGCTGGTTCCGGTGGGAGAAACGATGGTGCGAGCGCGAGGCAGAAGAGGTGCCCCGCCCGCTCGAACACGTAAGCGACGAGTTGGAGATTCATTCTTGGTGTCGGGAAAACACGAGCAGCGTGCGCCGCTTTTTACGATGGCTACCGCGACGTGACCAGGTCAGTTCGTGACAATGAACCAACCGTTGACGTAATCGTTGGAGCCGAGCGTGACGTTGTTGGTGGACTTGTTCTTGACGCAAAAGCCCACTTTGAAGTTCGCGCCACCAGCGGGCACGTTTTGCGGCGCGATGGATGCTGCTGCGGAAAGTGCGGTTTTGGTGGGCTGAGCGAGAATCGTGCCGTCCGGGTAGTTTGTCGTATAGAACGCATCGAGCGGGGAACCGGCGGGAACGGCGCTGATGCACAGGCTGAACGAAACAGGCACGGTGTTGTTGCTGCCATGACCGAACACGGCCACGGCCGAGCCCGTGATGCGCTGACCAGGTTGCACCGTGACCGTCGCCGTCGAGCCGGCAAATACCCACGGAGCGTTGCCGCCACCAGCAGCAATGGCGCCGATTTGTCCTGCAACGGTCGTGGTTGACACGACACCGGTCGGACCGGTCGGACCGGTCGCCCCCGTTGGACCGGTTGGACCCACGGCGCCATCGGCGCCCGCGGGCCCCGTGGGACCCGCCGGGCCTTCCGGTCCGACGATGTTCGCGGATGGACCGGTCCATTCGCCCATGCTGTTGATGATCTCGTTACCGTTGACGGTGATGCTCGCCGGATGAATGTCGCCAAGCACGTCGCCTGCGATCATCGCGTAGGGAACGCTTTGAACGACGGCACGTGGAGTCATTTCAGTGTCGGCGCCGACGGTGATTCCCATGTAGCGAGCGGTGCCATCGAAGACGGGACCCGTGGGTTGGTCGAAGGGCGTCACCTCACCCAAGGTCGCCGAGAAATACCCTTCCTCGAACGTTATGGAGTGGGTTTCCGTCCATATCGAGTCAACGTCATCCTTGCCCGCATAAATCTTGAAGGTGACTTCAATCGTGCCCGTGACGGGCATGTTGTTCGCATCGTAGAGCCGACCTTGATGGGTGATCGTTTTCGGCACGGCCTGCGCTGCGGGGATGCCAGCGAGCAACGCGCCCGCAGCAATCGAAGCCGAAATGAGATGCTTGATCGTGTTCCTTGTGCTCATGGCAAGCTCCCGGTCGCCCCGATGAGGCCACCCTGCATGCGATAGCTGGGTGATTTCGTCGTCGTCTGAATTTGAGATGGTTGACCGATCGTGTAAACCATCGAATAGTTATCGCTTTTCATAAACTGGCCACCATTGACGGTCTCCGTCGCGGGAGGACCGAAATTTTGGCCACCGCCACCGGCACCACCAGCGCCGCCGGCACCACCAGCGCCTCCGGCTCCCGCGGTACCTCCGGCTCCTCCACTGGAGCTCGAAGTGGTCATGCCGCCGGATCCAGCTTCCCCGCCAACGCCGCCGCTACCGGAGCTGGATGGTCCAGTGCTGGGTGGTTCGGCTTCGCAAGAAGCGGCAAGTGCGGCAAGAAGCAACGCTATCGAAAACACTGCCGCTTGGTTGGTTCTCTTCATCCATCGCCTCGCGGTACGTGCAACCAGGAGCCGTAGTGAACAACGGTTCTTCCTGGAAAACAAGTTGATTTTTTGGGGTCGAGGTCGTTTGCCCGAGCGACCCATCTGCGCGATTCGTTCCCCAACTGCCCTGCCGTGAATCGACGGATCGTCTGAAGCATGAAATTGTCCTCGACCTACGATGCTCGATGACCTTAACCAGTCGTGACAATGTCTTTCGACAGGATCCTTGGACGTGCAACGAGTGTTCTCGTCCTGTGCGCTAGCAGCACGTTGTTCGGCGCTCGATCCGCGCATGGGGCAAACCCCGAGCCACCCCCAAATCGTTGTTCCAAACAAACCACCCCACCTCCATGCGTCCCTGACAAACCAACGCGTCTGCGCAAAGGTTTGTCCGTTGCAGGATCCATTTTTCCCGGGATCGCCGTGCATGGCAGCGGCCACTTGATCGCCGGACAAACCCGTACGGGACTCGCTTTGCTTGGAGCCGAAGGACTTGGAGTGGCACTGGCCCTCGGCGGTTTGGGCGGAACGGCCGTTACGGGCGCAACGCGCAGGTTCATCGCACCCATGGTCTTCGGCATGGTGACGGGCGGCGCACTGCTCATCATCCCAGCTCTCGCCGACATCTACGGCGTGCTCGCTCCCGAAGGCGGCACCGGAAGTCCTCCCGTCACGCTCCCATCGCTCGAATCTCGAATTGGCCTCATGTACGTGAACGATCCGACCTTTGCCTACCAGTTCTTCGTCACCCCGGGGCTCGACGTGCGCATGGGAAAGCTGCGCGTCTCGACATCGGGCTACTTCGCGCTCGACGATGCGAATGCGCGCACTCGCGCCGCGATCGCTTACCGGTTCTTCGGGCCAGGTCCGCGTGGAAGTGAACCTGCCAAGGACGGATCGTACGTGGACGTCGAGTTCGCCTTGACAAACCACGATTACGCCTCGAACGGGTTTTCCGTGACGACCGGCGAAGTGAACCTCGCCGGGAGGCTGGACCTCGTGCGCGTGGGGCCGACGCTTCGCGGATCATTCGCCGAGCTCGGGCTGGGTCTTGCCTACGCTGGGCATCGGTATCCAGGAATCGGGATTGAAGCGAACGATCTGCTCACACCTCGATTCGCCTTCGGCATTTATCTTGGGCATTCGGGTTATCCGCGCGGAGAGCTCGCAGCGTATTACGAGCATCGGCACGATGGGTTTGCCGGCGGAATGAAAACGCCCGGACTTGGAAGCGGCGTCATTGGAAGTTTCGGTGTTGGAGGGCGCGTGTACACGTCGCGACGATGGGGTGTGGCGTTCGATGCACACGGCGGCTCGGCGTACGTAGGGCAGCTCAGCTTGCTATTCCGTTACGGAGGAAACCCGTGAAGAAATTGAATTGGCTCGTGCGAGCCGTGGTCATCGTTGGAGCTCCAAGTATGTCATCGTGCCTCGACGTAGGATCGGGTCGTGCGGCGCGAGACTTGGAGATTGGGCGGGCGAGCCATGGGGGATTGCGCGTCGAAGTGGAGCGCGGGCTCGCAGCCGTACGAAACATCGACGAGGCCGAGCTGCATTTATGGGCGAGCGCCCCGAGCGTGTCGTTTCGAATAGATCCAGGGACGACGGGAGGGGGCGGCGTGTTTCGAGTGCGCATCGAAAACGTGCTCGCTGACGCAATGCTTGCCGCGACGTCGGGCGTAACCGAGCCGCTGGCAGTCGAGGTCATTGCGAGCCCACATCCGACGGAGCGAACATGGCAATTTCAGCTTCCGGCTGGCGAACCGGTCACGTTGAAGCTCGGAGCGCCCGACGAAACGCTCGAAAAACCGTGGCGATTTGCGGTTTATGCGGACGTGCAAGAAGCCGTGGAGAGCGTGCAGGAGCTTTATGCAAAAATGAATGAAACGCCGGACATTCGGTTCGCGCTCATCAGTGGTGATTTGACGCGTCGAGGTTCGCCGGAGGAGCTCGATACATTCCAAGCGATGATGAAGTCGCTCGTGTTTCCCTGCTATGCGACGCTGGGTAACCACGAGCTCGGCACGCGGGACGATCTCTATCACGATTATTTTGGCCGAGGGAATTATTCGTTCGCATTCCGTTCGGTGCAATTCACGATGCTCGATTCGGCCAGTGCGACGATCGACCCGCTCGTGTATTCGCAGCTCGACGGGTGGCTCGATGAAGGCCGCGACAAACTACACGTCGTGACGATGCACATTGCACCCATCGACCCGGTGGGCGCGCGAAATGGTTCGTTTGCGAGCCGTAACGAGGCGACGAAGTTGCTCACGAAGCTTGCAGCAGGTGGCGTGGATTTGACGCTGTATGGGCATATCCATTCGTATTACGCCTTCGAGAATGCGGGGATCTCAGCGCATATTTCGGGCGGTGGAGGGGCTTTGCCCGAGCGCATGGACGGGATTGGGCGGCATTTTCTCACGGTGGACGTGAGGCCGCCCGGGAAGATCGAACAAGTCGGCGTCATACGGGTCGATTGAAGGCCGGCATCGGCGGTCGTTCCGATTTGCAATGAGGCGCTGCGTCGCCTGAGTGCTCCAGGCGACGCTCATTGCATGTGCATTGGGGGGTTATTAGGGGATTGCTAGCGGTTGTCAGACGCGGGCGGTCGATGCATTTCGGCGACGACGCAGCCTAGCGAGAAGCGCTCCCAGACTGAAGAGGAGTGCCGAGCCTGTCGGGGCGCTGCTGGACGATGTCGTAGAGCAATCGCAACCGCCGCCGCTCGTCACGATGCGGCCGCCAGCGCCGCCAGCACCGGCCATTCCGCCGTCACCCGCGGAACCACCAGCGCCCGCCATTCCACCGGCACCGGCCATACCGCCAGCACCGGCCATACCGCCAGCACCGGCCATACCGCCAGCACCGGCCATACCGCCGGCACCCGCCATACCACCGGCACCGGCCATACCACCGGCACCGGCCATTCCACCGGCGCCCGCCATACCACCGGCGCCCGCCATTCCACCGGCGCCCGCCATTCCACCGGCGCCCGCCATTCCACCGGCGCCCGCCATTCCACCGGCACCGGCCATACCGCCAGCGCCACCCGTGCCGGTCATGCAAGTACCGGATTGACATGTGCCATTGGGGCACGGCGTCCCATCGGGTTTTACCGGGTACACGCAGAACCCGAGCATTGGGTCGCACGCGCCCGCGTCATGGCATTCGTCCGGCATGGCGCACGTAATGGTGTTCGTTCCCGTGCATGTGCCATCTACACACGCATCCATGAGCGTGCAGAGATCGTTATCGTTGCACGGTGTGCCCTCGGCAGCCTGGGGATTGCTGCACATGCCCGTCGCCGGATCGCACGTGCCCGCAACATGACATTGATCCGATGCCGTACACGTTACGGAGTTTGCCCCAGTGCACATACCTGCTATGCACGAATCCATCTGGGTGCATGCGTCGTTGTCGCTGCACGGCGTGCCCTCTGGAGCTTCCGGATTGCTGCACGCGCCCGTCGCAGGATCGCATGTGCCCGCAACGTGACACGCATCCGACGCCGTACACGTCACCGGGCTTGCCCCGGTACACGCGCCCGCTTGGCATGTATCCATTTGCGTGCACGCATTGCCGTCATTGCACGACGTTCCATTCGGCGCGGTTGGATTGCTGCACGCGCCCGTCGCAGGATCGCACGTGCCCGCAACGTGACACGCATCCGACGCCGTACACGTCACCGGGTTTGCCCCGGTACACGCGCCCGCTTGGCACGTATCCATTTGCGTGCACGCATTGCCGTCATTGCACGACGTTCCATTCGGCGCAGTTGGATTGCTGCACGCGCCCGTCGCAGGATCACACGTGCCCGCTACGTGACACTCATCCGACGCCGTACACGTCACCGGGCTTGCCCCGGTACACGCGCCCACTTGGCACGTATCCATTTGCGTGCACGCATTGCCGTCATTGCAAGACGTTCCATTCGGCGCGGTCGGATTGCTGCACGCGCCCGTCGCAGGATCGCATGTGCCTGCAACGTGACACTCATCCGACGCCGCACACGTCACCGGGTTTGCCCCGGTACACGTGCCCACTTGGCACGTATCCATTTGCGTGCACGCATTGCCGTCATTGCACGATGTTCCATTCGGCGCGGTCGGATTGCTGCACGCGCCCGTCGCAGGATCGCACGTGCCCGCAACGTGACACGCATCCGACGCCGTACACGTCACCGGGTTTGCCCCGGTACACGCGCCCGCTTGGCACGTATCCATTTGCGTGCACGCATTGCCGTCATCGCACGACGTTCCATTCGATACGTTCGCTACGACGCAGTTGCCCGTACCAGGATCGCACGAATCGTTCGTGCACGGATTGTTGTCGTCGCACATCACACCATCGCACAATGAACATCCGAGCGGGTCGGTCGTTATGGTGTGGAACGGAACGTTCGTAATTCCGTTCACATTGACTGTATCGATGAACCAACCCTGCGTGCCCGCCGTTCGGACGACGTTGTCCGTTCCAATGCGGAAACGAATCCTTATCGTTTGCCCAGTAAACTGCGTCCCGAGATTCAACGTCACCGTGTTCGTATTCGGCCATGCAGCATTGCGACGCGAATACGCTGGTCGGCCTGCAAGCGGATTGCCCGTACCGTTCTGAAGCGTCCCCGAATATCCAGGTGCTGCGCCAAGATTGGCAACGTCCGTCCATGTCATGCCGTTGTTGTTCGACACTTCGACGACGCCGCCATCATAATACCTGAGCGGCGGATTCGTGTAATCGAAATCGAATGCATGGGCAAACGTAATCGTCAGGTTGCCCGAGCCCACCGTCAAATTCGGCGATTCGAGCGCCGTATCGGATATGGTCGTGTGGTTGGCCCCTTGGTATCGATAATCGAGCGTCGTTTGACGCACCCGCGACCATAACGTCGTCGCCAATGTCTCGTATCCAGCCGCGCCCCATTCGGTCCACGTTCCGAGCGGACTCTCGAACTCCTCTATCGTCGAGCTATTCAGCACATTATCGAAATTCATCTGCGCGGTCGCAGTTCCGTTCACCGTCGTGGTGCACGCAGACGCGTTCGTCGCCGTAATCGCGAAATCGGCATCCGTAATCGCCGTCGTGCCCGCCGCGAGCGCCACCGGCACGCTGGCCACCCCCGTCGCGCCCGGTGCAATGCTCGGAATGATCACCGAATTGCCACCCGGAAACGTCACCGCCCCGGTGCTCGACGTCACGGTCACGTTCGTATTCAGCAAATAGCCCATTCCCGAATTGAAAACCGACACGTTGACCGTGCCGCTTTCATCGGTATCCACCACGCCGTCATTGTCGCAACCAGTCGTCTCCGTAACGGTTGTTTCAGCAAGTTGCATGATGCCCGAGTTGTCGAAATCCTCGACGACGCCCGAGCCAGTCGTGGAATTCGCCGGCGGAGATACCGCACACGTGCCAGCCCCGCGCGCCGCGAAACCATCGGCCAAAAGTATCGCATCATTGATGTCGGCCGCGCGAGCTGCCGCCAAAATGCCGTCCCGTTGCTGCGTGAACGTCGGGTTGTTCGGCGTAAGTTTCATACCGCCGACGATGTAATCGGCCATCCGCCGTTTCGCTTCGGCAAACGTATGACCACCGTTGAGAATGAGCTGCGTATACGCCTGAAACACCATCACAGCCCACACTTCGCCCGAGTTATGCACTTCCCAGTTGTTGGGCCACGAAGGATTTTGCGGTCCCGCAGGCAGCGCTACCCCATCCGTCACGTGTTTGAACGTGAGCCCATTTTTCGAAAAATCACGCGTGTACGGGAATCGCCGAATTCCGAAATAGGCACCATCGCCAAACGCATCCGATGCATAAATCGCCGCAGCAAACGTGCCCGATGTAACATCGTCACCGTCGCGCAGCGTCATGTGCAGCGCAACGAAATCACCCCACCCCTCACCCTCGCCACCGCATTGACTGCATTGATACTGATTGGGGCTCACGCCACAAATGATCGTCGGGCAATTCGTCACGAGCCTTCGGTGAAGATAATGCCCCCATTCGTGCGCCACGATTTGATTATCGAGCGTCCCGTCGCGATTGACCTTTTGAGGATTCGCCGACATCGTCACCGTCAGCGTCTGATTCAGCATCTCGGCCTTCAGCAGATCGCCATCCGCTTGAGAAATCCCGAGCGATCCAATCGTAACGCCCGTCGTATTGACATCGTCCCCCATCGCAGGCAATCCCGCGGCGACGTTGTTCGCTATGAGCACACCGACGGCGCCCGCCTGCTGCGCCACGAGCACCTTGGATTCGAACGTACACGTACCACGATTGACGAGTACGATTTTGCCCGACACGTTGTTCGTAATCGCTTCGCATGCATCGTTGACGTCGGGGCCCGTGCCATCATCGCCAAGAATCAACTGCGCCGTGGTTGTAAATGGATTCGGGCCGAATGCGGCAACCTGATTGCCCATTGAAACATTGAGCGGCTGAACCGTGAGGTTGCCCTTGATCGCACCCGTAAAGACGTACATTTGCATTCGCGGCGACGCCCCGTCCGCCGGCGTGCTCATGTTCGCATTGTCCGTGCCGCTGTAATCCTGCGCCTCCGCAAGGAGCACGTCGTTCCCAGCTCCGCCGCGACCGAAATTGTTGGTCTGAGCATTGCCCGCGGCCTCGTTGAACCCAGAATCATAAAAATAATCGTGCAGCCAGTTGTTTAGGTAAAACAACGACGTCACCGATCCCTTGATCTGGTTTTGCGAAGAATTCGGTGCAAGCGCCGTGTCGTACGTATAATCGAACGTGTTCGCGCTCGTCGTGTTCGCTCGAATGTCGCCCGCGGTAAAACCATTCTGCGCATTGAGATCCGCATACGCATCGACGTTGTTCCCTTGCGTCTGTGTCGCATTCGACGCAAGCCACGGATCAGCAACATTGAGCGGATTCGTATTGAATCCCTCCATCGATATCATCGTCGGCAAAATGAACGGCGGCACCGCCCCCGTCGGCGCACCCGCCGGATGCGGCGTCCAATCCGCAATCGGACCATCGAGCGGCGTGTTTGGCGCGGTCGTATCAGCCCACACCCTGTAGTTGAACGCCACATCCTGCGTCAGATGATCCCGCTCGAGAAGCTCACCCGTCTCCGCAGACACCACATAACCCCAGAGATCCGCGCTCGTCGAACCCACCTTCGCCAGATCGAGCTCGAGGTAGTACGCCGGCACGAGGCGTTCCGGCATCGCGTAAAACACCTTCTTCACGCGCGCCGCGTTCGCAAACACGAGCCCTTGCCTCTTCGTCTCGGCCGTCTCTTTGAGCTCAAAATACTTGTAGCCGTTCTGCTCACGGCCCGTATCCAACAAGTCCGACCCCTGGATCCGGATATCGGTATGCGCAACGAAAGCACTCGCTACCGCCTGATCGTGCGCCACCGTAAACGATCGCTTCGCGCCGCCTTTCGCCGTCGAAATTGCATCCGCATGCAGGTTGCCACCCACCGCGATCACATCGCCCTGCCGATCGAGCAGCACCTTCATCTCGTTCTGCCAAACGTCGATGCCATCGACCCTCTGCGCGAGCACGACGATGATTCCCCCGCGGCCCGAATCGTCCACACGCCGCACGTACATCGTGTCGATCGCAGGCCCGGACAAACCGTAGAGACCCATGTTCTGGAGAGCGAAATCTCGGGCGATACGCTCTGCTGGTTGCGTCATCGTGCGCGAAGAAAAACGCGCGGCTTCCGGCGGCGTCACCCATAAAAACGTGGGCACTCCACGCTTTTCATCGATCGAAGCGACCCTCCCTACGGGCGAATCGACGCGCGGCGAAACATTCGGCAGCGGCGCTGCATCCATTGCCTTGTGAATGTTCTCGTGCGGCCCAGCGTGAGCGCTACCTGCTCCGAACAGCGCGAGGGTGAGCGGCAAAAAACGTATGTGACGCTTCATCACGTGCAATGACTCCAGACGAACGAGTTTGTCCTGCAGATACGGGCAAAGTCCGCAAGCACGAATCGGACGAGACTAACGGAAACGCCTGAAATTCGTACACCATTTTTGCGAAGACCAACCGGAACTGTCCGTCAGGTTTTTGACGCATCGCGCGAGCGACCAGGCATCAGACATCCACGGTAATATTTCGATGGGAATTCACCGCTCCGAATCGACCACGCCTGCATCGTACACGTCGACGATGATTTCCTCGGTAGCGTCGTCTGCTGCGATGGGGAGCTTGACGAGCAATGCGTCATAACGACGCCGCAGGTCCATTCGATCGGGCGCCGCAATGATGGCGCGCCGCTGCATCCGCACTGCTCCCTCCAAATCGCCCTGCGCCGCGATGACGTGCGCGAGATCGTCGAGAGCGCTCGCGTGATTCGGCTCGACCGACAAAGCAGCTTCGTACGCATTGCGCGCTTCGGCAAATTGGCCTCGGACTTCGTGAATCTTGCCAATACCCACCCACGCCGAAGCCGTCGGCCACAATTCGATGCTACGCCTGTAGCGAACGAGCGCGGCATCGTACTCGCCGCGGTTCTTATGAATTTTTGCAATGGCTTGATGAATGCGCGGGCCATCACGCCCAATCATCGTCAGCCGCCGTGCCGCCATTTCGAGACGCGCGAGATCGCCTTTGGCCACCGAATGGCGTCGACCCACTTCCTGCTCCCATGCCGCAATGATCCAAGACGCGACCGCAATCGTTCCGACCGATGCAAGCAGCACGCGCCCGAAGGACAAACCCACGCGCGACGATTTTTCATTCGCCGGAGGAGTTTGCTCGTCGACCAATGCTTCCCTCACCGGAGCATCTCGAAGTTTCCAAATGACTCCATCGAGCAAAAAGTGATGCAAGTTCACGGCGGCCGCGACGACCATATCGAGCCCCGATTCGTGGGGCATCCGCGTGAGGCCCCCTTTGACCGAAGCGAGCACTGGAAAAACCCACAGCGCCGCACCGGCAAACACCGCAAACGAGAAATATCGCGCAATCGACCGATACGTCGTATCGGTCCGTCCCGACGCACGCGCAAAATGAAGCGATATCCACAAATATTGAACACTGTGAGCAATCGCTACCCAGATGAATGCGAGCGCCACGGGCCCCATTGGCCCAACCCATTCCGGGACAAACTGCCCCAGCGCGACGGGCAGGACGAACCACACGCTTTGACTTGCAAGAAGCGCCAAAATCGGCGCACGTGCGCCAGAGGGCGTTCGTTTGAACACCAGTACCAAACACGCAATCGTGACGACGAGGTATGCAGCTCCGAACGCAACGACCAAAACGTTCGACAAAGCATCGGGAATTCCGAGAGGCGCGAATCGTACGGCATCTCGGGCCGATGGCGCGGCATACAAGGGATCATTGACCGACGCCGAAGACCCCCGGTGGATGTTGACGAATACGAGCAAAAACGACAGGACGAACGAGCTTTTGACGAGCAGCCGAAACGTGGGGCTGACTTCCGCGCGCGCTCGACGCAGAAACATCATCACGAGGCCAAAATTTTGCGCCGCGTAATGCCACGGACTCCACGTCAGGTACAGCGTGACGAGCGCCGTTGCACCTTTTCCGGATACGAGCGTTCCGACGAACGCGCCCCACACGAGCAAACCAAACAGAAGTGAATATCGTCCGTACCGCTTGCGCGCCGCGGGCGTCGAATACACTCGTTCCAGCGTCGCGCCATAATGCGGTAGTCCCGTGACGAGAATGACGAACGGCAGCCATCCGTGAATGCGATCCATGCCGAGCCCCAACGCGGCAAGGACCACCACGAGCAGGGCATAACCAATCCCGCAGCCAAAGAGAAGATCGACGGCTGGCCCGAAAAGCCACGGTCTATTGGCACCTACGGGCGAAGACATGACATGACGCTCACGAGACGACGAAAAGCGAACATTGGCAGGGCGTCAAGCGCTCGCGCGTTTCGCCTTTACAGGACGCGGTTTGCTCACGGCAGGCGCCGCGACGTCGAATGAACCAAGTGGCAAGTCGGTCGCTCCGATGCGTACGTCGATGCGATATGTGCCAGGGTAATGCTTTCGAATCGTTCGATCCACGAGTGATACCTTGGCCTCGAGCCTAGCACGCCCCTTTGCCTCGAGCTCGATACGTCGCAATTTCCAAACTTTCGATCTCGTCTTACCCGATGCACCAGGGTGATGAACGATGTAATCGACGAGGAGATTTTGGTTTTTCGTCGCTTCGGAGACGACATCGAATGCGAATCGAACGACCGACCCGAGCTGTGCTCGCGAGGGCTCGATGTTCACGCCTTCGATGCGCACTTTGGGGCGAGCGGCTCCGCCAAGAAGCGTAATGGCTCCGGGAAAGCCACGTTTTACGAGCCAGCGGAGCGCATGCTGAATGATCCATTTTCGCTCGGGCGTTGCATCGACGCTCCACCGCTTGCATACGTCCACCACGAGATCCGGATGATCTTTTGCAATGTCATTCAGGTTGTTCGCGACCGATCGCCGCACGTAAAGCGCGGGATCGTCACGCAAGAGCTCGAGCAATTCGAGCACGGGAGCGGGATTTGCAATGAATGCCGGAAGCCTCACGGCCCACGGCAAACGCGGCCGAGTGCCTTCGGAAACGAGCCGCCGAACATGTTCGCTCTCGTCGTTCGCAAAGCTTCGCAGGACCTTCAGTGTTCGGTCTGCATCACGAAGGATGAAATATCGAATGGAGAATTCCGCGGAAAACCTTTGCGTGAGCGCGTGCTGGGCGCGCATGGACGCATCGAAGTGTTCGAGTCCCCATCTGGCGACGAAGGTGACGTGCGGCAAATAAAAGAAACCTGCCATCGCACTGTCTTCACGCGTCGTTGGCACGTCGAGCGAGCGCAACAAAATGTCGACCGCTTGCTCGTAATCATTGGGAAGCGTCTTCGCGAGCGCATCGGCGACGTGTTTGCCGCGGTCGAGGAGCTCGAGCTTCGACAATCCGACCATCGATTGAGCGACGAACTTTTCCGTCGGAAAATCCGAATGAACAGCGGCGATCGTGTTTGCAATACGACGTACGAGTCGTTCGTCGAAAAAATCTTTCAGCGGTGCAGCCATGACGCACCACTGCACAGCCAACAACGCTGCGTCCACTGAAATATGCATTTGCGGTGGCGCAGCTTCATGGCGCGACCCCACGACATGGGCGAAAACGCCACGCTTGCTTGGACGAACCGCTACGATCGTCAACGCGGACGTTTCGTCACCTGAACGCGTCGCGGCAGCGCCAGCGCTGTGGGCGAGCTTCGGAACGCTCGGAATTTCCCCCATCGCTGGCACTTTTCACGTACTCTGGGAATCGGTGCCGATGTTTCCCGAATCAAGCGATGCGGCGGATCGGTTCGTGATCGTAGGCCGCGCTGGAAGCGGCGGGATGGGAGACATTTACAAGGCGCTCGATCAAGCGACGGGACAACACGTCGCCCTGAAGGTCCTTCGCGACAGCGCAACGCCCCAAGAGCGCGTTAGGTTTGCCCGAGAGATCTCGATCCTCGCCGACCTACGACATCCCAACATCGTGCAGTACGTCGCGCATGGAACGTGGTCCGACGGGCGCTTTTTCTTCGCGATGGAATGGCTCGATGGCGAAGACGTCGGGCAACGTCAGCGCCGCGCTCCTTTGGGCATGCGTGATGCCGTGGAGGTCATACGCCGCTCGTCGGCAGCGATGGCCGCAGTGCACGCTCGCAACGTCGTTCATCGCGATTTGAAGCTGTCGAACATCTTTCTCGTTCGAGGCAAAGGAACCGCGATCAAGCTCATCGACTTCGGCGTGGTCAAACCCGCGGAACCCGACGAGTACCAAACGGAGCGCGGAACGATCATCGGATCGCCTCACTTCATGTCGCCCGAACAGGCTCGAGGTGTGGACGACATCGATGCGCGCGCCGACGTTTACTCGCTTGGTGCTGCGCTCTTTCGCCTCGTGACAGGGAGAAACATTTTCGAGACCGAGCATGTGATCGCGCTGCTCAGCAGGCTCGTTCTCGAGGATCCACCCAATCCGCAAACGATTCGCTTCGACGTGCCCCAGGCGCTCGCGGAAGTCATTTTGCGCGCCATCGCGCGAGCGCGTGAAGACCGATTCGAGAACGGGGGCGAGCTTGCGCGAGCTCTCGCGCGAGTGGGGCAACTGAACAACGATCCACCTGCGACCGATCGCAGCGCGTCGGCGATTCGAGCTGTACCGGTCAAACCACCCTCATCGACGACCATCACGGAAACGGGCATCGATGTGCCCGCATCGCGACCGGGATCTGCCGAGCGTCGCGTCGTTGCCGTCATGCTTTTCGATCTGGGTGGCGCACGCCTCGAGCCGGATGTCGAACGCCGCGTGCGTGAAGTTCTCGGCGACGATGCTCGCCTCGAGGCACTGCTCGGCGAGCGGCAGCTCGTGGGTGTTTTGGGCGTGGAGCAATCGCGCGGAGACGAAGTGATGCGTGCAGCTCGTGCCGCGCTCGTGCTCACGCAATCGATGCCCCACGGTCGTGCGGCCGTGGCGATTGGCCTGGCCATTCGAGGTCGGCAGGAATTGGCCGGCCAAGCGCTGGAGCGTGCGGTTGCGCAGATCGATCTGACGGCGCGAGGCAGCGTTCGCGTCGATTCGAACGCCGCAAGCGCGCTCGAAGGTAGGTTTGTCCTTCAGAACGACGCGCGCGGAGGCGTGCTCTTGCGCGAGGACACGCGTGGCTACGTTGCGCGTCAGCTCCTCGGACGGCCGACTCCAACCGTTGGACGTGAAAAGGAAATCGCGCTGCTTCAGGGCGTTTATGGCGAGCTCGTCGAAGATGCGGCTCCTCGTGGAGCGCTGGTCGTCGGTCCGGCCGGCATTGGGAAAAGTCGCGTTCGCGGTGAGCTCGTGCAGCGTCTCGAGGTATCTCCCGGTCGCCCCGACATCATGCTTTGTCGCGGTGATCCGCTGAGCCAAACGTCGAGTTTGTCCGCGCTCGGCAGGGCGCTTCGGGCCGTGATGGGCATACACGACGGCGAGGACGTCACCGATCAGATCCTCAAGTGCAAACGGCACGTCGCATCTCGATTGCCCGCAGGCCAGCGATTCATCGCGGGTTTTCTCGGCGAGCTCGCGGGGGTGCCATTCCCCGACGATGGCGACGAGCCTTTGCGAGCTGCTCGCGCCAGTGCCGAGCTCATGCAGTCGCGGCTGCGTTTGTCCCTTGAAACCTACTTTCGCAACGAAGCGGAACGCGCCCCGCAGGTGCTCGTTCTCGAAGACGTGCACTGGGCGGACGACACGACGCTCGACATGGTCGATTGGCTCTTGGGCTGCCAGGATTTGCGGTTCATCGTGTTTGCCTTCGGCCGAGCGGACATGGGTTCGGGTTCGCGGCTCGGATCGATCTGGGACCGCCGGAACATCACGCGCCTGACGCTTGCACCACTGTCGCCTCTTGCAGCGGATCGTCTCGTAGCGGCGGCGCTGCCCGGCATGGATGCTGCTGCTCGGGCAAACCTCGTTCGACGTGCCGATGGAAACGCCCTCTTCCTCGAGGAGCTCGTACGGTGCGCTGCGGAAGGCCGAAACGACTTGCCGCTCACGGTGCAAGCGGTGGTGCAGCTTCGCCTCGATCGCATCGAAGCCGATGTGCGCGAAGTGCTTCGTGCAGCGTCGGTGTTTGGACAATCGTTTTGGACTGGCGGTGTACGTGCGCTCGTGGGGCGCAACGTCGATGGCGAGCTGTTCGAGCTGGTCACGTCGGAGATTGTTGCGAAGCAGCCGGAATCGCGCATTTCGGGCGACGACGAATGGATTTTCCGTCAGGCGCTCGTGAGGGACACGGCGTACGAAGCGATCCTCGATGAAGACCGCGCGGTACTGCATCTCGCGGTCGGCCAATGGCTCGAGTCCGTGGGTGACGTGGACGCGGGTCTCATTGCCAAGCATGCCGATGCCGGTGGTGATCACGAGCGTGCGGCGCGCCTGTATGCGCGTGCGACGAAGCAGGCGTACAGCAACGGTGCGCAGCTCGAAACCGCGCTGGAGCTTGCCAATCGCGGGATCGCTTGTGGTGCGACGGGCGCGGTACGTGCGCAGCTACTTCTCGCCAAAGCTCAGTGCTCGAACGTCATGGGCCGGCTGCTCGATGGCATCGCGGCTGCGGAAGAAGCGGTCCAGTTGACCGTTGCTGGATCGGACATGTGGGGCGAAGCGCAGCGACTCGTTGCAGCGGCGCTCATTGAAACGGGGCGCGCAGCGGAGGGTGATGCGCGTGCCGCCCATTCGCTGCATCCAGCGTACACGGCAGCGATGTCGCCTGCGATATGCGCAGGTCTGATGGCCGTGCGTGTTCGTGGGCTCGTGGACTGTCTTCAGCCTGCGGAAGCCATGAGAGTCGCCAACGAGGCTGTGGCTACGGCGCAAGTTTCGGGAGCTGCCGATGCGCTCGTGCGCGCCCTCGATGCGCGACTTTTTGCCGTCGCGCACATGAACGACCCATCGGAGGTTCTCATCACGGGCAGTCAGCTCATCGAGGCAGCCGAGAGCATCGGTGACGTCACGTTCGCCACGCGCGGCAGGCTCAATGTGGGTTCGTCATTGAACCACCTCGGCATGTTCGAGGAGGCGCAAGCGATGCTCGAGCGTGCGCTTTTCGATGCTCGCGCACGTCGCATGCGCATCTTGGAGGCGTTTGCCTTGCACAACCTCGGCATGAGTTACGCACGCCTCGGCAATCTCGATCTCGGCATTGATCACGAGCGCCAGGCGGCGCGAATCGCCGACGACACGAGCGCCGCGCGCCTCCGCGTCAATACGCGCATCTATGAAATCGTCTTCTTGGTTTGGCGTGGTGCACCAGGTGATCTGGCCACGGCCTTGAACCTCGCCCGATGGGCCATCGAAGAAACGCGCGCCCAGCCGGCCCTGCAAATACTCGCGATCTTCGCTCTGTCTCGAGTTCAGCTCGCTCGGCGCGCCATCGAAGCGGCCACGGAGACGGCGCGTGATGCGAACAATCGCCTCGCGGTGGCACCGGTCGAAGAGTGGGACGAGCTCATCCGGCTCACGCTCATCGAAGCGCTTTTGGCCAGCGGCGAAGAGGAAGAAGCCAACGCTGTGCTCGACGGGGCGTTCACGGCGCTTTGCGAGCGTGTCATGTCGATCCGACAGCCTCACCACCGCGACGCATTCGTCCGGCGAAACGAGGAAGTCTACCGCATTGCCGAGCTCGCTTATCACCGGCTCGGGCGCTACTTCCAGGACCCGCACGCCTCGAGTGGTTGACACGATGTCTGGATCTGTACGCTCGCTTCGCGCGTGTGAGACACGCGCTCGCGAGAAGTCTGTTTACGATGGGGGGCTCGCAGGCGGCTCTTTGAGTGTTTTTGCCTGCGGCAAAAACACGAGCCGGCTGCTCTGCCCCCCATACCCCCCGACTTGCCTCACATCGAACTGAAGGCGCTTTCCGTGCATGAAAATCTTGCGCCGGCTCGAGGGAGAGGCTAGGCCCGACCGTGATGCTCGCTGAAAAGTCCGTACTCGAACGCTCCGCTCGCCCGGTGTCCTGGTTGTCCCGATTGCGCATCCCTGCACTGGCCGTCGCTGTTGCCACCATGACGGGTGGTTTCTTCGCTGCCGAATCGACTGCTCATGCCGCGGATACGAAGATCGCGGTCATCGACTTGGCACGCGCGATTTTCGAAACCGAGGATGGCTTGCGCGCCCAGGCGAACCTGAAAAAGATTCAGGCCAAACTTCAGGGCGATCTCGAAGCGAAACAGCGCGACTTCATGCGCGATCGCGATGCGTACGAGAAGGAAAAGGGCAAGCTTTCGAACGACAAGCGCGCACAACGCGAAGCGGATCTCCAGCAACGCATCGTCGAAATTCAGGCGATGCAGATGGACTCGCAACGCGAAATGCAACGGCAGCAGAGCGAGGTCATGCTTCCGATTCAGCAGCGCGTGATCGGCATCGTGCGTCGCATCGCAGCTCAAGACGGCTACGAGATGGTGCTCGAAAAGTCCGCCGTGCCCTACATGCGTGCCGACCTCGAGATCACGGATCGAGCGATCCAGATGTACAACATGGGCGGTGATGGCGGACCGGCTGCGGGCAAACCTGCGCCGGCAACGCCTGCGCCGAAGCCTGGAACGGCTCCCGCAGCACCCAAACCTGCGGCGCCTGCGCCGAAGAAGAAGTAGTTCTTCCCGCAAAACTCACGTGCTGCATGCGGTTTTTCTGGGCCGCATGCAGCAGCGGTTTGTCCTCAAGGGATGCAGCAGAACGTCGTTGCGTTGGTCGGCGTGAGCGCGCCCGTGGCTTGACCTCCGCCCGCTTTGACGGCGCACGAGCCGCCCGTTGGGGCCGTAACGGTCGCTGCTCGCCCGAAAACCGTGGGGTTACCCATCAGGTTTGCGCAACCGCCTGCCATGAACGAGGCGATCTCCGTGGTGCACGTGTTCACGGCTGCGTCGCTATAAATCTTGATGGTGGCGTCGCACGTGCTTCCTGCGGGCGCCTCGCATTCGCACGGAGAACAAGCACGATTGTCGGTCGCACTCTCGTAGTAAATGAACTGCTGTGAGAACTCTCCGACGGGGCAGCTCTGCTCGCCCATTCTGTACACGCACAGCCCACTGCGGAATGGCGTAGCCGATTTCGGCTGGCACACGTTCCCTGCACCGCATCCGCCTCCTTGAGGTGCACCGGAACAAGCCAACCCGAAAGCCTCCCATTGCGCTGGCTGTTTGTCCTCGACGCCGCCGCTTGGTGGACAGCTTCCGCCTGTCACCGTGGGCTTGGCGGTCGTCACCGACGAATTGCACGGACCTCCGGCGCATGACTGCCCGCCCTGCAACCCCGCTGGGCCATAACATTCGCCCTGCCAGTTTGCCGGCGGATTGATCGAATTCGGCGTTTGCGGTGCGAATCCACAATTCTTGTCCGACACCGTGATGACATCGGCCAAGTCGCAGGTTTGTCCTGCCGGACTGCCACAGGAACAAGCGCTACACGAATGCGGCGGCGTAAGTAGGTTGCGATATCCCGGAAACGATGACGGAAACGTCGACGGACACGCCGGTTGGTCGGCTTCTTGGCCGTCGAACAAGGCTACGTACCCAGACCAATTGAGCGGCGGGCTCGGCACACACGCGTAGCCCGTAGTGCAATCGTCATCGGCGCAATCGGCAAGCGAATCCCCATCGTCGTCGGTGCCGTTGTCGCAGTCTTCCACGCCCGGCATGCCCCCGCCTTGACCGCCAGATCCACCTTGACCACCTTGACCAGCACCACCTCCCGTCGTGCCAGGTTCGGGCTCGTTGAAGGTGTAGTCCGGGTAGAGACACGCCATGGGCGCGGCGGCGATCCCCAGCGCGCCAAGCAGAATGAGCCGTGTTCGATAGTCCATTAGAACTTCCCTACGACGCTGATGCCACCGATCGCGCCGGGCGCAGCACCGATGAACTTCACGCTTGTCTCGGCTTTTGCAGGCTCCGACTTCTTCGACCCGTGGGTCGCGAGCAGAATCACCCCGGTTGCAATGCTGACGATTCCTGCACCAACGGCTCCCTGAGCAATGCCCGTATAGAGCCTGCCTTGATCCGCCGTCGATTTCGCTGACGGCGGACACGTGGTGTCACCGCCGCACAATTCGTCGAGCTCGTCGATCGTGCTTTGCCGCGGTCCAAGGAACAAACCGAGGCCCGTTCCGACAAACGCCACGCCCAGACCCGTGAGCACGATGCCCGGAATGCTCGGGCCACTCGGCGGTGGCGGCGGTGGTGGCGGCGGCGGTGGCGGCGGCGGAGGTGGCGGCGGTGGCGTATCGAGAGGCTTGTCGATTTTGGCAACGACCTCGAGTGACTTGTTTTCTTTCTCGGCAATCGTGATCGTCTCGTTGAAGATCTCGCGCTGACCGATTTTGCCGATAATCGTGTGCGGGCCCGGATCGATGGGCATTTCGGTGCCCACCTGCGTCGCTCCGAGCTCGTTGCCATCGAGCTCCACGAGCGCTGCTTCGGCGCCTTTTCCACGCTTGATCGTGAACTTGGGAATGCGTTCTTCGAGCGACGCGATACGCGGCACCGCGGCGGTCGCGACGTCTTTCGCCCTTTTGTCGCCCGCCGCTGCGCTTTGTGCGAGGCGATAATTGCCGAGCGCGGAGACGAGTTTTCCTAATTTTTCCTCGCATTCCGCAATGTTGAACGCCACGTGCGGCGTCATTTTCACCGACGCAACCGCCTTGAATTTCACGAGCGCTCCGGCGCAGTTGTTTGCCGCGCTCAGCGCCAAACCTTCGCGAAATATCGCACGCGCCTTGTTGAGCTCCTCCGCAGATTGTGCAGATGCGCTCGTGTGCGACAAAAGCCCGACGGCAAGGACAGCGCCCACCACCGCCGTTCGTCCCACACGCACGCGCCATCCGAGCGCGTCAGTACTTCGCTGCGATTTTTTCATCGAACTTCACTCCGACGCCGGTGAAACCGATTCGGCCCCGAACAGCGCGATAGTACATGAACCTGCCAGAAGCGGAAACTTCCGCGATCGCTGCACCCGGGTGCATCGTTACGGAGAACGTTTCCCCAAATCGAGCTTGATCCGCGGTCTGCCACCATCGAGCGTAATGGAGGGGCGTGTGTTCAGGCCAGCATCCGCGGGTGGCGGCGGCCCAGCATCCGGAGGTGTCGTCGTCGGAGCCGCCGAAGCTGCAGCGGTCGTCGAGGGCGCTGCAGACGCGGTAGGCGCCGCCGATGCCGTCGCCGCGGTCGAGGTCGCGGGTTTCGTTGGAGTTCCAATCTGTTGCGGAGCGACAAACTGCGCGCGGTCCCCGATGGGAATCCGGTCGTCGCCGAGCAAGCAAAGCTTGTTCGCCCCATCGGCAAGGCTATCGCAAATCTTGTAACCATCCGGGCACTCGCCGGGGCCTTGACAAGTACGTGAGCAGAAACCGGGCTCCGATGCCGCGTCGGCCTTCTTCACGCAAAGCCCGTGATCGCATTCCGCCGCGGTTTGGCAGGCCGAACCAACCTTCGATCCTTCCGGTTTGCCACACTGCATCCCAGTGCCGCTATCGAGGCCCCGACAAACCAACGCGTCGCCGCACTCCTTGTCGTGCGCACACGTCTTGGTGCAGACGCGCCCGTGAGCCGCGCATTGTTGCGACTCGCAGTCCGCATCGGCTGCGCAGGCTTGCCCAAAGAGCTTGGGTTCGGCCTTCTTCTCGGACAAACCGCAACCAACGCTCGAGATCGCCACGGCCAGCAGCGAACCGAACATCACTGCACCGAGCGTTTTTCCATGCGTCTGCATCAAGGCTCCTCTACCGGCCCCAAGGTTCGAGCCGCTCATTTTCCGTCCTACCACAGCCTGTCCGCGAATGAGCAATCTTCGGCGTGCCCACTGAGCAGCGCGACGCGAATGTTTGGCTATGATGGCGCCGTCATGACATCAGCGTTCACCGAACACCTTCCGCCCACGCGCATCCGCGTCGAAGACGACCGCACCGGCATGCATCCGGTCGTGCTCCGTCGCGCGTTCACCGATCACGTCCAATTCTCGCGCGCTCGGGACATCGAGAACGCTACGAACTTCGACCGCTTCGTCGCTCTGTCGCTTGCCGTGCGTGATCGTCTGGTGCAGCGATGGTCCCAAACGCAGCGGACGTATTACGAAAAGGGCGCCAAACGCGCCTACTACTTGTCCGCCGAGTTTCTCCTCGGACGAGCCCTCCAAGCCAACCTTCAAGCGCTCGACATCGAGGACACGTACCGCGCGGTCCTGCGAGATCTCGGCATCGACCTCGACGACCTCGTCGAACAGGAGCCCGACGCGGGCCTTGGCAACGGGGGCCTTGGAAGGCTTGCCGCCTGCATCCTCGATTCGATGGCCACGCTCGAATTGCCCGGCTACGGCTACGGAATTCGTTACGAGTTCGGAATATTCGACCAAGTGATCCGCAACGGTTGCCAAGTCGAACGCGCCGACGAGTGGCTCAAGTTCGGCAATCCTTGGGAAGTCGAACGCCCTGAATACGCCGTCACCGTGGGTTTCGGAGGACGAACCGAAATGGTCCACGACGGCAAAGGTGGCTTCCGCGTCGTGTGGCATCCGTCCGATCACGTGCTCGGCGTCCCCTACGACACGCCCATCGCCGGCTTTCGCAAGGCCACGGTCAACACGCTGCGGCTCTGGGCCGCGCGCGCGCACCAAGACTTCGACTTCAGCTTGTTCAACGCCGGTGACTACGTACGCGCCGTACAAGCCAAAAACGCGTCCGAGGTCATCTCCAAGGTGCTCTACCCGAACGACAACTTCGACGCCGGCAAGGAACTGCGGCTTCGCCAAGAGTACTTCTTCGTCGCTTGCTCCATCCACGACATCGTTTGGCGCCACGCGAAGACCAACGAGAACTTCTCGAACTTCGGCGAAAAAGTCGCCATGCAGCTCAACGACACGCATCCGGCCATCGCCATCGCAGAGCTCATGCGCCTGCTCGTGGACGAGCATGGTCTCACGTGGGACGCCGCGTGGACACAAACCGTCGCAGCGTTTGGCTACACGAACCACACGCTCATGCCCGAAGCGCTCGAGCGCTGGCCTGCAAACCTTTTTGCACGATTGCTCCCACGACACCTCGAGATCATCCAAGAGATCAACCGGCGCTTTCTGCGCGAGGTCACCGTCGCGTTTCCTTACGATCAAGGCCGCGCTGCGCGCATGAGCATCTTCGAGGAGGGGCCCGAGCGCATGGTGCGCATGGCGCACCTCGCCGTCGTCGGTTCGCACTCGATCAACGGCGTCGCGAAGCTGCACACCGAGCTCATCAAGAACGAGCTTCTACGGGACTTCTACGAGCTTTGGCCCGAGCGCTTCACCAACAAAACCAACGGCGTCACGCCTCGAAGGTGGCTGCTCACGTGCAATCCCAAGCTCGCAGCGCTCATCACTTCACGCGTAGGACCGAACTGGGTCACGAATCTCGATCGCCTCTCGGAGCTCGAGCCTGCCGCGAAAGACCCGGAATTTCTGGCGCAACTGCGCGCGATCAAGTTGGCCAACAAGCAAGCGCTCGCAAAGCTCATCAAGAGCGAGCTCGGCATCGAAGTCGACGTGCGGTCGATTTTCGACGTGCTCATCAAGCGACTGCACGAATACAAGCGGCAGCTCCTCTGCGCGATTCACATCGTCGCGCTCTACTTGCGATCCAAGCGTGGCGAGCGCGTGGTTCCTCGCACGTTCATCTTCGGCGCAAAAGCCGCCCCCGGCTACAAGCAGGCCAAACTCATCATTCGCCTCATTCACGCCATCGCTTCCGTCGTCAATGCAGACCGCAGCGTGCCGCACCTGCGCGTCGTCTTTCTCCCGAACTATCGCGTATCGCTCGCCGAGAAGATCATTCCAGCGGCAGACGTGTCCGAACAGATTTCCACCGCGGGCATGGAGGCGTCGGGGACGGGCAACATGAAGCTCGCGATGAACGGCGCGCTCACGATCGGCACGCTCGACGGAGCCAACGTCGAAATTCGCGAAGCGGTTGGTCCTGACAATTTCTTCCTGTTTGGCATGACCGCCGAGCAAGTTCTGGAGAAACGAAAGGCCGGCACGCGCGGCCGCGCTGCGTATGTCGAGGACAAGGAGCTTGCCGAAGCGATCGACTTCATCGCTTCCGGTTTCTTCTCGCCCGACGAGCCCGAGCTCTTCCGTCCCATCGTCGACGAATTGCTCGGCCCCGATCGTTACATGGTCATGAGCGACTTTCGAGCGTACGCGGACACGCACGGTGCCGTCGCCGACGCATTCACGAATCAGGAAGCGTGGAGTTACAAAGCGGCGCTCAACATCGCGCGAGTCGGCAGGTTTTCTTGCGACCGCACGGTGCGCGAATACGCCGAGGACATTTGGAACATCGCGCCCGTCCCCATCGAGCTTCAGCCGACGACCGCCGGCGGCGAATAGTCACCATTCACCGTTTCCCGCTCATTCCATGCTCGCTTTCAGGCCTTCCGCGGCAATGAAAGGCACAATGTCTGCGGGCTGCTATCCTTGCGCGTCCCGCAGCCATGCCCAACGATCCGAGCAAGCGTGAAGACTTCGAAGGCGACCTGGCCATCCAGCCGAAACGAAAGGTCGGCAAGGTCCGTCGCTACAAGGTCATTCTGCACAACGACAACTACACGACGACCGACTTCGTGGTCGTGGTCCTGATGAAATTTTTTCATCGGTCCGAGACGGAAGCGACGCACATCATGCTCAGCGTGCATCACAAGGGGCAGGGTGTTGCTGGAGTGTACTCGAAGGACATCGCAGAAACGAAAGTCGATCAAGTTCACAGCTTCGCCAAAGAACACGGCATGCCACTTCGGCTGTCCACCGAGCCCGAGTAATTTACATGCGTACGAGTCCTGAAGTCGAAATCGCGATCAGTCTGGCCACTCGTGAAGCTGCCGCCCGGCGTCACGAATACGTCACCGTCGAGCACTTGCTGTACGCGCTCACGTTCGACGAAGAGATCGCCCGCATCATCCGCAAGGCGGGAGGACAACCGGGGAAGTTGAAGAAACGTCTCGAGCAATTCCTCGACGACGAGATCGACCCTTTGCCGGAGCACGTCGATCAATCGCCGCAATTTTCGCTCGGATTCAGAAACGTCGTGGGTCGAGCGGCGGTGCATGTACAAACGAGCGGCCAGAAGGAGCTGAAAGGCGTCAACGTCCTCGTCGCGATGTTCTCCGAACGTGATTCGGCGGCGACCGACCTGCTCGAAGAAGCGAATCTCACTCGATTCGACCTCGTGAATTTTCTCTCGCACGGGGTCACGAAAGATGGCGATCAGGAAGCGGCGCCCGAGGATGCGAGTGAAGGCATGGGATCGGCGGATCCCGATGCGGATGGCGAAGAGCGGGAGGGCGCGCGTCGCGACCCGCTCGCGGCATTCACCGTGAATCTCAACAAGGAAGCGGAAGCAGGACGTATCGATCCGCTCGTGGGTCGATCGCTCGAGCTCGAGCGCACCATTCAAGTGCTCGCGCGCAGGCGCAAGAACAATCCGCTGCTGATTGGCGATGCAGGCGTCGGGAAAACGGCGATTGCGGAAGGTTTGGCGCAAAAAATCGTCAAGAACGACGTCCCCGATCCCATCAAGAATTCCACCATCTATGCGCTCGACATGGGCGCCCTCATTGCCGGCACTCGATATCGAGGTGATTTCGAAAATCGATTGAAGGGTGTATTGAAGGCCTTGGACAAACAGCCGGGCGCCATTCTCTTCATCGATGAAATCCACACGATCATCGGTGCAGGTGCGGCGAGCGGCGGAACGATGGACGCGTCGAATCTGCTCAAGCCGGCGCTTGCATCGGGTCGATTGCGTTGCATTGGTGCCACCACATTCCAAGAATATCGCGGACACCTCGAACGCGACAGCGCGCTTGCCCGGCGTTTTCAGCGCATTGAAATCGTCGAACCGAGCGTTGCAGAAACCGCGCTCATTTTAAAGGGTCTGCGCAAGCATTACGAGGAATTTCACAAGGTCGGTTTTACCGACGAAGCGATCGAGGCCGCCGCCAAGCTGAGCGACAGGTATCTGCGCGACCGCCGTTTGCCCGACAAGGCGATCGACTTGCTCGACGAAGCCGGCGCTGCCGCGCGCCTCGCGCATGGGGATGGATACACCGTCGGCGTGCCGGACATCGAAATCGTCGTGGCAAAAATGGCTCAAATCCCGCCGCGCCAAGTATCCACGTCGGACAAAGCGCAATTGCGAGATCTCCAAAAAGAATTGCAAGGGGTCGTGTTTGGCCAGGACGAGGCCGTCGCGCAGCTTGCAAGCGCCATCAAACTTTCCCGCGCGGGTCTTCGTACCCCGGAAAAACCCATTGGATCGTTTCTATTCACGGGACCTACCGGCGTTGGAAAAACCGAGCTTGCCAAGCAGCTCGCAAAAACGATGGGCATCGAATTCATTCGCTTCGACATGAGCGAATACCAAGAGCGCCATACGGTTTCACGCCTGATTGGTGCTCCTCCCGGTTATGTCGGATTCGATCGCGGAGGCCTTTTGACGGAGGCCATTGCGAAAACGCCACACGCCGTTCTCTTGCTCGACGAAATCGAAAAAGCGCACCCGGACATCTTCCAGATCCTCTTGCAGGTCATGGACCACGGAACACTCACCGACAACAACGGCAAGAAGAGCTCGTTCAGGCACGTGGTGCTCATCATGACGAGCAACGTGGGCGCGCGAGACCTCACGCAAGCTCGCGTTGGATTCGGTGATCGCGGCAGCGCAGGAGACGACGATCGCGCTTACAAGAACACGTTCAGCCCCGAGTTCCGCAACCGGCTCGACGGGCGCATCATGTTCAAACCGCTCGATCCGGCCGTCATGGTGAGCATCGTCGACAAGTTCGTGCGCGAGATCGGAGCGCTCGTCGCGGACAAGGGCGTGACGCTCGAAGTGACGGAAGCTGCGCGCAAGTACCTCGCGCAAAAAGGCTACGATCCGCTGTTCGGTGCAAGGCCACTCGGTCGCGTCATCGAGCAAGAGCTCAAGCCGCGTATCGGCGACGAGATGCTCTTCGGCGAGCTCGAAGAAGGTGGGAAAGTGGTCGTCGACTTGGCCGACGAGAAGCTCCACTTCACATTCATTCCGGACAAACCCACCTCGGACAAACCCGAAGCTGCCCAGGCAGCCGACGCGTAATCAATTGAGACTGTAAGGCATCGCGAGCTCGAACCTTGCGATTTCCGCGTCGAATTGTTCGCCGCTTGGCCGGTGCATTTGATACGTGCCGTGCATCGTTCCGCGCGGCGTTTCGAGCACGCAGCCGCTCGTGTATTCGAAGTGCTCACCAGGTCTCAGCACCGGTTGTTTGCCCACGACACCCGGCCCGCGCACTTCTTCCACTTTGCCTTTGGCGTCGGTGATGACCCAATGACGCGATCGCAACTGCGCGACGTCGGTTCCTTCGTTCCCGATGCGCACGGTGTATGCGAATACGTATCGTTTCTCGGTCGGTGACGACTGAGAAGGCACGTAGACCGAAGAGACGGAGACGCGGATTCCGTTGGTGATGGCGATGGACACGTCCATGCCGTGCCACGCGTCCGTTCTGCGCACAAGTGCGCTGAGCACGTTGACAGGTCGAATGGTCGTCCCCACGTTGGCTCGACTGTGAGCGACGCCGACGACGAGGCAGGTTCCATGGCCACGAATACCGCCCTTACTCATCATCCTTTGGTCAAAGTTGGTGCTTTTCCCACTCCTGATGCACCTCGCCCCGCTGCAGCGAACGCTGGTCCGTCCGCCACCCCCCTGCCCGGTCTCACTGCGATCGGACCGGTTGATCAACGCAAAGTTCGCGACTGGGCGCTCGTTCTCCAGTCCATGTCGATTCGGCACACGCCTCGGTACATCCCCGGCGGCTGGGTGCTGCTCGTGAACGATGAAGACTACGCGCGAGCATCGACGGCGATCGATCGGTACGAAGTCGAGAATCGTGACTGGCCTCCGCCTCGTGTTCGCGAAAGGCCGCGTCATGCACCTTCGATCATCGTTCCTCTTCTATTCGCGGCGCTCGCTCTGTTTTTCCTCGTCACGGGTCCTGTTTCGACAAACTCGATCTGGTTTCAGCGAGGTCGCGCCGAGAGTGATCTCGTGATTGGCACCGAACCTTGGCGCGCGCTCACGGCGCTCACGCTTCACGCCGACAAGTCCCACGTTCTCGGCAACGTCATTTCAGGATCGGTCTTCGGTGCAGCCGTGCAACGGAGGCTCGGTCCTGGTGGTGCAGCGCTTGCGATCCTCGCGTCGGGCGTATTGGGCAACGTTGCGAACGCGATCGCGCATCGCGCGATGGGCAATGGGGATCATCGCTCCATTGGAGCATCGACGGCGGTTTTTGGGGCGATAGGCATATTGGCGGCGACGCAGGTGGTGCTCGATCATCATCATGCGCAGGGGCGAAAGCGCACGTGGATCGACATCGTTGCGCCCATCGTGGGAGGTCTCGCGCTTCTCGGAGCGCTCGGAGCAAGTCCTCAATCGGACCTCGGCGCGCATCTTTTCGGCCTGCTTGGCGGGATTGTTACTGGTTTGGCAGTGTCGCTCGTTCTGCGTAAAACCCGACCGCTGTCGCGCTCGTGGCTTCAAGTTACGTTCGGCCTGCTCACCGTCGGGCTTTGCTTTGGGGTTTGGCGACTCGCGGTGCCCTATAGACTCATCTGGCCATTTTAGGGTTAATCCGCAGGCCAGATCCCGATCGACCCGCCCACCCACGTGTAATCCTTGTTCTGATCGACACCGAGCATCTTACCGCGCGACAGCCTCACCAGATTCAGCGCCAGCCGCGGCGTCGGTTCCTCGGGCGCACGCAAAAACATCATGCGCACTTCGGCCTTCACACCTGCACCGTCGGGCATCAGCAGCCCAGGCTCGTAGGTGATCTTTTCCTGCAAGAGCCATCCGGGTCGCTGCTCGTCCGGAATCGATTGAATGTCCTCGAGCGTCGGGTCGACTTTGACGCCGGACCCCGCGAACGAGAACAACGGTTTGAGCACATACCGTTCGAGATCCTTCGGCACTTCCGTGATGTCCGACAAGTAACGAGCTCGCGGAACGGCCGGATGATCGATGTACGGCAGCGTGTACTTCGACCATGTCCAGTACCAGTTCGGATGCGAGCACCAGGTGATGTCGAGATCGTCGGTGTAGCGAAACGGAAGCTCGATCTTGCGCGCTTCGAGCTCGTCGAAGACGACGCGATTGTAGATCCTACGGACCTGTACGAGTTTGCCGTCGACCTTGCGCAACAACTTTCGCCCGTCACGAATGAGTGTCGTCGGACAAACCGGATCGATTCCGACGAGCTCTTTCGTCGCCAAAAAGTCCGGATACGTTTTTTGGTTTGGCGGGTCGATGTCGAGCAACACGACCGATGACGGATCTTCGCCCGCAAGCACCACGTGACGAAGCCGCGCGATGAACTGATCACGATCGACTCCACCGAAGTAGATCGACCACTTGCGATCGAGCCCCGGCATGGACTTCATCACTTCCGCCATCACGTCCGTTTGCAGGACCATCAATGCGTAAAGCGATGGGAATGCCTGCAACTCGACGACTCGTCCTTCGAGCTCTCCGCTGGGACCGCGCACGATGGCGAAGTCGACCTGCGTGCAGTTCGGCAGGTCATCCATGCCTGGCGTATCGACATGCGCTGGGATGGCTCGCTTCATCTTCTCGATGACGGCGGGCTGCGAGATCTGCTGCACGATTTCGGTTGCGGATCGCGCGAGATACGTTCGCAAGCCCTCGGGCAGAAATAGCGGTGTTTCGGCGACGCGATACGCGACTTTCGTGCCGACGCGCTGCTCGAAGCGACGCATGAAGTCGGCGTAGGTGTCGGGTCCGAAGGCGGCGTTGAATGCGCGGCGGAAGACGGGTTCCATGCGCCGCCCTTGGTAGCACGATCGCAGCTCGGACGGGACACTGGACACGACGCGGGTGAAAACTTAGCAAGGGTTTGCTAGGCTCTCGACGTGCTTTCCCGAAGCTGTCTCGCGACGATTGCTCTCGCCGTCGCGTCGCTCGCCACATCGGCGTGCGCCGACCTTACTCGCCCGAACGAGATCACCATCAAAGCCGAGCCTCCACCGGCGGCCGTTGGTGCCAATCGAGCCGCTCCGCCGAGCGCGGCTGCTCCTGCCCCTGGCGGCGCAGCGCCTGCTGGCGGCGGTGGTTGAGGCCACTAGCGAGGCTCCGGTTCGGAGCCTGAAAAGTCGAAAGCGTACTCAGCGGCGGGCACATGAGCGCTCGTGGCCGCGTGGGTTGCGATTTACCTTGCCACCGAGGACAAACTCGTCGTGACGTTCCCTGCCCCGCTCCACGAATCCACCGATCACGCACAACTACGCGAACAAATTCGCCGAATGGCGGAAAAGGACATCAAGCCTTTTGCCCACGCCTGGGAAGAAGCGAACGAATTTCCTCGCGAGCTGTACAGGCGGGCCGGTGAGGCCGGCATTCTCGGTGTCGGCTATCCCGAAGCGTACGGCGGCAGTGGCGGCGACTTGTCACACATGCTCGCTGCAGCCGAAGAAACGATCATCGCCGGCACTTCCGTGGGCACCGCCGTGGGTCTCGGCAGCCACGCCATCGCACTGCCTCCCATCTTGAACTTCGGCACCGAGGAACAAAAACGACGCTTTTTGCCGCCCGTCTTTTCCGGCGACAAGATCGCCGCGCTGGCCATCACCGAACCTGGTGGCGGCAGCGACGTCGCATCTCTCACCACGCGAGCCGTTCGCGACGGCGATCACTACGTCGTCACGGGCGCAAAGACGTTCATCACATCGGGCTGCCGAGCCGACTTCGTCACGACGGCCGTGCGTACTGGAGGTCCTGGGCACGGCGGCATTTCGCTGCTCGTCATCGAGCGTGGAACGCCGGGCTTTTCCGTGGGCAAGAAGCTTCAGAAGATGGGCTGGTGGGCATCGGATACCGCTGAGCTCGTGTTCGAAGAATGCCGTGTGCCCGCAGCGAACCTCATCGGCGAGGAAAACATGGGGTTTGTCCCCATCATGACGAACTTTGCCGTCGAGCGATTGATGCTTGCGGCCAATTGTGTCGCCATCGCGACGCTCGCGTACAACGAATCCGTTCGTTACGCGCGGGAGCGAAAAGCGTTCGGAAAAACCCTCATGGGATTTCAGGTTTTGCGCCACAAACTCGCGGAGATGGTCACGCGTATCCTTGCAGCCCGCGCCCTCATGAACGAAGCGGTCGTACGTCATCTTCGAGGTGAGATGGTCACGGGCCTCGCGGCCATGGCCAAGAACACGGCCACGGACATGTGCTGCTTCGTGTGCGACGAGGCCGTGCAGATCCACGGCGGCTACGGCTACATGCGTGAAACGCTCGTCGAACGGCTCTATCGTGATGCGCGCCTGTTTCCCATCGGCGGTGGAACCCGCGAGATCATGAACGAAATCATCTGCAAGACGGAAGGTTACTGACCCATGCTTTCGCTCGCTCGCCTCTCCACGTTTGCCCTCGTGTTTGCCCTCGCCGCATGCGACAAACCACCCGAGCCTACTCCAAACGCAGCCCCGGAACGCCCTGCCCCTGCGACCCCTGCGGCGAATACGGCAAGCAAACCAGCCGCGCCAGCTCGCCCTACCGAGGTCGTGTACGAGGCTCCTGCAGGTTGGCAGAAGATCGACAACCCGAGCCCCATGCGCAAAGCAACGTATAAAATTCCGCGCGCAGAAGGCGATCCCGAAGATGCGGAGATGACCGTGTCGCAAGCGGGAGGCACCGTGGATCAGAACGTCCAGCGTTGGGCGGGCCAGTTCGAACGCGGCAAGGACGACACGATCGGACGCAAGCAAATGAAGGTCGGCGACCTCGATGTAACCGTCGTCGAGCTGCACGGCACGTTCTCTGGGATGGCCATGCCGGGTGCGCCGGCAGCGAGCGGCAAGCCCAATTGGGCCATGCTCGGCGCCATCGTCGAGACGCAAGGATCGCTCACGTTCTTCAAGCTCACCGGTCCCAAGAAAACGGTCGAGTCTGCCAAACCCGCTTTCGACAAGTTCGTCGAAGGCTTCCGCGCCAAGTAGATCCCGAAAGTTGCCGCGTGCCGCGGTAAACGCGCGATTCCTTCAGATCGCCAATTCGCCTTCGAAGAACCGCTGAAACTGTGGGTCGAGTTCGTCAAGACGCACCGTGGGTGTGGGCCAGACGGACGACAACGTGTTCCAAAGTAAAATCGTTTTACCGGGATACGATGCGCACGCGCGACGCAACCCCACGAGTGTTTTGCCGCTGTACGTGATCTCCCCCGGAGCTCCGATGAGGCGTTTTACCTCGGGGCAAGCGGCAATCGCCTCGTTTGTCGGGTGCCCGTAACCGCGCCCTGCACACGCGTGATCCATCTCGATGCGCGCTTTGGACGAAGTTCGACGCGGAAGCCCACCGATCCTTTTGGATAGGTACGCTTTCGTCGATTCCACCAAAAGCCCGAGCGTTGCTCGATTGCACACGATCCGATCGGTGATCCGCACGGCGACGATGGTCGTGTTCCACCCGAGGAGCGTCGCGCCGAGGCAAAGTGCGGCCGCCGTACCTCCGCTCCCCGCAGGCACGACGATCACATCGGGCCGAGGCATGTCGCCGCGGGCAACTTGATCGGCAAGCTCGAACGCGGCGCTCACGTAGCCGAGATTCGCGAGGGGTCCCGATGCTCCAGGCGCAACGAAATATGCCGATCGTCTCGATTGCCAAAGCTTGCGGATCGTGACGATCGCCGTACGCGCATAGCTACCTCCGTAGAGCATCCGTCCTCCGGTCGATGCTTGGATCAGCAGGGATTGCCGGGCGAACGACGTCAGAGGTTGGTCGAACAGAACGCTCGTCACTCCAAACCCGAGGGTTTTTCCGAGGAGGATCGTCGCGGTCACCTGCGTCGATGCGAGTCCTCCCACGGTGATGATCTCCTGCGCGCCGCGATTTTTCGCATCAGCGAGCAAGTGTTCGAAGCGGCGGATCTTGTTGCCTCCAAACACTGGATGGATGGCGTCGTCGCGCTTCATCCACACGTCGCTTCGCCCAAGGTAGCTCGAGATGTTCGTGCACGGTTCGACCGGAGTTGGACAAGTGGCAAGCGGGATCCACGGCACCGCGTCGCGAAGCCGCGGATACTCGGCGACGAGCCGGCTCTCGGTAGCTCGACCAGGCTTCGATGCGGGCACTTCCGCTTCGGACATGGCCTCACCATACCGGGTTCGGAGGTGCACTGCATTCGCCCGCCGATCAGAGCCGTGGCCGTGCTATAGGCCCCTACGAATCGAGGACGCTCACATGACTCGCGTGCACAATTTCAATGCTGGTCCCGCTGCACTCCCGCTCGCTGCGCTCGAACGTGCACAGCGCGAAATGCTCGACTTCGAGGGCACGGGCATGTCGATCATCGAGCACAGCCATCGCGGCAAGGCGTACGAGCGAGTGCATGAAGAAGCCATCACGCTACTGCGAGAGCTTCTTGGCATTTCGAGCGACTACGACGTGCTCTTCTTGCAGGGCGGTGCGAGTCATCAATTTGCGATGATTCCGCTCAACTTCCTCGGTCAGGGCCAAAAGGCGGACTACATCATCACGGGCGGGTGGTCGGAAAAGGCTTACGAAGAGGCGCAGCGCATCGGTGATGTCCGAATTGCGGCGACCACTGTCCAAGACAAACGTTATGTCCGAGTGCCTCGCCAGGAAGAGATCGCGATCGATGCTCGAGCGGCGTACGTCCACATGACGACGAACAACACGCTATTCGGCACGCAGTGGCATGCGTTTCCGGACACGTCTGGTGCGCCGCTGTTTGCGGACATGTCGAGCGATTTTCTGTGGCGTCCCATCGATGTCAGTCGCTTCGCGTTCATCTATGCCGGTGCCCAGAAGAACATTGGGCCGTCGGGTGTGACGGTCGTCGTCGTGCGCAAGGATCTCGTTGCTTCGGCGCGCAAAGACATCCCGAAAATCTTTCAGTACCGCACCTTCGCGGACAACAACTCGCTCTACAACACGCCTCCGACGTTTGCGATTTACCTCGTGCGCAACGTTCTTGCGGTGACGAAAGAGCAAGGTGGGCTTGCGGAGGTCGAGCGTAAAAATAGGCAAAAAGCAGGGCTGCTTTACGACACGATCGATGCGATGGCGGACTATTATCGCGCCCCGGTGGAGCGTGAGAGTCGCAGTTTCATGAACGTCGTGTTTCGACTTCCGACCGAGGAGCTCGAGAAGAAGTTTGTCGCGGAAGCGGCAAAGCAGGGCATGGTGGGTCTTGCGGGGCATCGCAGCACCGGCGGTATCCGCGTGTCGCTCTACAACGCGATTGAGCTCGCGTCGGTCGAGTGTTTGGTTGCCTTCATGAAAGCCTTCGCATCACGCGTGGGATGACCTTCGCGAAGGCTTGGACCGTGCGATAAGTCAGCAGAATTCTTGGGCATCGGTCTCTGCGCGAGTTTCGGCATGCGGGACCGATGCTGCCCTTGCGTTGCACTCGTGCTTTCTTCGTGCTCACTTTTTCGCATGAAGCTTCCTTCGTGGCCGGCTTTTGGGGTAAGCTCCGTGCCGTATGAGTAGCTTCGGGCCCGGAGCCGTCATTGCCGGGAAGTACCGGCTGATCAGTTTGCTCGGCAAAGGAGCGATGGGCGAGGTGTGGCGAGCGGAGCACGTCACGCTTGGAGCGCATGTTGCCGTCAAGCTGATCGACCTGGATCTGCTCGGGCCGGGGACTCATTCCAATAGCGAAGTCGTGCAGCGGTTTTTTCGCGAAGCGAAAGCTGCTGCGGCGCTACGTAGCCCGCATGTCGTGCAGATCCTCGATCACGGCTACGACGGCCAACTGCCGTATATCGCGATGGAAATGCTCGAAGGCGAGACGCTCGAGGATCGCCTCGAGCGCATGCGCGTGCTCCCGCCGCTCATGACGGCGACGGTCATTACGCACGTTGCGCGTGCCATTGGCAAAGCGCACGAAGCAGGCATCGTCCATCGCGATCTGAAGCCCGGCAATGTGTTTCTCGTGAAAAACGACGATGAAGAAGTCGCCAAAGTGCTCGATTTCGGCATCGCAAAAGCAACGACTGGCGCGCTTGGTGCGGAAGGTGGCGTCTCCACGAGGACCGGTTCAGTCGTTGGAACTCCCTGTTACATGAGTCCCGAGCAGGCACTTGGGAACAAGTCGATCGATTATCGAGCGGATCTGTGGTCGCTCGGCGTCATCGCGTTCGAGTGCATCTGTGGCGTGCGTCCGTTCGACAGCGAAGCTCTCGGTGATCTCATCGTGCAGATCTGCGCTCGTCCCTTGCCCATTCCGTCGCAAGTCGTTGCGACGACGGGCGTGCCCATTCCGGATGGTTTCGACGCATGGTTTGCCAAGGCGTGTGCACGAGAGCCGAACGAGCGTTTTCAGTCCGCTCGTGAGCTTGCTGAATCCCTTCGTTTCCTGCTCGTTCCGGATGGTTCAGGCATCTTCAGCCTCGGCGTGACGGGCACATCGATGCCGCGCATCGTCGTGCCTCCGCAAGATCGGGTGTCGCTAGCTGGCGTTGATGGAGCAAGCATCGCGCGAACGCACGTTCTCAATCCGAACACGATGACCCATCCGGGTGTGGCTGCAGCCGTCACGTCTGCGCCGAACAAAGGCGTGCGATCGGCGGTCATCGTGGCGTCTGTCGCGACGCTCATTGCGGTAGGTGTTGGCATCGGCGTGTTTGCGACGATGGGTGGACAAACGGCGTCGAACCCCTCGCCTGCCGAGAGCGGAGCTACACCTACGGCAACACCGTCGATGGCTTCCGCAGCGCCGTCTGCATCGGAGATAGCTCCAGCCGATTCTGCTCCAGCCGATGCTGTTGAAGCTGCGCCAAGCGCCACTGCGGTGACCGATGCGGCGCCTTCTGCGACGGCGCCGACGACGAAACCGCTCTTGACGAAGCCGATTTCGACCAAGAAGACGACCACGAAGAAATCGCAGGGATGGGGCTTCTGACCCACGCGGACAAACTCGAAGGAACGTGAGAAAAACGATGCGGTTGTCGAAGATGATCGGTGCGGTGCTCGTAAGCACGATGCTCTATGCAGCGCCGACGGGAGCCCAGCCGATCGATGATCAATTGCGTGCCACTGCCAGAGCACTCGCAGACGAAGGCATGACGTTCTTCGAGCAACGCAAATACGTCGAAGCGCTCGATCGATTCGATCGTGCCGGTGCAATCATCCAAGCCCCAACGATCACGCTGCATGCCGCCCGAGCCCTCGACAAACTCGGTCGTCTCGTCGAGGCCGCCGAGCGATATCGGCTTTGCATCAACACGCCACTCGACGACAAAGCGTCCGAAGCGTTCCGCGTCGCGCAAGAGACGGCACGAGGCGAATTGCAGGCTCTCACGCCTCGTATCCCTTCCATCGAGATCGCCGTGCAAGGCCCGGGGGCTGACAACGCGACCGTGACGCTCGACGGAAAACCCGTTCCCAAGGCCCTCATCGGTGTCAAAACGCTCGTCAACCCTGGTGAGCACAAAATTGGGGCCAGCACGGAAACGCACGCGGACCTCGAAGATGTGGTGATTAGCGAAAGGCAACTCGCGCGCGTAGTGCTCGAGCTCGAACCCAAGAGCGATACGAATACGGGACAATCGAACGATCCGGCAACGCCGCCGGACAAGTCGAAGCCAGTGAATGGCAAGCGCGTGGCCGGGTTCGTAACGCTCGGCGTGGGCGGTGCGTTCGCGTTCGTCGGTGTTGCCGCGGGCCTCGCTGCACTCGATAGCCAGGAGGCGCTCGACGCAGAGTGCCCGAGTGGCGCTACGTTCCCGAGCGATCATTACTGCCTTTCTTCCGGTTTCCGCACCAAGTACGATTCCTTCGTCCTGCAACGAAATCTTTCCGTGGCGGGGTTCGTCGTTGGCGGAGTCGGGATCGCGACCGGAATCGTGCTGCTCGCCCTTTCGGCAAAGACCAAGCCGGCTGAACCGCAGAAGGCGGGCACCGTCCACATCGAGCCCTGGGTGGGCCTGAATTCGGCCGGTTTGCGCGGCACATTTTAAAATTCCCGCCCCCTCACTTTCTCTCAGGTTTCCCTCCCCCTGAACACTGGTGCAGGGCGATGGAACCCACTCCTCCTCTCCGCCTCACGCTTCAGGAACGCTGCACGCTCGAAGCTTGGGCTTCCGCGCGTTCGTGCCTCGACGCGACAACGAGCAAGCGTGCGCTACGTGCGAACATCGTTCTCGTTGCCGAAAGCGGCCTCGACGCTCGCCGCATTGCCACGCGTCTTGGCGTACGTCCGAGCACAGCTCGCAAGTGGCTCGAGCGGTTTGTCCAAGACCGCCTTGCTGGCCTCGGAGACCGGCCTCGGTCGGGCGCACCGCGTCGCATCTCAGACGCACGCGTTGCCGAAGTCCTGCTTCGGACACTCGAGCCAACACCGAAGGGAGCTCATCCGTGGAGCCGCCGCATGATGGCCAAAGCCACCCGTCTCAGCCGCTCTACCGTCCACCGCATCTGGCGCAAATTCGAGATCGCTCCCGATAGGCTCACCCCCGCGAAATAGCTGCTCACCTTCCTCCGACGACATCGGCACCGCTGCCGCACATCACCCTGCACTCTGACGACGTTGCGCTTCGTCCATTCGACGCCGCTCCTGCCGTCGACGTAGGGTTTGTCGCCCTGTTCGACCCTGCCAATCGCTCCTTGTTCACTGATCCCAATCCGGTGTTCTTCTGGATCCTCGCTCACCTTTCCTCCCGTTCGTCGGGGCATACGGCATAGCCCTTACTTCGATTCTCAGGAAAAACCTACGCGCCGGGGCAAACCCATTTCCAAATTCGCTGATTCACCGCTTCGGAACGCAAAGTGCGCGAGGTAAAAAGCGCACCGAGTTTCACCGGACGAGCGGCAGCGCAATTCCTTCCCTGCCAAGCGTCCCCTACGGGATCTCGGCTTGGCCTCACCTTTGAAGATGAGCTGCATTGAACATGAACTACGCAGTACGAGACAATCGAGCGGGCGGGACGAACCATACGTCACCGTACGGTTCGTTTGCCCGCGGACGATTCGTTATCGACGATGACCGAAAATTGCATGAGTTCGGCCGGCCTCGGCCGTTCGTCATGGCAACGCATTGGAAAACGGTGCGTATGCGAGCCGAAAAATCATTTTCCTCGCCGCGCGCCACCGAGCACTGCTTGACGTCATTTCAATCGGCACAACAGCAGTCAGCAAGACCATTTGGACACTGTCTCGTTTCTTCGAGCAGCGTCGTCGGAGGAGGGGTTTCATGAGCGATCAGGACCGCCAGGAACGAATCGAAAATGCAAACGCTACCAGCCAAACCAAAGAAGAGCCGCTCCCGGTAGGCGACGAAGAAATGCTCGCAGCCGAAGCGCAACAAGCGGAGCAAGCAAGCGGCTCGGAGCAGCCTGCTCCCGAATCCGAGCAGCCGCCGACGGAGCGAAAACCCGCTTCACAGCGTGGTTTCGCGGCAATGGAACGGGAAAAACAACGTGCCATTGCGAGCAAAGGCGGTCGCGCTGCGCATGAAAAGGGCACCGCTCACGAATTCACGCCCGACGAAGCGCGTCAGGCCGGGAAAAAGGGCGGTGAGGTCGTCAGCCAGAACCGCAAACACATGGCCGAAATCGGCCGAAAGGGCGGCGAAAGGGTCAGCCAGGACCGCGAACACATGGCTCAGATCGGCCGCAAGGGCGGCGAAGCCGTTTCGAGCGACCGAGCCCATATGGCGCAAATCGGTCGCAAAGGCGGTGAAGCTCGCGGCGGCGAACATCATCGCTAAATAAGGCCGGTTTCACAACTCGATGCGCTCACCCTCGTGCGTACACACGATGGGTGAGCGCGCGACGTCGTGAAAATCCGGATAATGGATGAGCCGCATTTTGCCGCGCACCGCCGCGGGCAAACCCACGAGCGACGCGAGCGGCGTATGCACTCCGAGGTTCGTCTCGTGAAAAAATGCGTCGCTTTCGGCAAGCCATTCGATGAGCGACGGATCGAATGCCGTATCGGCACTGTATCCGAACGTTTTGTCACCGCTCGACACGCGAAGCGCTGACGTGGGAATATGGTGTATCGTCGGACGCCACTCGAGCGTCAGGTCGCCGATGCGGTTTTTCCCCGGCTCCAGCGGGAACACATCTGCATAATCGTCCAGCGTCAAATGCGAGCGTGACCCGTCGGCATGCATCAGCGTATCCATTCCGCCCGCGAGCCGCGTGCTCCACAAGCCCGCCAAAACCTCCCGTGCCGCGTAAAGCTCGACTTTTTTCCCCACCACGAAACGCCGAAAAAAGAGCAGTTGTTCGAGGCCCCCCATGTGATCGCCGTGCAAGTGCGTAATCACCACGCGCTCCACGTCACCCAGTCCAATCCGCTCACCTCCACGAGTGCCCAGGTCCCCGAGCGCCTTGCCGAGCGCCGGTGGTGCATCGACCAAGAGCCGCGTCGACGCCGACTCGATGAAAAACGACGCATTGTAGTAACGATCGGTAAAGGCATCGCCTACCCCGATGACGCGTACGGAAAGCGACATGGCGGCATTCTGACTCACGCTCGCGGCGTCACGCAATTGAAAACTTCCGCGCTACCGCTTCGCCGCTTCGCGGACGCATCGGAATCCGATGTGCCGCAACGCTTCGCGCGGATCCGCCGACAGGTACGCGGCGTAGGAATACTGGGCTTCGGGCAAATTCAGTCCGATGTTCGTCGCAGAAGCGTCATGCAATGCATAGTTTACGCATTTCAACGTCGTTTCCGGCAGCCCGCCCGATACTTTCGCAAGCGCCCCCAAGAGTGCGGGCGACCCCTCGCACGTCGAGTTCGAGGGCACATGTTCAGGTCGCTTGCAAAATGATTCTCGTGATGCCTTGACCGTCAACGTCGTCGCAGTTGCTCCGGAAAAACACCTCGTCAACGCCGCCATCACGGCCGGCTTCTCGATGACACGCCTCCATTCGAGCGCCCCCGGCTGCGTCGAATCTGCATTCGCCCACAACTCCAGCTTCGGCGTGCGAGCCCGTTCTTTTGGCGAAGCCCCCGACGATAGTGCCGAGCAATCCCCCGTCGCGCAAACCCAATCGCGATGCGCAATCGTCAGCTCGTCATTTCGCCCCGGAGCGTCACGATGCAGCGGAAATCCCCGTACCGCATACGCCGTCGTTCCTTGCGCTTGCACCCACGACTCGTCCATGTCTGGAGTATCTTCGCGCCAAACCGAAAACGTCCACTCTTGCACGTTCCCCGCCAAATCATGAATCGCTTTATCGGGCGCCCCCTCCGTGCGATCTTGTTCGTTCGACATCACCTTCGCCGGACCCGCCATTTCCCCCTTGAAGGCATGCACCTTGGACCAATCGGGCGCGGCATTTCCCCACGGAAACTTTTTCATCGACGCGCTACGAGCAGCCAGCTCCCATTGCTCTTCGGTCGGCAGCGTTCCGCGAATCGAACGGCAATATTCGAGCGCCGTCGTCCACGGCACTCCATACGCAGGCAATGACTTGTGAGCGTCGGCGGAAGTCAATCCCGTCGTCGCCTTCGGAAACGAATGCGCAGGGTTTTTCTCGAGCCACGGATCGAGCTCGGCCCATGTGACTTCGTGCTGTTGAATTTCAAATGGTGCAGACGCCGCAAGCACCTGCTGCGCTGGACGAAAACCTCGTACCGACGGAGGAACGTCATTCCCACTCACGCCGATCACCTTGCCAGGAGCACCCTCGACCCGGATCCATGCATTGAGCGAATCTGCTGCATTGGCCATCGGCACGGGAACCGACGGCGCCTCCTCTTTCGTGCCTTTCGACGATCCCCAAACGATGGCGAAAAGCGCAATGCCCATGACGAGCGCTCCTGCGCCGAGCGCAATGGGAAGCACTGGAATGCCCTGCGAAGGTTTGTTGTGCAACGGCGGCGGTGCAATCGACGGGCTCGACGTCATCCCGCGAGGCACGTCCGTCACGGTTTTCACGATGGCCGATGCGGGCACGTCGACCGATGTTTGCACGACGGTTGCCGGCAATTTTTGGGGCGGAAAGGATCCGGATGAACGCAACGCTTCCTCGAGAGGCGCGCCGACCAAAGTCGAATTCGAAGCGGCTGGAGGACTCGACGGACTCGACGACGCATCGGGTGCCGTCGAGATGCGTGCCATTTCCACGAACATGCCCGTCGCCATTGCCGAGGAATCTGGCCCCGATTGCAGCGGCCCGCGCGGAATCGTAGCTTGCCCGTGTTCGGTCGCGTGCTTCGGGGGCTCGGCGTCTCGGATCGTATCGTTCACGCCGCTTTTCGCGCCTGTCGATTCGTTGTCGTCCATGTCTCGTTCACCAAACCCCGATGGCCCTTGTTCACCCACGGAAAACCCTGCGGAACGTCTCGACGGACCAATATACGTCCTCCGTACCGGCCATTTCGCGACAACTATGCATGCTCAGCATCGGCGCGCCGACGTCCACCGTACGAATGCCAAGGATCGCCGACGTAATGGGACCAATCGTGCTTCCGCAGGGCAAATCGGTACGGACCACGAACTTTTGCGGACACTGCCCCGCGTCACGACAAACGCTCTCGAAAAACGCCGCAGTCCCACCGTCGGTCGCATACGATTGATTCGCATTCGACTTGATGACCAGTCCCCGATTCAGCATCGGCTGATGCTGCGGTTCGTGCTGATCGGCGTAATTCGGGTGCAGCGCGTGAGCCATGTCGGCGCTGACCAGGATCGACCGCGATATCGACCGCTGCATCGCTTGTTTTTCGTTTCCCGGATACGCCTCGACAATTCGAGCGAGCGTGTCCTTGAGCACCGTACCCGCAGCGCCCGCCGCGCTACGGCTCCCACATTCTTCATGATCGTATAGCACGATCATGCGCGTTGCAGGACCATTTCCGTTTTCGGCCGCAAGGGCCGTCGTCGCCGCATGACAACTCGCCAAGTTATCGAGGCGCGACGACATGATGAATTCTTGCTGTAGCCCGCCCAGTGTCGCTTTCGTCGTATCGTACAAGCTCAGATCCCAACCGAGGATCGTTTCGGGCTTTTCATCGAGCTCTCGCGCAACGAGCGCGCGCACGTCGATTTCTTTCCCCAACCCTGCAATGGGCACCATGTGCTTTTGCTCGTTCAGCACCAGGCCGTCTTTGTTGACCGATCGATTCAAATGAATGGCCAAATTCGGTACGCGCGCCACGACGCGACCAATATCGAGCAGACGAGCTTCGGGGCGACCGCTCGATCGGTGGCAAAAAACTCGTCCAGCGAGCGACAAATCGCGATCGGTCCACGTTGCGAGGATGACGCCGCCGTACACCTCGACGCCAATTTGTTGATAACCGCTTTTCGCGACGTCCGGATTGGGTTTCACGCGAAGGTTTGGCGAATCCGTGTGAGCTCCAATGATGCGAAACCCTGCCGCGGCCGGATGCTCGCTGCCGACGACGAATGCCACGATGGTCCCGGCTCGTAAAACGTACTTCTTGTCCCCTGGAGCGATGGACCAGACGTTTTCCTCGTCGAGCTCGGTAAAACCCACCGCTTCGAGCCGGCGAGCGGCTTCACGCGCCGCATGGTAGGGACTCGGTGAACGGTCGACGAAAGCGCAGAGATCACGTGCGGCGGCGAGCGTCTGGTTGCGCAGGTCTTTTTGCGCGCTGGCGGTGTCTTGGAGGCTCATGGCGCGCCGAGGTTACCAGAAGTACGCACCAAGGGCGAGGAGCATCGTCGAAGGTGAGGACCTTCTGATGGGAAGGCAAACCCGACGCCGGATGAACTCATCACAATCTCGGGCCATGTCGTCGCTACCCCTTGATTTCGCGCGCCAAACCACCGACACTACCGCCATGACCATCGTCGTTGCAACGGACTTTTCGCCCGCGGCTGACCGATCGGCGCGCATTGCAGCAAAGATGGCCGCGCGCATTGCAACACGCGTACACATGGTGCACGTGTCGACCGATTCTCGTGCGCCGTTCGTCCTGGGAACCGCCGAAGAACACTTGCTCGCGCCCACACGCAAAGCGCTCGTCGAGGCCGCGGAACGATTGCACGCCGACGAGCACGTGGAGGTCGAGCACGAGCTCGCCGCCGGATCGATTCCCGACGCCCTCGCGACCGCAGCCGAACGCGTCGTCGCTTCCATGGTGGTCGTATCGAGCCCGCTGCGGGTCATGAGTCGATTGCGCAGCAGCACGGCCGAAAGCCTCGCGCGACAAGTGCGCTTACCCTTGTTGGTGGTGCGCGCACCAGACGCATTCGATGCATGGCTTCGTGGTGATCGACCTTTGCACGTGATGGTCGGATCCGATTTGGGTGCCGCATCGACGCGAGCATTGCGATTTGCCGAATCACTACGGAGGTTTGGCCAAGTAGAACTATCCATCGTTTCCGTCGCGTCTCCGGACGAAACGACGGCACGTCTGGGCCTCGCTCCGCCAGTGGATCCGGAAATCTTACCGCCTGCAGCCATTGCCGCCATCGAACGCGAAATTGCGGAGCAAACTCGAGCCGCTTGCGCCACGCCCGACCGAGTGCTCGTACACGCAGGCACCGCCGGACCAGAAACGCATTTGGCCGTATTGGCCGAAAGCGAGCGCGCAGATTTGGTCGTCGTCGGATGTCGCAGGCATTCGTGGCTCGAACAAGTCTGGTACGGCTCCATCGCGCGAGGCATTCTGCGCGCAACGTCGACGAACATCGTCTGCGTGCCGCGATCGCTCGTCGACGAACAGCCCGTCGTGACCCGAACGAGCGGTGTCATCGTTGCGGCAACGGATCTTTCACCGCTTGGCGATGCCGCCGTGCCCTATGCGTATTCGCTCGCGCCGAATGGCGCCACCGTGCACCTCGTGCATTGCATCGATGCAGGGCCATTCAATACTTCCGGCAACGCCGTACCTGATCCCGTGACGCATCGCCGCTTGCTCGAGCGCGTTCCCTCTGGAGCCGACGCTCGCGGTGTGCACACGGAAACCCATGTGCTCGCGGGACGTCCTGCCGAGACACTCGTCGCGCTTGCCGAGCGCGTCCATGCGAGTGTCATCTGCCTTGGATCGCATGGAAGATCTGGCATGAATGCAGCCGTGATGGGCTCGGTCGCGCAGGAAGTCGTGGCCAAGAGTCTTTGCCCCGTTCTCGTCGTGCCTCGGCCACGGGAATGATGCGCGATGCAGCACTCATGGCGCAACGCCCTGCCATCGATCGCCTGAACAATCACCGCCCTTGGGCAACGAAGAGCTGCCGGAGGTCTCCCCCGACATGAAGCTTTCATTGCCACGCGCCCAATGGCTCCCCGTTTTCGTCGCTGCGCTGCTCCCCATTGCCTGCATCGACACAGAACAAGGTCAAGGACAAGGCGGCTCCGGAGGGCGACCAACGAGTAGCTCCAGCGGCGCAACCGGTGGCTCAGGCGGAACCGCTGCTGGCGGCTTTGGCGGCGCAACCGGAGGCTCCGGCGGAACCGCTGCTGGCGGCTTTGGCGGCGCAACCGGTGGCTCAGGCGGGGGCGAACCGTCGTGCTCGGAAGCAAATGCCTCCGTCGATTGCGATGACGGCAATGCGTGCACCGACGACACCTGCCCGACGGGGACTTGCATTCACGAGCCTTCTTCGATTGGAACGCCCTGCGGCATCGATATGCATTGCGACGGCAGCGGGAGCTGCGTGTCGGTCGCCGCCATTTGGGCCAAACGCTTCGGCGCCGCTCAGGACCAATCCAGCCATAGCATCGCCGTTGATTCAGCAGGCAAGGTTGCCTTCACAGGATCGTACCAGAATGCTGTCGACTTCGGCGGCGGAATGCTCCCGCAAGCAATCAAAAACGACGCGTTCCTCGCCAACCTCGATCCGACGGGCCAATTCATTTGGTCGAGGGCATTCGGCAGCGCCACACACGAATCGGCAGGCAATCACGTCAGCTTCGACGGCTCGAGCAACACCGTCAATGCCGGAGGTTTTTATGGAACCGTGGACTTCGGCGGCGGTTCGTTATCGAGCCCGTGGGGCTTCAGCATTTATGCGGCCAAGTATGCGGCAGACGGCACCCACCTTTGGAGCAAGCAATATGGACAGGCCGGAGGCGTTGGTGCCGCATATCAATGCGACGTGGACGAGCTCGGCAACGTATACATCAGCGCCGGTTATTCTGCGGGCGTGGTCGACTTCGGCTGCGGTCCGCTTTCGCCTGCGGGCGACTACGACGCCCTCGTGGCCAAGCTCGACCCGGCAGGCAACTGCATTTGGAGCAAACGCTTCGGCGACGGAGCCTTCCAGCAAACCAGTGCAGTGGCCGTAGACGCGTCAGGCAACGTGATCATCGCGGGCATTCTGAGCGGCACAGCAGACTTTGGCGGTGGTCCCCTCACCAGCGCCGCGGGCCAGGATGTCTTCGTCGCCAAGCTCGACCCCGCGGGCAATCACCTTTGGAGCAAGCGCTTCGGTGGCGCAGGCAATCAGATCGGCATTGGCGTCGCCACTTCTCAAGCCGGCGACATTGCCGTGATTGGCTGGATGACGGGTACGCTCGATTTTGGCGGCAATCCCATGACATCCGCTGGAGGTGACGACGGATTCGTGGCCATGCTCGACTCGAGCGGCAACCATCTTTGGAGCAAGAAAATGGGCGGCATCGGGCATGACGGCTTGCGGTGGGTCGCCATCGATAAATGGGGTAACGTGGGCGTCATTGGCTATTTCAGCAGCACGATCGATTTTGGCAATGGCCCACTCGTGAGCGCCGGTGGACTCGACATCGTCGTAGCCAAGTTTGGCGGCGCGGATGGCAAACACCTGTGGAGCGCGCGGTTTGGCGATTCTGCAAATCAGGTGGGTCAGGGCATCGCCTTCGATCCCACGGGGCATACCTATATTACCGGGGACTTCGTCAGCAGCGTCGATTTCGGCACGGGACCGCTAATGGCCACGGGCGGCGTCGACGTTTTCGTTGCCAAGCTTCCGCCCTGAAGGTCCAAGGACCATCAGCAACGACTGGCCAACAATAACGCATTGCTGCATGGCGGCATAGCGCTACACAGGCTACGCGGTCGACTCCCCCAATGGCGACTTCTTTGCCCTACCCCTCGCAGACCAAATCATTGCCGACGAGCTCGATCAACGTTGACGTTCGATGCTCGACTTCTGCTAGCGTTGCGATACGAGGGATGCTGACCATGCGGAAACCATCGAAAAACTTTGCATTTGTGGCGCTCACGAAGATCGGAGCCTTTGCTCTCATGGTGTTGGGAGCGGCTGCGAATCCGGCCGATAGTTGCTGTGGTGGTGGTGCTGGTAGTGGTGGTAGTGGTGGTAGCGGTGGCGGTGACGGTGGCGCAGGGGGCGGTGGAGGTGCCACTTGCTTCGACTACGCAAGCTTCGAAGATATGACACCGACGGTGATGTTCAAAGCCGACGTCTTACCCATTTTGCGCCAGTCGTGCAGCGCGTCGACTGCGTGTCATGGAGACGAATCGCCTCCGAAGGGTCAACCCTACTTGGGCCCAGACGCCATGGCAGGATCTGCATCGACGATGCAAATCGCAAAGATTTTCGAGCAAAATGTAGATGTTTTTTCATCGAAGGCGACGACGATGAAGATCGTCGATCGCTTCAGCCCTCAAACGAGCTTCTTGATGCACAAGATCGACGGCACGCTCACGTGTGCCGATGTCAAATGCGACGTCGATTGCGGTGTGGCGATGCCCAAAGACGCCGCAATCCTTCCGCAGGCGCAGCGCGACATCGTGCGTCGTTGGATCGCCCAAGGCGCGATCAACAATTGATGGGCCTGAACGCACGTCGAAGACTTCGCAAAAGGCCTGGGCGCTGTAGATGTCGGAAATGTTGCGTAGACCCACCTCGGCGGGTTTACACGGCACGCATCCATCTGACTTGCATGATATGCAGCACGCCGTGTAGCATGAAATGAAGGCGCGACGGGCGTACGGTAGGCAGCGCGATCGAGGAGGCTGGCCTTGTTTGGACGAACGGGACGAACGGCGATGGGTGGACGCGTGGCCGTGTTTGTCGGGACGCTGCTCATGGTCGGAGCGTGCGTGCAAATTGCAGGGATCGACGATCCGCATCCGAAGGACCCAGGCCAAAACACGGACGGAACCGGCGGCCAAAACACGGGCGGAACCGGCGGCCAAAACACGGGCGGAACCGGCGGCCAAGACGCAGGACCGGACGCGGAACCAGATGCACCACCAGATGCACCACACGACCCGGAGTGGGCCAATTGGCCCATGCCCAATCCTCCCGAGGCCGGTTTGCCGAATCCAGCCAGCTACGAAATCAATACGGGCAAAGGTGTCGTCACCGACACCGTCACCAACTTGATGTGGCAACGAGACCTCGACGCAGGTTCCCTTTCTTGGGCTACCGCCAAGACCTATTGCAATGGTTCCGAACATGCTGGTTATACCGATTGGCGGCTACCAACGGCCATCGAGCTCGCATCCCTCGTGGATTTCACCAAGGCGAGCCCAGGGCCAACCATCGACACGGATGCGTTTCCGAATACGCCTGCAGACTGGTTCTGGACGGCTACGCAGGACACGTCTGCCCCAAACAGCGCGTGGTTCATCAGCTTCAATACGGGCCAGACGAGCTCCAACGACAAGGGCGACGAGTATCAGGTGCGTTGTGTGCGTTGACGACAATGAGCTGTTTGCCATTACGGCGATTCGACGCTTCCAAGCAAAAGAACACGATGCAGTTGCCCATTACCCTTTTTTCGACCTCGAGCTCATGAAGGAGTCACGCACATGAGCAGACCTTCCCGTCATTTCAATCGGATATTCATCATTGCCGCTTGGGCCGTCGCTGCGTCTTGGGCCAATCACGGCCATGCCGATGCTCCTGACGGCCATTACACCTTGAACACCGAAACCGTTTACGACACGAAAACGAAGCTGACATGGGAACGACCGATTTCTGCGGGTATGGTCACCTGGGCCGACGCCAACACCCATTGCGCCAACCTCAACATCGAAGGTAAAGCTTGGCGTTTGCCCAGCATGAAGGAATTGCAAACCATCGCAGATCGAACGCGGGCGAAGCCGGCCATCGACCCGACGGCCTTTCCAGACACACCCACGACGCCAATCACGCCTTTCTGGACGTCGTCGCCGTGGGCAAAGGCACCTGCAACCGAGGTGTGGATCGTCGACTTCACCGTTGGCTCCTCGAGCTACAGCGGTGTGGTGGCGAACGTGGCCCATGTTCGGTGCGTGAGCGAATGATGCCAAACCCTGAAGGGTTTGGCAGGATGCGCGGCATGCCCTTTCTCCCATTTGCAGCACGACGGCATGCTCGTCGCGCCTTCTCGATCCATCACCAAGAGCACGATAACTTGCCACCTCCGCGCAACCTCTGGTAGCATCGCCCAAACGCGCGTCGCGGAGTTCGATCATGCATGTAGCGCCGCAAGTTGGCTCGATCCTGCTCGGCAAGTACCGTGTCGAAAGGGTGCTCGGCAAAGGTGGGATGGGGTTCGTCGTCGCCGCTCGGCATGAACACTTGGGCGAACTCTTCGCCATCAAAATGATGCTGCCCGAAGCGCTCATGTACCCCGACGCCCGCGAGCGTTTCATGCGCGAGGCTCGTTCGGCCGCACGTTTGAAAGGCGAACACGTCGCTCGCGTCCACGACGTCGGAACGCTCGAAGACGGCTCACCGTACATGGTCATGGAACACCTCACGGGTGACGACCTCAGCGCCATCTTGGACAAACGCGGCGCATTGCCCGTCAGCGAAGCTGCCTTCTACGCGTATCAAGCATGCGAAGCCGTTGCCGAAGCGCATGCCCTCGGGATCGTCCATCGCGACTTGAAACCTTCCAACATGTTTCTCACGTGCAGGCCCAATGGTACGCCATGCGTGAAGGTCCTCGACTTTGGCATCTCCAAGGACCTCGACCCCAACAAAGTCGGTCCTGCCCTCACAAAAACCGGCACCATCATCGGAACGCCCGTGTACATGGCCCCCGAACAGATGGCCAATAACAAAATGACGGACGCTCGAAGCGACATCTGGTCTTTGGGCATCATCCTCCACGAGCTCGTCACGGGCGAGGTTCCATTCATCGCGGAAAGCATGACCGAGCTCGTGACGAAGGTGCTCACGAATGCGCCTGTGCCTCCGAGCCATGTACGCCCGGGCATTCCACGCGAATTCGATGCCATCGTATTGCGCTGTTTGGAAAAACAACCCCATCGCCGATTCGCCTCGGTGCCCGATTTGATGGCGGCATTGCACCCGTTCATATCATCAAATTGGTCCCACGCCCCCTCGGGCCTCCCACCTCCACCCGCGTATTCGCGCCCTGATCACGTGGACATGGCAACCGTCAAGGAGCAGAGACCGGTCGCGCCAGGTCCACAAGCTATGGGAGTTCCCATAGGTCCGCACGGATTGCCGCGCCTCAACGTCACGAATGCAACGACTGCCGCGCAACCCCTACCTTTCGGAGCCAATTTGCCGTACGTGCCGACAGTCGCCACGCCGCTGCAATCCGAACCCATCGCACCGGCAAGGTCACAAGGTTTTTCCGCGCCAGCACCAGCGCCAAGACAAACCGATGGAGCATGGGGTGGCCCGAATGGCACATCTTCGGGCAATCGAGGGAAAACGTGGCTCGTGGCTGGTCTCGCGGTCGGTGCGATCATCGCCGTGGGCCTGACCGGATGGGTCGTGGCGCTCTCTACCGCATCCGACGACCCCGTGGTCGTGCGATCGACTGTGCCGCCCGAGAATCTCGCGCCTGTCGTGTCCGCAATGCCAATGGCAACGGTTGAGCGAGTGGTGGAAGAACCCGTGGCCGAACCGCAAGAGAGCGTCGCAAAACCACAAGAGAGTGTTGGGGTCGCACCGTCGGCGCCGATCCCAACGACGCACAAAGCCGTCGAGACAAAGCCGCCGGTGACGAAACCGCCGACCAGCAAAGTTCCCGACTTCTGATTTACGATTCGCAATGCTCGAGCTGCCATGACAAAGAATCGAATCAACGCCGTTGCGAGATGTGCGTTTGCATTTTTCCTGCTCACCGCATTGCCCGAACCGGTGTTTGCGCAAGACGACGAAGCCAAGGCGCTTCACATGGCCGGCAAGAATGCCATGGAGCAAGCCGATAAACTCGAGGGCAAGGGTCAACATGCTGAAGCTCAGCGCGTGTATGCGGAAGCATGTTTGAAGTTCAAACAGGCGCTCGCATTGTCACCCAAGCGTCCCACGACGGGAATGGCTTTGGCGTTGTGTCATGTCGCGGTGGGCAAACCTGCGACGGCGCTCGAGCAATTTCGACTTGCGAAGGAATGGGCCGACGCGCAATCGAAGGCGGATGGCGCAGCAGGCGCAGCAAGCGCGCAGGTTGCGGCCGCGAGCGCCGTGGAAATCAAAAAGCTCGAAGCCATCGTTCCGCGACTTCGAATCAATGTGCCGTCGAGCATCAGGAAGGCTCCTGGGCTCGCCATTTCCCAAAATGGGGTCGATGTCCCCGAAGCGGAATGGGGCAACGAAATGGTCGTCGATCCTGGGACGATTACCATTCAAGTTTCAGCGTCGGGCAAAAATACGTGGACCGCGCGACATGAAGCGTCGATGGGCAAATTGACGGACGTATCGGTGACGCCCGACTGGAAGTCCGACGAATCACCGCCACCGCCGCCGCCACCACCACCGCCGTCCGGACGCCGCATTGCAGGTTTCGTAGGTATTGGCGTAGGCGGAGCGGCATTGGTGGCGGGATCGGTGCTCGGCGGATTGGCCTTGTCGAAGCATGCCGATAGCAAAGAGGACGGGCATTGCGACGAGACCAGTGCGTGTGACGAGATTGGTACGGCCTTACGGCTCGACGCGCAAAAATTCGGCAATGCATCGACGGCGATGTTCGTCGTTGGAGGCGCGCTCGCGTTGACTGGCGTCATTCTCGTTGCGACGGCGCCGGCAGACGCGAAGAAATCGGGCAATGGTGTGCAAGCAGCTCTGCGCATGGGGCTCGGTGCCATTGAAGTGCGGGGGCGCTGGTAGCCGACGTAGGTTTGCGGCGAACGTGATAAAATATTTTCCTTGATTGTCATCGATCATCTGATAGGGTCGCGTACGCTTATGGCTGACCGCCCCTCCATCACGATTAACGATGTACCGATCGTTTGGGATCCGCCCGCCGGCGATGTTTCCTTCTTCGGGCTCTCGTCCGTTCTGTTTTGGGCCAACCCGTCGATGTTCCGCTTGCTCGAGCCTTTGGTGGAAGAGATCGGCGTCGATCTTTTCCGCATGCTCGTCGCGCATTCGTCCAGTCTGGGAACCGATGAAGACTACAACTCGATGGTGACCGTGCTCGGCTCGAATTTCGTCGAGGGGTTTCTGGCGTGGGGCAAGGCGGTGAGTACGGCGGGGTGGGGATCCTTTGAAATGCCGTTTTTCGATATCGAGTCTTGTACGGCCGAAGTGCGCGTAATCAATCCCTGGGAATTGCGCATGCAAAAGGCAGGCGGGCGGCTTTGGGGCTGTCCGTTCCTTCAAGGCAAAGTCATTGGCATTCTCGGCCATGCGCTGGGGCAACGCTGCTGGGCCGATGAAGAGGTCGACGTGGATTCCGACCCGCCCGTGGTGACGTTTTCCGTACGCGCGTGGGATCGGACGCTCGACGAAGAATTGCAGCGGCTGCGGGCCGAACAAATTCGCGCTGCCGAAGCACGGCTGACGGCGCAAGTGGAGACGGCCACGGCGGAGCTGCGCGAAAAGCACCGAGAGCTCGACGAAAAAGAAGCCCTCATTCGTTCGCTATCTTCACCCATTCTGCAAGTATGGGACGGCGTGCTCGTGGTCCCCGTCGTCGGTGCATTGTCCGAAACGCGTGCAGAACTGCTGAATGCGAAGCTGCTTCAGCGGGTCGTGGATCAAATGGCCTCGCACGTCGTGCTCGATTTGACGGGCCTCGATTCCGTCGACAATCAAGTCGCCGAACGGCTCGGCTCGACCGTGACCGCCTTGAAGCTCCTCGGCACCGAATGTTCCGTCGTGGGGTTATCGCCCGAATTCGCGCGTCGCGCGGTAGAGCTCGATGTTTCATTTGGCGGGGTGCGCGTCCTGCGAACGCTCGCCGATGCCTTGCGTGACGTCGTGGGGCTGAAGCGAGCTCAACCGAACGCGGCGGCGCGAAAGGCGAAACGCTGACATTGGCGCTGACAGCCGAGGTCAAAGCCTCCCGGCCGCTCGCTCTACGGTGCCGCGTCGAGCAAAGCTTCGACCTTGCGCACCCACGCCCTTTTCCCGTCGAAGACCATCGCGTATTCGTGCACGACTGATGCCCCCGATGCCCGCACGTCTTCGGCATACTTGCGATCCCGTACCTGCTTGGCCGCGTGCACGAGTGCCTGCTCGGGCGTTTCGCTCCGCCTGAGCACCTTGAATTCCATGACCACCCCCGGATTGCCCGGCGTTTTCGGGCGTATCAGCACATCCGCTCGTCCCCGCCCTGATTCCCGATTCGAGCGCACATCGTATTCGTTTTCCAAATGCACGAGCAATCCCAAGATCAAGCCGTGATACAACTTTTCTGGCTGGCGTCCTGCAGCGTCCTGGTACGACAAGATGCGCAAGAACATGTCCTCGAGGATCTCTTGGATCGTCTCCGCATCGCCCGCAAAAATAGCTTGCACCAGATCATCGATGTAGTCGCGCGACGGCGCCGCCTTGTACAGCCAATTGCGGAACATGTCTTCGAAAACCAGTTTCACTTCCCGATTGGGAATGGCCAGCTTGCCGTAATATCGGCCGGCCACCAATTCGAACTGTACCGGCTTCAAATACCCCGCAAACAACAAAAAATTCCACAACGCATCTTCGTTCTTGTCGATGTCCCGCAGCGCGATATTCGAATCGATCGGCATGTCGATCGCTTCGCCTTGCAAGAGCGCCTCGGATACTTTCGTCAAGCCGAGGCCAAGCTTGGCCGCGAGGTAGTCGATGAGATCGCTGGAACCCGAATTGACCCAATAGGGTTTGAGCAAGCCTTCACGGATGTAATTGAGAATCGACCAGGGATTGTAAATGACGTGCCCGCCAAAGATGTACCCATTGTACCAATCGCGCACGTCTTGCAATCGCTCCGGCGGAATGATGGCCGCCACTTCGTCCTCGGTGAACCCAAACACCGTGCTGTAGTTCGTGTCGATGATCGAATACGCCATGATATGATTGAGGCCCGAAAACATGTTCTCCTTCGACACCCGCAAGATACCCGTCAGCACACCTTTGAACAGGGCCGGATTGTCTTTGAGACACGCAGAAAAGAAGCTGCGGAAGAACAAGACGATCTTGTCGAAGAAGTCGTACATGTAGCCCGATTGCACCGGCGTGTCGTATTCGTCGATCAAAATGACCACCCGTTCGCCGTGATGCGCATGAAGCGCCTGGGAAAGCCACTGGAATACATACGGGAGCTCATCATGGGTCACTTCGCCATCGAGCACGCGGCGAATGAGTCGGGCGAGCGTTGGATCGATACGCGGATCGTCGAGCAGGTAACGATGTTCGATGAGCGCCGTCATTAATTGAGCATGAATGCCCGCCATCGTTCCGGACAGCGTATCCGCCTTGACGTCCTTGAAGCTGACCGAAATGACCGGATGCCTTTGAAAATGCTGCATCGCTTTCGCGTCACGCGTGACCGCCAGGCCCTCGAACAAGTGCGACAGGTCCTCCTTGGACTTGCCGAGGAAATACCGGAGCATCGACAGGTTGATTGTCTTGCCGAACCGCCGAGGTCTTGGAAAGCGCAGCGCGAGCGCCGGGTCGGCGAGCATGTCGCTGATGAAGAAGCTCTTGTCGACATAACCAAAACCCGCTTCGCGGAAGTTTCGGAAGTCCGACTCGCCAATGCCCGGAATGAACGCGCTCATGCAAGAACACTCTCATCGCGCGGCGAGCCATGTCAAGCCAAAGTTTGTCGGAGCAGCGGTGGGTTCGAGGACCCAAGTAGCCGAAGACTTGCCCCTCGAGATCGCGCGGCAATGAAGGATCGTCTTTCAATTCCAGCGCCAGATTTTTTCGGAGGCGATTGAGGATATTTCCTCCACGTTCGCGTGCGGTCGCGAGAGAGCAATGACGACACGAGCGACAATGCCGCTCGCGAAGCACTCCCCGCGTTCATGAAAAGCGAGTGGGCTGGGCAGGCGAACGGTGCCGGCTTCGCCGAGCGGCTAGATGAGCCATGACGCTCAGCGCCCCTTGATTTCCCGAGCCAAACCACCGACACTGCCCCGGGTGCTGGAAGTCCGCGTTCACGAATCGATCCGCGAAGTGCCCGAAGACGCTTGGAACGCCTTGCGTGGCGTCTCCGAAGCGCCGTTCCTTTCATGGGCGTTCCTCGACGCGCTCGAACGAACGGGTTGCGTTCGTCCCGAGGTCGGATGGATGCCGCACCATCTGACGTTTCACGACGGGGATCGCCTGGTTGGCGCAGCGCCTGTGTACCTCAAGGGCAACAGCGAAGGCGAATTCGTGTTCGATCACGCTTGGGCCAATGCGGCGCATCGAGCAGGGATTCAGTATTATCCCAAGCTCATCGTCGCCATTCCATTCACGCCTGCGACGGCGCCTCGTCTATTCATTGCAGATGGTCAAGACGAGCTCACGCTCGCCCGTGCACTTGCAGAAGCATTACGGCGCATCGTCGACAAGATCGAGGTATCGAGCGCGCATGTACTTTTTCCTTCGCCGGAGCAAGCATCGCTTCTTGCGCAGACCGGTTTGGCCGAGCGGTACGGCATTCAGTTTCATTGGAAAAACCACGGATATGTAACGTACGATGATTTCTTGGGGCGTTTTTCGTCGAAGCGGCGCAATCAATGGAAGCGGGAGCGACGGGAAATGGCTGCGCAAAACATAGAAATCGAAACGTTGTGCGGCAAAGACATCACGCCGGAGATAGTCGACATTGCATACAGGTTTTACACGAGCACCGTGAATAAGTTTTATTGGGGCAGGCAATACCTGAATCGCGCGTTCTTCGAGGAAATCGTGGACAAACTCGGGGACGGCGTCGAGGTCGTGATGGCTCGTCACGAAGGCCGGCCCATTGCAGGTGCGTGGAACTTCGTCGGAAAGGATGCGCTGTTTGGCCGTTACTGGGGCGCCATCGAAGACCGGCCATTCCTCCATTTCAACGTTTGTTATTACCACTCGATCGAGCAATGCATTTTGCGCAAGCTCGGTCGGTTCGAACCTGGCGCCGGCGGTGAACACAAGATGTCGCGTGGGTTCGAGCCGACAATCACCCACAGTCTCCACCACATCCAAGATCCACGGCTCGACGCTGCCGTTCGAAACTACCTGCCGAATGAGCGCGAAGTGCTGGCGCGCGAGGTGCAGAACCCTGAGATCGCGTTTCGATGAACGAAACGATCTTGCAACCGTGAGATCGTGATATGTAACGGCCATGAGCGAGACCGACAAGGCCGTCGACGCGAACGAGGTCGTCGAAACGAACCAGGGGGAAACCGCAGAAGACAAGGCCCAAGGGGCGCCTACTGCCGCTCCTCCCGACGAAGGTCCGCTCTTTCAGCGAGCTCCGGTGACGGCAGCGGAGATCGAACAGGGCAAACCGATCGAGCTGTCGCCCGATGCCGTCGGACAACTGTCCGAAGAGGAATGGTACGCCCAAGCGTACCGCGGAGGCGCCGCGCAACTCACGGTGCGCGCCATCGCGATGGGCAGCGGTCTCGGATTTCTCCTTGCCTTCACCAACCTTTACGTCGGTTTGAAAACAGGCTGGCACCTCGGTGTGAGCATCACCGCGGCCATTCTGTCGTTTACGATTTGGGGAGCGTTCGTCCGGGTTGGTATCGCTAAGACCCACATGACGATCCTCGAGAACAATTGCATGGCATCGACCGCGTCGGCCGCAGGATATGCCACGGGCGGTACGATGGTGTCGGCAATTCCGGCGCTTTTAATGCTCAGCATTACGCCGGAAAGGCCGGAAGGGACGCACTTGCCGTGGGCGGTGCTTGCCGCATGGACCTTTTTCTTGGCGCTGCTCGGTACGGTCCTCGCCATTCCGATGAAGCGCAACATGATCAATCAAGAACGGCTGCGTTTCCCGACGGGAACGGCGGCTGCAACGACGTTGAAAAGCTTGTACAGCGAAGGTGTCGCGACTGCTACGAAACAAGCTATCACGGTTGCTACGGCACCAAGTATCGCAGGTGCTGTTAGGGCACAACCTATCACAGCTGTGGAGGCTGCTGGTGCCAAAGGCCGAGCGTTGATGACAGCCGCTGCCATTTCCAGTTTCATTCCGCTGCTCAAGGATTTGGACCTTTTGAAGCTCAATGCTTTCAAAGGTTTGGCCGCGTCGCTCGGAGCTGTCGATGCCGCCGGCAAACTGACGCGTACGGCGCTCGTTCCAGGACAAACGCCCATTTTCGATTGGCTCCCAACGGTCACGGCTGGTGGCAAGGCCAAAGCGTGGTCGAGCTGGAACGTCGTTTTGGATCACGGCGTAGCGCTCGTCGCCGCCGGTGCGCTCGTGGGCGTTCGGATAACGCTATCCATGATTGCGGGTGGGTTGATTCTCATCGCGGTGCTCGCGCCGATGGGCCTGTTTGAATCGTGGGTGAATCCGCTTGGTCAATCGGTGCTCGCCGTGACGGCCCCGGGTAAAGCGTGGAAAGAAATCGGATTGTGGTTCGGCGCTCCCATGCTCGTTTCGTCGGGCATTCTCAATTTCGCGCTGCAATGGAAGACCATCGTGCGCGCATTTCAAGGGTTTGGCAAAGCCGCTCGTGATGGGGGATCGCACGGCGACGTGGAGGTCCCGATGCATTGGTTCACGGTGGGCGGGACCGTGGCCACGATTGGCATCGTGGGCATTGCATGGAAGTTTTTCGATGTTCCGCCGCACCTCGGCATTCTTGCTGTATTCCTCACGTTCGTCCTGGCGCTCGTTGCATGTCGCGCAACGGGTGAAACCGACATCACGCCGACCGGCGCCATGGGCAAGATCATGCAGCTCATCTATGGCGGATTGATTCCGCAGAGCGCCACGGCAAACTTGATGACGGCGGGCATTACCGCGGGCGCATCGAGCGCGAGCGCCGACCTCTTGACGGATTTGAAATCGGGCTATTTGCTCGGAGCAAACCCTCGACGCCAATTCATCGCCCAATTGCTCGGTATCGTTCCCGGAACGATTGCGACGACGATTGGCTTTTTCATTCTCGTTCCCCGCGCGCAGGTGCTCGTGGGAGACAACCCGGCATTTCCCGCGCCCGCTGCACAACAATGGAAAGCCGTTGCGGAAATCTTCAAAGTTGGTATTGGCAACCTGCATCCGTTCGCTCGCGAAACGATTGTCGTCGGCATCGTCGTGGGTATCGTGCTCGTGCTCGCCGAACGCCTCTTGCCCAAATACAAAAAATACCTGCCGTCAGCAACCGGCGTGGGCCTTGGCTTCATCCTGCCGTTCTATTACTGCCTCGCGATGTTCCTCGGTGCGGTCGTCGGCGCGGTGGTTGCCAAGCAGGGCAAAAAGTACGACGACATGATCATCCCGGTCGCTTCCGGGCTCATCGCGGGCGAAAGCATCATCGGGGTCATCGTGCAGGCGCTCAACAATTTCGTGCTGAATTGAATGGGCTGGCACTGGACATGGGCGGGATGTGAAAAAAGTTGAGATCGAACCCAAAGCTCGCGCGTCTCAACCGCCATGCTGCGTCGCACCCTACCCCTCCTCGCCATCGCCGGCCTCGGCTTCATCGCCTTCGCCTCCACCGATTCCGCCCTAGCCGACGAACCCTCCCCTAGCCGCCTTACGCGCCGCCCGCCGCCCTGGCGTCCGCCTCCGGTGCAAGCGCAATTTCAAGCCGAGCTCATCGACGACGGCATGAACAACCTGCCCATGTTTTTCCACAACGGAAAAAAGTACGTCATGGGAAGTCTCGGACAGCGGTATCGCATTCGCGTCACGAATCCGACGGCGAATCGCGTCGAAGCCGTCGTTTCCGTCGATGGTCTCGATGCCATCGATGGCCAAACGGCAACGTTGTCGAAGCGAGGATACGTCGTTCCAGCATTCGGGAGCGTGACGATTGATGGGTTTCGCACGTCGATGAATTCGGTCGCGGCATTTCGTTTCACGTCGGTGCCCGATTCGTACGCTGGTCGAACGGGGCAAGATCGCAACGTCGGCGTGATTGGTGTCGCGATTTTCCGCGAACGCGTGGAGCAGCCCATCGAAATCGTGCCCCGACCACGCCCGAGAAGCGCCGCACCGAGCGCCGCGCCCAGAGCTGGCGAGGGCAGGTCATCGGCTGCCAAAAAACCGACCGATCGTCCGGGTCTTGGAACGCAATTCGGCGAGCAACACGAATCTCGGGTGCGTCAAACGGCGTTCATTCGCGACAGCGCGAGCCCAACGCAGACAGTCGAGCTTCGATACAACGACCGCGCGGGCCTGCGTGCGCTGGGTATTCAGATCCCGCCGGAGCCTGCAATCGTCGATGACGATCTTCGCTTGCGCGAATCGGCGACGCCGTTCCCGGGCGACAGGCGATTCGCCCAGCCGCCTCCGTGATCATTCCACTTCATACACCACCACGTCCGAACGCTGCCCATCTGCCTCCACGTATACTTCATGCCTGCCACGCACGAGCGGCACGGAATGGCTCCACCGCGGAGCCGTTACGGAATGCGGGCGTCCATCGATGAAAATGCGCACGCTGTGCGCCGATCGCGGAACATCCGCTCGCACATGAATGGCTTCGCGCGAGGCCAATGATGAATCCAGAATAAACCGTGACCCGTCCGGTGGATATGCAATGCGTATCCGATCCGTAGCGACGACTCGAGAATCGTCCGGGCAAAACGGCGATGAGCCGACCGGGACGAGCGGACGCTTTGCTCCTTCGGCCCATGCCGAATACAGCGGCGCATATCGCTCGAACACGCGCGCCTCTACGAATGCGTCCGCACATGCGGGTCCTGCACGCAAACCATTGCGTTTGTCGATGCGTACGCGCTCGTGCATGTCGCACGGCGAAAGCTGCATTCCACGCGGCACGACCTCGGTTCGCTGATGCGGGCAATCCGTCGTCGGACGGCCGCCCGAAAGAGGACACACCTGCACATCGACGAGTCCTTCTGGTCGCTTGAATGACTCGCCAGGAAAAACCCTCGAAGCGGCGAGCATGACATCGTGAAAAAGCGGTCCAGCCCCGGAAATACCGCTCACGCCGCTCATCGGCGATCCGTCGAAATTACCGACCCACACGGCAACAGTTATTCGCGAGGAAAAACCCACCGTGACATTGTCGCGAAATCCTTTCGACGTGCCGGTCTTCGCCGCAACGGGAAAATCGAATTCGAGCACGTTGTCCTCGCCGAAACTCGATAAACGCGCATGTCGATCGCTCAAAATGTCCGTCAAGACAAATACCGTGCGTTCATCGAAGACGCGATGGGGTTCTGTCTCGCCAGCGGCGAGCGTGTCGCCATTCTTCGATTTTGCATTGCGCACGGCACGAACAGGCATGTACACGCCGCCCCGCGCGAGCGTTGCATACGCGGCCGCAAGCTCCAGCAGGCGCACCTCACCATCACCGAGCGCAAGCGCCAATCCGTATTCACGCGCCGACCGATCCAGCGAAGAAAACCCCACATCGTGAAGTTTTTTCAATAGTTTTTCGGGGCCAATTCGCGCCGTTACATTCACCGCAGGAACATTGAACGAATTCGCCAACGCCTCGCGCACGCGCACGGGTCCGTGAAATCGCCCGTCGTAATTGTGCGGATGATAATCGCCCTCGGGCTCGGGAAACGATACGTCCACATCCGGCACGACACTGGCCGCCGAAAACCCAAGCATCTCCATTCCGAGCCCATACACGAAAGGCTTCAACGCCGACCCCGGCTGACGGCGCGCAAGGACTCCATCGTTGTGCCCAAGCCGCACTTCGTCGTCGATGTTCGGGGATCCAACATAGGAGAGCACTTCCGCGGTCGCGTTATCGAGCACCACGACCGACGCGGCCGACACGTTGCGCGGCGCGAGTCGCTCAATCGTTTGAACTGCAAGGATTTCCACCTCGCGCTGCAAACCTCGATCGATCGTCGTCGTCACCGTCGAAGCTCGGCCCGAGAGCGGTCCCCAGGGCGACAAGATGCCTGCTGACAGAATCGCCCTGCGCAGGTGCGGAATCCCCTGCCCCGCACCCCGAGGTGAGATCGCGAGCGGCTCCGCGAGCGCGCGATCGACATCGTCCGGCGTGGCAAAGCCCGCGTCGAGCATCCTCTGCAGCACGCGATCACGCCGGCGCAGAAGCCGAGCCGTCCCGCGGCGCGGATCGTACAGCGTCGGGCCACGCGGCATGCTCGCGAGCGCTGCTGCTTCGGCCAATGAAAGATCGCGCGTTGGTTTGTCGAAATAGTACCGACTCGAAGCTTCCACACCGCGAATCGCCGGGCCGAATGAAATTCGATTGAGATATTCCTCGAGAATTCGATCCTTCGACAGCGACGCTTCGATCCGCAAAGCGAGCGCCATTTCTCGCAATTTTCCAACGACCGAACGCGGACGCGGGACGAGGTTTCTCGCGAGCTGTTGCGTAAGCGTCGATCCACCGGACACCACACGACGCGACCACACGAACTGGCCGATAGATCGCGCTACCGCGAGCGGATCCACGCCTGGATGAGAGTGGAAACGTTTGTCCTCGGCCGCGAGCAGCGCCGCGACGACTCGGTCACCCACTTCAGCAAGGCGCACCGGACGGGCTCGTACACCGTCCGTCGCGCGCACTTCGCACAGCATTCCACCGTGCCGATCGAGAAAGACCGTCGATGCCTCGGCTGATGATTCAGCCGCTCGCAACGCTGCAGGAAGCGGCATCAGCGCTGCTGCAAGCACCAAACACAGGGCGGGAGAAAGTAGGAAGGCGACCGCCAGCTCGATCCGATGACGCCTCGTGCGAGGCCACAAGCGGCGCACGGTTTGTCCGAACAAGCGCGACTCACTTCTCACTTGTTTGCAGTGATTTGAATCGTGCCCGCTGCGGTCCGACCAAACACTTCGGGCGTGTACATTTCTTCGGCGCGCGTGGGCGGTAGGACGAACGATCCGAGCGTCGTGGCTCGCGCAAGGTAGCGATAGCGATACATGCCAGCAGGCATGCGATCGATGAAGAAGACGGCTCGATCGTCGCGCAGCTCTCGAACGTAGCGACTCGACAGGAATGCGCGCCGCGTGGCGACATCGTCGTATCCGCCGGGTTCGCCGAATGCATCTTCGGGATCACCATCATCGCCGGAGTAGGCGTCGACATCGAGGCCCGCGCTCGTCGTGGCCAGACGTGCATCGACAGGCTCGAAACCGGCAGGAAGCGGATCATCCACGACGACGTATTGGCGAGGTGAAGGAGCGACGACGACGATCTCGGCAAGAACCAGGTTTCCTCCGACAAACGACGTAGCCGTGGGTGGAGTCGGGCCGGCCAGCGCCGCGGACAAACTCTCCGGCGTGACCGGACGAAGCGTCTTCTGCACGAAGAAGCCTCGTTCGAGCGCTGAGTTTGGCAATTGTTTGGGCGCATATCGCAGCCGCGCTTCGTAGAAGAGCCGGCCAGAACCATCGACGTCGAACGCAAGAGCACTTCCACCAGCCGACACGAGACGCTCTGCAGGTAGCGTCGTACGCGCTTGATCTACAGTCGATGACTTGAATGGATGCGTTGCGATCTCGGTTTGTCCAAGGAACACACGCGCCATGAAGTTGGGCGTGATCTTTTCCTGCGCGCTCCGGTATGCAGCGAGCGCAACGAGCGACCACGCAGTCTCTTGCGTGTTGCGCCATGTTCCGCCTTTGCGATCTGCCAGAAGGCCCATCGCCAAACGCGCTGCGAGCGGATGATTCGGCTTTGCCGCAAGAATCGCACGCAAAACGAGCGCCGCAGTTCGCGTATCGGAGTCCATCAGCACGGCGTAACGATCGCCAAGGTTCGTCGCGACGCGCGCCACGTTTGCATCGAGTCGGAGCGAACCTTCGAGCTCGGTCACCAGCGTGTCGATGCTCTTTTGATCGGCCTTGGAGGCCGTCATCGCGTGCAGCAAAAACGCTTGAGCGAATAGAGGAAGCGTCTTGCGCGATTCGAACAGCCGGTTCACGCGGCCCGCATCCGGGCGCCCGTTTTCCGCGAGCACATCGAGGATGAACGGCGCCGTTGCGCGCATGTATTCGTCGTCGAGCCTCTCGAGCCATCGCGTGACGGCACGTGACGCTGCATCGAGCGAACTCTCAGGAACGGCGACGTTGCGGCGTTTCGCTTCGCCGAGTCCCCACAGCGCGTACGTCGTCGCCCACAGGTTCGACCTATCCGAGTCGGCCCACATGCCGAATCCTCCGTCAGAACGCTGGTTCTTCAGGATCTGCGCGACTGTCGATTCGATGATCGCGTCTGTGTTCTTCGGAAGCGGAATGGAGAAATCGCGCGCGAGGTCGCGCAGCGGCAACAGCGGCACGAGCTTGCTGACGAGTTGTTCCGTGCATCCGTAGGGGTACTCGACGAGCTGCTCCACGCCGCCTCCGAGCCCGACGAGAGCAGTTGACGACATGCTGACTTCCAGGCCACCGACGTCGTTGCGAATGGCCGACAGATCGCCGAGTTTTTCTGCGGATGCCGTCGTCGTGTCGCCATAAAGCGCAACGGCCTCGGGAGACAGTGGCACGCGCACGTCACGCGTGACTTCAACGGCATCCTCGAGGGTCTTCCCGCCATCCGACGCTCGAACGACGAACGCAAGTTTGGCCGTACCAACCTTTGGAGCGTCGAGCGGAAAGCGAACTTCGACGGGTGTGCCGGGGACGAGATCGACGGTGCGAGAGGCTTCACCACGCAAGGTCAAACCGGTCGCTTGAATCTGCACGGTCGCGGTCATGCGCCCGGCGCCTTTCGAGCTGACGATGACGCCTGCTTCGAGCGAATCACCGGCCCGGACAAACCTCGGCAATGCGGGACGCGCCATCAGCGGACGGCTAGCGACGACGCGGTTTTCTGCGAAGCCAAAGCGATCGTCCTCGGCCGCGGTCACGGCCATGAGACGATACGTGGTCAAAGTATCGGGCAAGCGGAAGCTCACGCGGGCACGCCCGGAATCGTCGGTGACGACGTTGGGCACGAACGTCGCGCTGGATCGGAAATCGCGACGCACGGACATACCGGACGCGCCGTCGCCACCATCCAAGCCTTTGTCGACGCCCAGATCTCCGTACGGTCGGAACACGCGTGCAAGCGCGGCGCGCATTTCGAGCGACGCAACGCGAAGCGGGCGCGCAGCTCCGAAGACGCCGATCGGATCGGGCGTCTTGTACCCGACGAGCGACAGTACGCCTTCATCCACCGCGTAAAACGTGACTTCAGAGCGAGCAGGTTTGCCCGCGTGATCGGTCACCTTGATGTCGACGTCGACGTTTTCGCCTGGCTTGGCTTCGGTCTTGTTCGGCGCGAGCGCGATCTTCAACCGGCGTTTTTCAGGGTTGACCAAGAGCGACGCGTACCCCATGCGGAACGCGGGAGCACCGACGTCAGGATCCTTCGGCTTCGTAGGAACCGGCTTCGTTCGTCCTCGAACGAGCAATACCGAGACAAACGCGTTGGGGCGGTAATCCTCGGTGATCGGCACATCGATCGTGGGCATCGGTCCTTTGAGCTGGATACGCTTCTGCGACAAGATGCCGGCTCGTTCGATCGTGACGAGTGCCTCTGCGGACGCAAACGGGCTCTTCACGAGGACGCGTGCCGTTTGTCCGATCTCGTAGCTTTGCTTGTCAGGAACGAGCTCGATCGCGAGGCGATCGGAATCGCCAAAACCCGCAGTGCCCGCACCTCCGAAGACGTACAGCGGCTCGGATGCAGCCACGGGGTTTTTCCGAGGGTCCACCGCCGTTGCATGAATGATGTGATACCCGGACGTCGCCGGCGTGAGCTTGCACGATGCAGGTTTGGTCGCCGTCGTCGTGGTGACGCTGCAAGTCTCGACGACTTTGTCGACAGGCTCGACGACGGTGTGCGTGGCGCCTCCCGTCGTGGCCTTGCGTGCAACGTCCCAGGATCGATGCACGAGCTCGAGTTTCACGGACACGCCACCCACGCGCGTACCCTTGGGATCCACGGCAAACACTTCGGGATCGATGGGTTTGCCCGCGTCGATGAAGAGATCGGTCGCCGATCGAAGCGCCAAGTAAAACTCGCCGGGATGAACGATGGCCGTCGTGCTGCCTGCTACGGACTGACGCGAGACATCGGTTACATCGGCCTCGGCCGTGATGCGTTCCGCACCCACCTGTCCCGGAAGTGCGAGCTTTGCATCGATGGTTGCGGTGCCCTTCGCGTCGAGTTTCGCTTCGCGGCTTTCCACGGTGCTTTCGCGCAGAGACGCGTCGTCCAAATCCGCTTGGAAAATGCTGTCATCGACGCTGAATCCATCCGTGTTCGGCGGGCGAAAGAATGCTTCGCCACGCGTCACCGTGAGCCTTGCGTCGGCTGCGGACATCGGTGCGCCGTACAGATAATCGCCGCGAGCCATCCATCGCGCGGTGTCGCCGCGGATGTAGCTGGGTTTGTCACTCTCAACCGAAACGGCAAACTCGGCTGGACGATATTCGGCAACTTCGAAGTCCCCGATGACATCGCCGTAACTGCCGTTTCCTTCGCCAACGATGGCGCGAATCGAATACGTCCCGAGTCTGCCGGTGCGAGGCACGACGACGTCCATGGACGCTGTTCCAAAGGGGCTCAGCGTTTCCGTGCGCGTCTCGATCTCTTCGCCTTCGGGGTTCTCGACCTTGACCTCAACGGGAACGCCGGCGGGCGTCACGGTTCCAGGATTGCCCTCTTTGCGGAAGATGCCCTTGATGTGAACGGTGTCGCCGGGCCGATAGATCCCGCGATCGGTGAACACCAAGCCGAACGGTCGATCTTCACTCGTGTCGACACGCGCATCGAAGCGCCATCCATCGAGCGTGTCTTCGAGGTGTTTGTAGGTCCAATCATTGCCGTGACGAACGACGACGACGCCGCGCTCGGTGCCGGACATGTTGGGGGTGAAAACATTCGAGGGCAGAGTGACAAACCCCGATGCATCCGTACGGAAGGGGCCGACGGGCGCGTTGTCAGGGCGTTCGATGGTCACTTCGGCCCCTGCGAGCGGCTCGGCGTTCGACAACCGGCTGATCCAAAGCAGCGACCCGCGCGTCGAGAGTTTTCCGCTGATCGCAAGATCAGTCACTTTCGCGACTGCCGTCGACGTGAGTGCTCGCGCGTGATCCGAACCGGGCCAGCCCGTGTAGCGAATGCCGAGCGCGACGGTGCCTCGCACGTCCTTGCCACCGAGCACGTCGTCGAGTTTTACCGAGAAGCGTGACGTGGCGTTTTTCGCGGCGTTTGGAGGCAATTTTGTAATTTTTGCTTTCGGCAACGATGCGATGCGTTCGAACCGCGGAAAATGTCCGGGATCGTATTTGTCGTCTTGCAGCGCGATGGCATCCGACGCCGTGAGCGGTGCAACGACGAGCTCGAGGTCGTTGGCGTTGACTGCATCGATCGGGATCTCACGACGAGCAACCGATTCGAAGACGCTTCCACGCAAGCCGATGTCTGCCTTGGGCCAAAGGTCGTCGAAGGCGAGGTCGCGCCGAACGTCTGCTCCGAGGGTTTGTCCGTGTTCGTCCTTGAGTGATCCGGCGATCGAGAGCTTCAGCTTTTTGCCGGCAGGAAATGCTCCGTAAACCGTCGTACCGCGAACTGCGTCGTCGTCGTCCATCCACGAGGGAAACGCGACCTTGATGTTGGGTTCGAACTTCAAAACCCGTTTCAGATCACCCATCTTCACGCGGGTCGTGAACGTAACGGACACGCCTCCATCGGGTGCGCACTGCCTGTGCGGCGTGCCGTAGTCGCAGGACACTTCTTTGACGGCGAGCGGCCCGTAGGTGCTGAACGAGTACTGCTGCGCCTTCTCAGAGCGCAGACTTCCTTCTTGCCCCTGAAGATCCTTCACTTCGAGCGTGATGGCGGCGCCGAGCGGCAACGGCGAACGAGGCCTTATGTCGAAGAGTTGATCGTTGCCTGCATCGGGCTTGCTGACGTTGACGCCGACCTTGCTTTCGCCCGCCGTGAGCGTGATGGCCTTCTCGAGCTCCCGGAGCCCGACGGGTTGGTTGATGCGCAGAGTGAATTTCGCATCCGGCCGGAGATCATCGGTGCCTTCGTAAGGCTCGATCGACGTGACGGCGGGCCGCACCGTGGAAAAGCGAAACGTGAACGGTTTTTCCAATACGGATCCATCGAGCGCCTTCGTGCCCGCAGGTACTTCGACCACAAACGATGTCGCTCGCGGAAGGTGTTTTTCCGGAACGAACGTGACGGCCGACGTTCCGACCCACGACCATCGTCCCGGCACGGCGGGCGTCATCTTCACGGGAGCCGGAGACTCGGCGCCAGCAAGCTCCAGCGGGCGCATGGGCCGGTTCCACACGATGCTGATTTCGGACGGGTCGACGGTTTGACCTCGCGGCGAAGCGAAAACGACGGCGAATGCGCCGGAATCCGGAGCGGCAGAACCTTCGCCCGCCCCGGGAGCCAGCGTGCCGCGCGGAGCGACATCCGGGGGACGATTGCCTGGTAAGCAGGCAAATCCGAGCGCCAAAGCGGAGATCGCGAGGAAAGAGACGCGGCGACCAGGGAGGCGAAAACGCACAGGCATCGTGATGCCGCTCTTGTCGCGTCAGGGATTCGGCGGCAAGCGAAACGGCTGGATCCAGGGCAATTCAATCCGAAAGCCCTGAAGTCGTCGGGATGTCCTGCACAGACGTCGGGCGCATCCCCAAGCGAGGGCAGTACTTTTTGGTGGGCGGAGGCGGGGTGGACGTGCCATGCACGACGCCTTCGCAACGGGGGAATGTTTGGCGGGCGCTTCTGTTATAAGGGCGCCGTTTGCGGCCGCGACTCGCGGCCCCAATGACGAGGTTCTTGTCGTGATCGAAATCGAAGACCTCTACAAATATTACGGCGAACGTCGGGCGGTCGGTCCGCTGTCGTTCGCGATCGAAGCTGGCGAAATCGTCGGCTTGCTTGGTCTCAACGGGGCAGGAAAAACCACGACGCTACGCATTCTCGCGTGCGATCTGCTCCCGTCATCGGGAACGGTGAAAGTCGATGGGATCGATGTCGTCGAAAGTCCGCATGAAGTGCGGGCACGCATCGGTTACTTACCCGACACGCCGCCGCTTTACGGCGACATGACGGTGCGCGCGTATCTGCACTTTGCAGCGCGTTTGCGCGGAATGTCGTACGCCGACGCGGATAAACGCGTCCCGGAAGTGATCGAAACGACGGCGCTCGAAGACGTGCGCGATCAGCTCATTTCATCGCTATCTCACGGCTTCAAGCAACGTGTGGGCATCGCGCAAGCCATCGTGCACAAGCCGCGTCTCTTGGTCCTGGACGAACCTATCAGTGGTTTGGATCCAAAACAAATCGTCGAAATCCGCGAACTTCTGCGGAGCCTCAAGGGCGACCACACGATCCTTCTTTCGTCCCACATTCTGTCGGAGATCAGCGAGACGTGTGATCGGTTGCTCGTCATTCGTGACGGCCAAATCGCCGCCAGCGGCACCGAGGCCGAGCTGAGTGCGAAGCTGCTTCGTCAAAAAGGCGTCGATGTGACGGCGCGCGGAGACGAAAACAAGGCGCTCGATACGGCACGCGCGGTGAAAGGCGTGGTCGGCGCGGAGATCGAGGGAGCGACGGAGACGGGGGAAAACGTCTTCACGCTGCGTATCGAAGCGGAGGGGGACGTTCGCGAGGCGGTTTGCAAGGCGCTCGTCGAAGCAGGAATCGGGCTGCTCGAGGTTCGTCGCAGCGAACGAGAGCTGGAAAGCGTGTTTCTCGAGCTGGCTGGGTCGCCGGCCGAAACGGCGACGACATCGGCTGCTCGCAAGAAAACGGGCAAAAAAGCAGGCAAGAAGGAACGTGCCGCAGCGGCTGAATCGAAGGCCGAAGCGAAGGCGGCAGCATCCGAAACAGAGGACGGGAGCGGGTCATGAAAAATGCGCTGCTCGTCGCGGGCAGAGAAATGGGCTCGTACACGCGATCGCTCCTGGGTTGGGCGATCGCGGCAGCCGCACTGCTCATCGAAGGCGTGTGGTTCAGTGCGATGGGTTTGTCGGGGACGCGCATGTCCGCCGATGTTCTGCGGGAGTTCTTCAACGGTGCGAGCGGCGTGACGATGATCGTCGCGGTGCTCATGTCGATCCCGCTGCTCGCGGGTGAACGTGAACGCGGAACGCTCGTGCTGCTCAACACGGCCCCGATTCGCGACGTGGAAATCGTCATCGGCAAGTACCTCGCAGCATTCGCGATGATCGCGCTCATCACGGTGCTGAGCGTGTACATGCCGCTTTTGGTGTTCGTGAACGGCAAGGTGAGCGTCGGGCACGTCGTCGTTGGTTACACGGGCATCTTGATGCTCGGTTCGGCCGCGCTTGCGATTGGCATGTTCACGTCGTCGCTGTCGAAAAGCCAAGTGATGGCGGCGATCCTCGGCGGCGTGGTGCTCGCAGTGATGGTGACCTTGTGGCTGCTCGCCAAGGTCGCCGATCCCCCGGTGAGTGCATTTCTGTCGGGACTGGCGCTGCATCATCAGCGGCAATTCCCCTTCATGACGGGCGTATTGAAGCTCGAGAACGTCGTGTATTACGTGGCCGTAACGTTCTTCTTCCTGCTCGCGGCCACCAAAACGCTGGAGGCACGGCGATGGCGGTGAAACCCAAAGAGGCGGCGGCTTCGCCGAAAGAAGCAGCCAAGCCCGCAAAGGAAACGCCCGCGCCGTCTGGCCCGGGATCCCTGGACAAACTCGCTCCGTACCTCGGACCTGGCTTCGTCGTGTCGCTCGTGTTGGTGTTCATCGGAGAACGCCTGCTCGGAACGATCGACACGGCGCGCATGGCGCTCTCGGGGCTCGGAGTTGCTGGCGCGATCGGCACGACCGCGCTGCGGTTCTCGCTCATCGCAGGGCACAAGGACGCCGAACGAAAGCGCATCGAACGCACGCTCGGCATCTTCTCTGCGGTGGGCCTCGTGTCGCTCGGCCTGTACTTCATCGCGAACACGGAGGTTGGTCGAGGTCTCGTGGGCATCGCCGACGCAGCCCCCGACAAACGCGCTCGCTTCGATGGAGCAACGACCGTTGCGTGGATCGTGCTCGCTGGCCTTTCAATCGCGCCCATCGTGTTCGGCGAAGCTGCTCTCGCTCCGATGCGGCGAGCTCCACGCGTCGAAGTGCGCCGGATCTACGCTGCGGCTGCCGCGGGGTTGACCCTGGCGTTTGCTGCGGCTTATTCGGCCCTGTTCACGTACGCGGCCGGTGAGCTCGAAATCAAGGTGGATCGCTCGTACTTCCGCACGGCGAAGGCGAGTGAATCGACCAAGAAAATCATTTCGAGCACGACGGAGCCCGTCGAAGTTCGAGCGTTCTTTCCGCCGCTCAACGACGTCGGAATCGAGGTCGATGCGTACCTCGCGGACATCGCGAAAGGCGCCCCGAACTTCAAGTACGGCTTTTACGATCGATTGCTGTATCCGCAGCTCGCCAAGGACAACAAAGTCACGCAGGACGCAGTGCTCGTGATTTTGAAGGGTCCGTCGCGTGAAACCCTCACGCTCGACAAAGAGATGACGAAGGCGGCATCCAAGCTGAAATCGCTCGATGCCGACTTCCAAAAAGCTCTTCTGAAAGCGATGAAGGACGCTCGCACGGCCTACGTGACCGTTGGGCACGGCGAAGTGAACGAAGGTTCGACGTCGGCAGCGGAAGGTCGCTCGGCGAAGCTCCTGCGCCGGTTGCTCGAAGGCCAGAACTACTCGGTCAAAGACCTCGGTATGCCGCAAGGATTGGCGAACGACGTGCCGGAAGATGCATCGCTCGTCATCGTGCACGGGCCAACGCAAGCATTCACGCCGGAAGAGGTTTCGTCGCTCGAACGGTATGCAGCGCGCGGAGGCAAACTGCTCATCGCGCTGGATCCCGAAGCGAAAGGCGACATGGGGCCGCTCGCGAACATCGCGGGGCTCGCATTCGATCCGACCACGCTTGCAACGACGGATCAGTTCTTCGTGCCGCGTCACCGCAATGCATCGGACAAGGCGAACCTCATCACGAATCGGTTCTCGTCGCACGCGTCGGTGTCGACGTTGAGCCGCGTGTCGGCGCGTGCCGTGGTGCTCATGCCGATCCCGGGGTCGCTCGAAAAGAAGCAGACGGATGCAAAGGTGGACTTCGTTCTGCGTTCGTCTGCGGGAACGTTCGGCGACAAGAACGGCAACTTCGAGCTGGATGGCGACGAGAAGAAGGCGACGTTCAACCTGGGCGCTGCAGTATCGAAGCCGCTCGGCGACGACGTGAACAAGGACAAGGTCAAAGGCCCTGCCGAGACGCGAATCTTCATGCTTTCCGACGCGGACTGCATCAGCGACCTCGCGCTCGGGTTTGCCGAGACGAACCAGATCCTGTTCGTCGACGCCGTCCGCTGGCTGAACGGCGACGAAAGCTACAGTGGCGAGATCGCGACGCCGGAAGACGTGCGAATCCAACACACGAAGCAGAAGGACGTTTTCTGGTTTTACGGGACGATCATTGGAGCACCGGCGCTCTTGCTTGGCGCAGGGATTCTCGTGACGCGGCGCACGCGCCGCGCGGTGCGGAGGCAGGCATGAACCTGGGACGAGGGTTATTGGTTCACGTCGGGCTCTTCGTGCTGGCATCAGCCGGCGCAGCCAAGATGTGGATGCGTGACGAGCAGCCAAAAGCGCTCGCGCAAACCGAAGCAACGGTGTGGACCGGACGCGCTGCCGATGTCGAACGTGTCGTGTTCGACGGCAAGACGAAGAAGGTCACGCTCGAAGCGAAGAAAGACGACCTCGGCGCGTATTACGTCGGTGCGCTCGAGCGAAATGCGACGCCTCCTCCTGCAGGGAGCGCAGCAGCGCCAACCCCACCGCCGGCGCCCAAGGGGAAGACCGAGTTTGTCGCGGTAGGTGCGGCGCAAAAGCTCGTCGAAGCGATGGCGCCGCTGAAGGCCTTGCGCGCGCTCGGGCGCATTCCGGAAGATCGGGCCGCCGAGTTTGGCCTTGACCAACCAGAAGGCACGCTCGTCGTCACGCTGAAGGGCGCCGAGCGAAAGATCGTGGTTGGCGGGACAACCCCGGGCGGAGGCGATCGGTACGTCCGGGATCCGGCTTCCGGCGAATTGTACGTGATCGACGGTGACGCCGTGCGCGACCTCGACACGGCCGAATCACGGCTCGTCGAGCGCGATCTTCACGAGTGGAAAGAAGCCGAGGTGACGTCGGCCGACGTGAAAGCCGGCGACAAGACGCGGCAAGTGGTGCGTGGTGGGCCCGAAGGCAAGCGCTTTTGGGCTGATCCAACGGCCGCGGATCAAAAGGACGAAACCATCGCGAACTGGATGTCCAAAGTCGATCGTTTGCGACCCACCGAGTACGTGATGACGACGCCTTCGGACAAACAGGACATCTTGCGCATCGATTATTCGGCTGGCTCGCGCAAGCTCGGGTTTGTCGAGATCGCACGTATCCCGGCTGCAGAAGCTGCGGGCAAACCCGACTACCTCGTTCGCACGGAACGCACGCGCCTCTTTGCCAAAGTCCCCGCGACAACCGCCGAACAGATCGAGCAAGATCTCGGCTCGATTCTCAAGTAGCTCCTCACCCCCAGCCCCCTCTCCAACTCCGCTACGCTTCGTGGAGAGGGGGAGGTCAAGAACGAGGATGCGTCTTGCGGTACACCGTTCGCACGTGATCGTCCGTGAGATGCGTGTAGATCTCGGTCGTCACGATGTTGGCATGTCCCAAAAGCGCCTGAACGCTACGCAGATCGGCTCCACCTTCGAGCAGATGCGTTGCGAAAGAATGACGAAACTTGTGCGGCGAGCTGGGTTTGGAAATACCAACCCCACGCGCGTAGACACCCAGCAACTTCCACACGCCTTGACGTGTGAGGGGTTTGCCCCGGGGCGAGAGAAAAAGTGCCTGCGTTGCCGCGGCCTTGGGATGCGCTGCGCGGGCTTTCAAGTACGCGTCGATCGCATCGAGAGCGAGCTCGCCGAGCGGCACGATGCGACGTTTGCCGCCTTTTCCAAGCGCCAAAACGAGACCTTGCTTCTTGTCGATGTCACTCAACCGCAGGCCCACGAGCTCGCTTACGCGCAAACCTGCGGCGTACATCACGTGCAGCATCGCTCGATCTCGCAGGCCTCGAAATGTCGTGCTGTCGGGCGCATCGAGGATCGATCGGATTTCGTCGACGGAAAGCACACGCGGAAGCTTGCGCGTCGTGCGCGGCCGTTCGACGAGCGACGCTGGATCGGCCGAGAGCACGCGTTCTCGAAGCAAAAACTTCATGAAACCACGCACCGCCGAAAGATGGCGACACGCCGATCGCGCTCCGATTCCCTGGCGACCAAGCTCGACCATGTAGGCTGAAAGAATCGTCGGATCGAGGTTTGTCGGAGAATCGACGCCGTGGGTCTCGCAGAGAGCGCACAATTTCGCGAGATCACGCGCGTATGCCTCGAGCGTTCGAGGAGACAAGGCTCGTTCGACCCGCAGGTGATCCAGATAAGCGTCGACCCAGCCGTGCAAATTCACGCGCCGAGCCTAGCGCTCGAGAGGCGCCGACCGCAAAAAACCGAACAAAGCAACGGTGTGCGCGGCGCGCGAAATGTGCTCGAATGACGTTTGTCTTTTCGGGGTATCGGTAGCAAACGATGCGCTCGCAAACGAACGCTTCGCCACAGCGCGCTCCATAGGGAAAAAAGACAAGGTCCATCGTGATCGATTCACCGTTCGAGGTCATCGAGCCCAGGGGTGGCGAGAGTCCGGTGGTCGTCGAGGTTCCGCACGCCGGACTTTTGCTCGACGCCGAATCACTTGCGTACACCTCAGCTCCAGCACGCAGCATTGCGCGCGATGCGGACCTGTATGTCGACGAGCTCGTCGCGGACGCTCCAGCAGAAGGTGCAACGCTCATCGTCGCCAAAACGAGCCGCTACGTGGTCGATCTCAATCGGGGTGACAGCGATGTCGATCAGGATTCCGTCGAAGGTGGTGGACGCGCACCGTGGCCTCGAGGGCTCATCTGGCGCCTCACAACCGATGGAGACCCTGCTCTGATGCGCCGTTTGCCGCGGGCAGAGCTCGAACGACGCCTCGATGCCGTCTACCGCCCCTATCATCGCGCCGTTACGGAGACACTTGCACGCAAGCGTGCTCGATTCGGCTTCGCCGTACTGCTATGTGCGCACTCGATGCCAAGCTTGGCGCGCCGAGGTCACGCTGAATCCCCTGGAATGCGTGCGGATATCGTCCCCGGTACGCGCGGACGAACGACCGCTGCGCCTGCCGTGATCGACCTTGTTGACTGGCACGCGAGGTCGTTCGGATTTACGGTTCGTCACGACGATCCGTACCGTGGCGGCTTTTCAACGGGGCACTACGGTAAGCCAGTCGACAAAATTCATGCCATCCAGGTTGAAATTTCACGTCGCCTCTACATGGACGAGTCGAACCATCGGAGAGATCCCCAAGGGTTCCGAGTTGTGCGAGAATTCGCCCGCACCCTTGTCGCGCAACTCGCCTTCTCCGAAAGCCCCACTACGCAAGATGCCCTCCGGGCGCATCCTGCGGGTGGTATCTGATTCTCCGCGCAAAGCCCCAATGGCGAGCTCTGGAGCGGAAATCGAAGGATCGGCAGCACCCGAGCCATCGCCCATCGCGATGGTCACGGACGATGCTTCTGCCGCGCCGAATGCTCGTGCGGCAAACGATTCGACGGGGCCATTACCGGACGCAGAAGCCGCGACGGAAACTCTGTCGAACGACGCTGATGTGGAAGCTCCCGCGAGCGCGCCGCGCGCAAAGTCTGTCGACGTTGCACAGACAACCTCCCCGTCGCCCGCAGGCGAACCGCCGCCGGCGGATCCGACGGAAATACCTCCGAATCGGCCCTCATTGCTTCACGTCGAGAACGCTCCGCACGACGCGCCCGTCAAGCCACTGTTGGCTTCGGAAGCGCTCATGGATGACCTCGCGCCGCTCGAACCGTCACGTGACGTAGCGAGATTTTGGTGCGCCATCGTGGGCGTGGGGTTTGCCGGACTTGGTGCACTGCCGTTGCTTGAATTGCGCCCTGGAGGCACGCTCACCGCGGGTTTGTCGTTCTTCCTGGGCGGCGTCACGCTCGTCGCGGCGCTCACGCGAGTGACCTACCGGCAGCGTGCATTTGCCATGCTCGTGATTGGCCTTCTGGTGGTGATCACGGGGCTTGGTGGAACGGGGCCAGCGGCCTTCATCGCTCGAGACGCCCCAGGCCTTGGTCTTGCGCGCGCGATTGCAGCGACGGCGCTGCCGGGAGCACTGCTGTTTCGCGCTCGCTACCGCGCGTATTCCGGAGCTCGATGGCTGCTCGGAGGCGCGTTTCTCATCGCTCTGCCGTTCATCGCATTGCTCGCGATGCGCCTCGCGTTCCGAGAACCGGATCTATCGACCGCAGGCTCGATCGTGGCGCTCGTCGTGACCCTCGTGGGCCTCGTGGGCTTCATGGGCAAGGAGACGACGGGCGCAGGCACCTACGTGGGCCTGGGCGTGCTCATCGGTCTCGGCACGGAGCTGCTGTTGTCGGATCTGAGTCACCCAGGAACGCTCGACGCGTGGCAAAGCATCTTGACGACTGTGCTTGGAAGCGTGGCGTTCGTCGCGGCGACAGGATTGTCTGCGCTCGGGCTCTTCCAACTGCTCGCATCGCGTTTGTCCGGGGATGCACGCAGAATCGATCTGCATGCGGCCGAGCCAGAACCATCGCGTGCCCGGAAAAACAAGTCCGAGTGGTCGGTGTAGTTGGTTGATCGACGCGAAGCTCAGCGATTGAGCAGCGGCCAAACCCACGTACCCGAAGGCGGAGCGCCGGACGTCGCCTTGCGCGTGACGTCCGTGAGCATGCTCAGCAAAAAGCGCGCAAACGACGTGTCGACAGGCATGGTCCACGCAAGGTCGTTGTCGCGTTGTTCGACACGCATCGTCGGCACGGTTCCCATGAGACCCAAGGATGACAAGAGGCTCATGAATCCCGTGAGCTTCTGCAGATCCGCCAGTTGAACTGCGCCTGCTGCTGCAGAGGGCGTATCGGCGTACGTGAACGACCCCGCGAAATTCATACCTGGTTCTTTGAAGTTGCCGATCGCGCGGACCTTCTGCAGGCCCATGAGAAAGGGCATTTTCTGCGTTGCAGCATCGACGGCCGACTGACCGCCGAGATCGCCCGCGAGGGTGAACGCCGCGCCGGGCGTATTCGACAACTCGGCCATCCACCCAGGAATCGAACGAGTGAGTTTGTCGCGGCGCAACCGATCGAGCGCTCGACGCATGCCCGTTTCATTGCCCGAAAGAACCGTGTGCGGCGTGAGGATCACGAAGCCGATGTTGCCCGCCGTGTAGAGATCGAGGTCGGCGTAGCGGTTTCGCACGAGCGGCACTTTCGATGCGACCGTCGTACGCGCCTCCGCTGCACGACGAATCGAATCGACATCGAAATCGCCTTGAAGCACCGCGCAGAAGTCCGCTCCCTGCATCGCGTAAATGCCGCCATAAACCTTCTTGACGTCGCGCGATGGAACGAAGTTCGACTCGGGACCGAGCGGCAAGACCATCGACACGATTTGGTTCACGTCGGGGCCGAGGCTCGAGCGAAACATCTCAGCGGCGTCGAGATACCCGATCATGACGGGTGCACGCGGCAAGAGCGCCATGGGATCGCGATCGATCGCGAGCGGATCGACTTGATTGGCCCCGACCAAAATCAGGTTTTCATCTGCACCGCTGCAGCCGGTGGAAACGACCGTGACCGTGGTGAGCACGGCAAGAGCCGCACTGAAATGTGCACGAGATCGACGCGAAACAATCATCGGGAGTAGCGGGTTGGACCGCTACGACGTTACTCGCTCTGGCTGCTCGAGAGGAAAAGAACCGACGATGATCAGCATTTTTGCTTCGCGCTTGATGCCTTCGAGCGCCGCAACGAGGTTGCGATCGGTCACGTGCCCACTTACCTCGACGTAAAACTGATACTGCCAACCCTCACCCGGCACGGGGCGCGACTGGATGCGGCGCAAGTTGCAATTCTTGTCCTTGAAGTACTGGAGGAGCTCGTGAAGTGCGCCCGGACGATCGTGAACGCCAAAGAGGAGCGCGGTCGCATCGGAGCCCGAACGAGGCGCAGGAAGGCGTGAAACGACGCCATAGCGCATGCGTACTTGGCCGTGATCGCCGATGTTTTCCTTGGCAACGACGAGTTTCGATGCGGGATCCAAACTTCCGCGCGGCACGACAGCGCCGCTGCCTGGGTTCGTCTCGGCCATCTCGATCGCCACGATCGGGGAACGAACGTCCACAATCTGCGCGTGAGGATGATTAGCTTCGAGGTATCCCGCACAGGCCGCGTGATCTTGCGGCGCAATGTAGATTTTTTCGATGTTGGTCGCGTCCGAACCTGCACCTGCGAGAACGAGACTTTGCGCTAACTCGCGTTCACCGACGAGCTTAAGACCACTCGAAGCGATGGTCTGGATCGTTGGGAAAATCGGGCCATCTTCGAGCGATTCATACGGCACCACGGCAAACTCGACACGCGAACGAGCGACCTCTTCGAGCGCCGTCGCGGTGCTTTCGCTGCGAATGAACTCGGCGCCGAATCCGAAATGATCACGCGCGGCCATCCAGCCAAAACCGCCTTCAGGGCCGACGAACATGACGCGCGGAGCCACTTCGAAAAGCCTGCACGCCGCGTCGATGGCGACGAACGTTTCGCGCACGGCTGCGGGAGAAAGCGGCGGAGCAACGGCTTGCTCCAGAGCTTGCAGATGCGGACCATCCGCGATGGGGGCAAACCGCGCAATACCTCCCCGTTGTCGGATGATGTCTTGGGCGATACGTGCGCGGCGTTCGAGCTGCCGCAGAATCTGGTGATCAAGCTCCGCGAGCTGTGCACGCAGTTCGTCGAGCCGCTTTCTCTCGTCCATGAGAGACCACCGTAGCACTCAGCGTGCCGGGCTGTAGCGCCAGCCATGGACGGAGAGCTTTGCGCACCTCGATGAGCACGGCCCTTTTCACGCTCGAGTCAGGAGCTCCGTGACACCCCATCGAGGGGCATGCTCACGCCAAGTTCAGGCTGCGCCTGCCGCTGCGGATGTGCTGCTCGAGCCTGATGACGGTGATGACGTATTCGATGAAGAGCTCGACGAGCTGCTGTCCGTCGTCGAGCCGCCGCCCTCTGACGAACTTCCCGAGCTTCCGGAGCTTCCCTGCGGCTTGTTGCTCGTGGAACTGTAGAGGTCGGAATACCAGCCGCCGCCCTTGAGAATGAACCCGGTTCCTCGAGAAATCTGCCGGCGAGCGGTTTCTTGATGGCACTTCGGGCACTCTTTGAGCGGATCTTCCTTGATGGACTGTTCGGCCTCCCACTCGTGAGCGCAGGATTTACAGGCGTACTCGTATGTGGGCATGTGCAACACCTCTCTGAAAACCAGCACGCTGGTATGACTTGCACTTGGGTCTGTCAACCTCCTTGACCCCAAATCGCATCTTTTTTCATGCAATTGTATGCTAGTACACATTTTTGACATGGGGCCATGCTTGCAACTCGACCGCAATCTCGACGCGCGGACGAGGACGAGCTTGCCGCAGACACCTGCCAGGTGTAACCCTTGGAGGCCTTCGGTGGCGGTACGTGGCATTATGTGACGCCATGTAGCCATCGACGGGCTGCTCGTGGGAACCGCGAATGCGCATCCGTAAGCTCGAGATCGCTGGCTTCAAGTCGTTCGTCGACCGGACGGCCATCCATTTCGACGAAGACGTGATTGGCATCGTCGGGCCCAATGGCTGCGGCAAGTCGAACATCGTCGATGCGATTCGCTGGTGCATGGGTGAACAGAGCGCCAAGCATTTGCGCGGTCGCGCGATGTCGGACGTCATCTTCAACGGCTCCGAAACGCGTGGGCCGCACGGCATGGCCGAAGTCACGTTGACGTTCGACAACAGCGATCAGGTCGCCGCACAAACGCTGCCCATCGAGTACCGCGATTACGCCGAAATTGCCGTTACGCGAAGGCTTTATCGCGACGGGACCAGCGAATATCTCATCAACAAAACCATCGTCCGCCTCAAGGACATCACGGATCTGTTTCTCGGTACGGGCGTCGGCACCAAGGCGTATTCGATCATCGAACAGGGCAAGATCGGGCTCATCGTGTCGGCGCGCGCCGAGGATCGCCGCATGCTCATCGAGGAAGCCGCGGGCATCACGAAGTACAAGGCGCGTAAGAAGCAGGCCGAGCTGAAGATGGAGCAAACGCGGCAAAACCTGCTGCGTATTGGCGACATCGTGTCCGAAATCCAACGCAGCCTGTCGTCGCTCAAGCGCCAAGCTGCCAAGGCGGAGCGCTACGTCGCCTACCGCAAAGAACTCGAAGATCTGATGCTTCACGAAGCATCACACAAGCTGCTCGAGATCATTGCGTTGCGAAAGCGCGATGCGTTTGCCCGGGCCGAGTTTGCGGAAAAAGTCCTCGCTGCGCGCACGGCTCTCGCTGCTCGCGATGCCGAGCTCGAAGTGCAGCGCCTAGCGGTTCATCAGCAGGAAGAGCACGCCGACAAGCTTCAAAACGAGGCATTTGCTGCGGACAACGACGTTCGCACGCATCAGGCAGAGCTGCTCCGCGCCAAAGACAAACACCGGCACCTCGAAGAACGTCGCGCGGTAGCCACGACAGAACAGCAGGATCTCGAAAAGACCATCGCCGACTTGATGGTCGAACGAAAGCAACTCGAAGAGCAGCTCGCGACGGTGCAAGCCGACGAGCAACGCGAGAGTACCGAAGCGCTCGATGAGCACGAGCGGCTGGAGGACCTGCGTTTCAGCGAAAAGGAAGCGGACTCGGAAGCATCGCGCTTGCGCAAACTAGCGGCGGATGCAGCCGCGAAGGTGGCCGCCGCAGAAGCGACGTTGACCGGGTACGAGCGGCGCTTGTCGGACATGCTCGTGCGCCGCGACAAACTCGAGGACGAGCTGCAGCGTTTGGTTTACGACGCGGAGAACCTCGAAGCGAAGCGCACGGAGCTTGCAGCGGACGTCGCGAGCGTTGCCGAACGCAAGCAGGCGTCGATCGAGCTGCGCACGCGCCTGGAAGCAGAAGCGAAAACGCTTCGGGAGCAGGCTGTTGCGAGCGACAAGAAGGTCGAAACAGCGAAGAACGAGCTGAATCAGAAGCGCAATCGATTGCGGGCGCTCGAAGAGGTTCACGCGCGGCTGGAGGGCGTTGGAGCGGGCACGAAGAGCCTACTGAAGACGAAGGATCCGTCCTTCGCAGGCCTCGTTGCCGATCGCATCGAAGCGCCGCCAGAGCTGCTCACGGCGTTCGCGGCGCTACTTGGGGAACGGCTGCAGGCGATTGTCGTGACGAACACGGAACGCGCTGCAACGCTTCTCGCGGACCTTGCCGCCAAGAAGCAGGGTCGCGCAATGCTCGTTGCAGCAAGGCCCGCTTACGTGGCGGGTGCGTCGCGACAACCACTCGAAGACGAAGACGTCGTTGGCCCTCTTTTCGAAAAGCTTCGTCATTCCCCCGAAGACGAGCCTCTCGTGCGCGCGCTCGTGGGCGATGCGCTCGTCGTTCGTTCGACGGCTGCGGCCGTTCGGCTCGCACCGGTAGCCAATGGCGCGACGCTCGTTTCACTCGACGGAACGGTGGTTCGTCCTGATGGAACGGTGAGCGGCGGTGCAGGCGACGCCGTTGCAGCGGGATTGCTCGAGCAAAAGCGCGAAATCCGCGAGCTGCACGATGTGGTCGCGAATCTGAGTGACCAGGTCACGGCGCTGCTCGAAGCGCAACAAGCCGAGCGTCAGCAGGTTGCAGAGCTCACGGCAGCGGTTGATCGTGCACGCAGCGAAGCGCATGCGAGCGAGATCGCAGCCGTCACGGCGGAAAAGGACCTGCGCCGCGTCGATGAACAGGTGATCGCGGCGCAGAAGCGCAGGTCAACGGTCGAGCGGGATCTCGAGGAGATCATCGGCAACCTCGAGAACACGGGCGGGGAACAAGGCGAAGCGCAGGACAAACTCGACGAAGGCAAGCGGTCCCAAGAAGAGGTCGTGGGGCAACTGGCGGGCGCCGAGCAGCTCGCCGCGGAATGGCGCGAACGCGTGCTTGCGCAGCAGTCGGTCGTGACGGAGCGAAAGGTTCGCCTTGCGCGCGTACGGGAGCGCGTGACGAGTGTCGGGAGCACCGTGGAGCGGCTCGCGCGTTCCGTGGATGAGCTGTCCGGGCGCATCAAACGGCTCGACAACGAGCGAACGGAATGCGCGAAAGGTGCGGGCGAAGCTGCTGCACTGATGATGCTGTCGCGCGAAGGGCTGGACGGCGCGGTCAGCCGAGCGCAGAAGGCGCACGCTGCGCTCGAAGAAGCACGACGCAAGCTCGACGAAGCCAAGCAAATCCTCACCGCGAAGGACGCGGAGCTCAAGGATCTGCGGCAAGACCTCGCCGATTCGACGGAGAAACTGCGGCATCACGAGATGGCGCTGGCACGGCTCGACATCGAAGAGAAGCACTTGCTCGATGGAGTGCGCGAAAAGTTCCGCGGTTTGGAGCTCCACACGGTCGTTGGCGACTACCACAAGCGCAGTCCCATCGAGGCGCAGCACAAGACGCGCATGCAGGAGCTCGGCGAATTGCTCGACCGCATGGGCCCCGTGAACCTCGATGCGATGCGCGAGTTCAAGGAAGCCGAAGAGCGGTACACGTATTACGCCAAGCAAAAGGAAGACCTCGACAACGCGGTAGCCGACTTGGAAAAGGCCATCGCGCAGATGAATCGCGAGTCGAAGCGTTTGTTCAAAACGACGTTCGACGGCATCAATACGCGCTTCAAAACGCTCTTCCCGCGCATGTTTCGAGGTGGTGCAGCGGAGCTTCGTCTGACGAATCCGGAGGACATGCTCGAAACGGGCATCGAGATTTTGGCGCAGCCGCCGGGCAAGAAGCTCGGCAACATCGAGTTGATGAGCGGTGGTGAAAAAGCGCTCACAGCGGTGAGCCTCATCTTCGCCATCTTCCAGTTCAAGCCGTCGCCGTTCTGTGTGCTCGACGAAGTCGACGCGCCGCTCGATGAAGCCAACGTCGCTCGTTACAACGAAGCGATTCGATCGATGACGTCGCAGTCGCAGTTCATCCTGATCACGCACATCAAGCGCACGATGCAGTCGGTGGATGTGCTGTACGGCGTGACGATGCAGGAGCCCGGCGTGTCGAAGCTCGTGAGCGTGCGCGTCAACGAGAACGCGAAGTCGAAGGAAACGGCGCCGGCTGCAGCCGTGGCGTGAGCTTATGCCGCGCACGCCAAGCACTGTTCAGAATGACAAACTCCGTCACGTCCCCGCGCGGAAGTGGACGACATCGCCGTCTTTGACGATGTATTCCTTGCCTTCGAGGCGCATCTTGCCTTGCGCCTTCAAAGCAGCTTCGGAGCCAGCCACTTTCAAGTCTTCTGGGCGATAGATCTCCGCACGGATGAAGCCTCGTTCGAGGTCGCTGTGCACTTTGCCAGCAGCTCGCTTTGCGTTCGTCCCGCGACGAATGGGCCACGCGCGACATTCGTCGGCGCCTGCCGTGAGGAAGCTGATGTAGTCCATCAAGCGATAGGTCTCGCGAATGAACACGTTGCGCGCGGGTTCGCCGAGGCCGAGGCCTTCGAGGAAATCCGCTTGTTCTTCCGCAGGAAGCGCGGCGATTTCAGCTTCGATCGACCCGCACAGCGCCATACGCACGAAAGCGTTTCCGCGCACGGTTTCGCGAAGCGACGCCTTCGAAGGATCGTTCCACACCTCTTCGGCGAGGTTGTAGAGCGTGATGAGCGGCTGCATCGAAAGAAGCTGAATTCCAGGCCCAAGTGCACGAATTTCGTCTTCGGTGAGCTCGAGCGTCCGCAGGGGCTCGGACTTCTCGAGGTGCTCGATCATCTTCGCGTTCACTTCGACTTCGAGCCCTTTCTTGGCTTCTTTCTTGAAGCGATCCCGACGCTTTTCGAGCGTCCCCAGGTCCAAAATCAACAACTCTTCATCGAACGCTTTTTCGTCACGCGATGGATCGGGAGGCGTCGTGAGCGATGGATTTTCGAACCCACGAACGACGTGCACGATGACGTCGGCGTTGCGCATACCTTGCAGAACGGCCGGAGGAAACGCGCCGCCCGAGCGCGAACCACTGCCGACATCGACGAACGTAATTTCCGCGTACGTCGTCTTTTTTGGATGAAAGAGCGAAGCGAGAAAATCTACGCGTTCGTCCGGGACCTTGATGTTGCCGTACGCGATTTCCCGATCGGCTTTGCCTCCAGGAGCGAGCGCTCTGAATACCGTTGTTTTTCCTGAGCCGGGATAACCGCAAATTCCAACGTGCATTACTTCCCTCACTTCGACGGGGCCGCGATAGTAGCTCACGAACGGCAGTTCGCTAGAACGCCACCACGCTTGAAGTACGCTGGGCACTCATGAGCGAAAGGCCCCACTTCACCAGAGACGAGCTGACGGGCAGCACGAGTGTCCTCTATTCCGAACCGCGCCTCGTGCGATTTCAGGACATCGACGCCGCCGGCATCGTCTTCTTCGCGCGCGTTCTCGAATACTTTCACGACGCCTTTGTGAACAGGTTGTCCGCCGTAGGAATCGCTTTGCCCCAGATGCTTCGTGACAAACCGTGGAAACTGCCGATCGTTCATGCCGAAGCGGATTACTTGGGACCGATGCGCTTCGGTGATCCGATCGTCGTGGAAGTCGTCGGCGTGAAACATGGCGCGAAGTCGAGTGTCTTGGGTTATCGCGCACGATCCGAGGCCGGTCACATGCTTGCCGTAGGTCAAGTCGTGCACGCGTGCGTAGACGCAACGACATTTCGACCAATACCGGTGCCGGAAGAATTGATGCAGGCGCTCACGCGCACTCCAGGCAAACCGGAAACCTGATCGTTTGACCTCGAATTTTTGGAGGTCAAACCTTCAACGTAAAAATGCGGAGCCCTTGCTGACGGCCTCGAAGGGCGACCATGCCCAGATCTTCGAGCGGTAGATCCGGCACGCGTGACGCTGTTTCCTCGCTGATGAGCACATCGACGCCCTTGTCTTTCGTCATGGCTTCGAGGCGCGAGGTCGTATTGACGGCATCACCGATCACGGTGAATTCGAGCCTGCTGCCGCCGCCCATGCAACCAGCCACGACGGTGCCCGAATGCACTCCAATGCCGATACGAAGCTGCCCGCCAGCGTGCGTGCGGTTTTGTTCCTCGAGCGCCGCTCGAATTCGGTGCACCGCATCGATCGCTCGACGCGCGTGATCCGGAGATGGGTCCGTCGCGCCGAAGACCGCGAGCATCCCGTCACCCATGAACTTGTCGACGATGCCGCCACACGCGTGCACAGCTTCGGCAAGCGCGCCTTGCAATTGGTTCAGCATTTCGAACACGTCGCCAGGCTCCATCTTCTCCGATAGCGACGTGAAACCTCGCAGATCCGTGACGAGCAGCGTGGCTTCGACCGACCGCGGTGCATCCAAGAGGGACAGCGGATCCTTCAAAGCGGCACGAGCGACGCCTGGCAGCAGTTTGTCGAGCAGAAGCTGCCCTCGCGTCGCCTCCATCGCGCGACGCACCTGCTCGGCGAGCCACACGTTCAGCATGCCGGTCATGACGATCGCCACTCCGGAGTACAAGAGATGCATGTGCGACGCGTGATCACTGAACAAACGCACGAGCAACATGACTGCGAGGAAGGTCGACCACGCCGCTGCACGACGATCGAACCGGATCCCGCCCGTCGCCGCAAAAAGCCCGCATGCAAGCGCAGAGACGGCTGCCAGTGACGTCGTCATGCCCATGTTCGTGATGCGTGACGAGAGCAGTGAGTGGATGAGGAAAAAGTCGAACAGGGGAACGATGAACCAGTACACCCGCACGTAGGGCAAACGATTCATCGCGACGAGCAGCGCGGCTGACACGAACGCCCAAAGCGCCGATCCGGCAATGTACTGCGCTGGCCGCAGCTCCTTGAAATAGAGCACGACATCGACTGCAAAGACGAGCACGTACGATGACAAGCGCACGACGCCCACGCGCACTTCGTTGCGTCGAGCTTCGACGTCGAGCGATTCGCGCATGGCGGCCGCGAGCTCGCTGCGGCTCGTGGCCGAGGTCGGTTGCTGCATGATGGCGACAGCCATACCAGTCAACAGCGGGCGTCAAGGAAAAACCAATCTGCATCACGACAAATGAATGCCAACGACGGCCATTCGTAGACCTACAACGAACCGTGTGACAAATTACATTGAACATCGCCACTGACCACCGACACGGTGCCAAACTCGTGCTTTTTCACGTACGCTCTCGACGCACATTCATTCCCGCACCGAGGCCTCCAATGAATCGTTCCATATCGCTTCTTTCCCCGTTCGGGGCTCTGCTCCTTTTCACGTTTGCAGCGGGTTGTGGCGATGATGGAACTCCAAACTCGCCCTTGCCAGATGCGGGGAGCCAATGCCCTCCGTCGGAGCATCCCGATGGCATGGGCGGTTGCACGTCCAATCCTTGCGTTCCGAATCCGTGCGCGGAATCCAATCGCGGCATCTGCATGGCCGACGGAAGCTCGGCGACGTGTCAATGCAATCCCGGGTATCACGATGAATCGGGCGCGTGCATTGCCGATACGACGTGCACGACAACGACGTGTAATGGCCATGGAACATGCAGCAACTCGGGCGGCATGCTCGTATGCTCGTGCGAGCCTGGTTATGTCGGGAGCAATTGCCAAGAATGCGATACGCAAGGAGGGTACATATCCGATGGAATGGGCGGATGCACGAATACGCCTTGCGATCCAAACCCATGCTCGTCGGACAAACCTCAATGCACCGTGCAAGATGGAATGATTGTGTGCGAATGCGGTGCAGGAACGCATGAAGAAAATGGTTTTTGCGTGCCGGATGCGACGTGCATGCCATCCACGTGCGGCGGACACGGCACGTGCACGGACGCAGGCGGAAGCGTGAGCTGCACGTGCGATCCCGGGTGGGCTCCCCCATTTTGCGGAATGTGTGACGACGTCGGCGGATATCATTCGGACGGCATGGGCGGCTGCACGCAAGACCCATGCTTGCCCAATCCTTGCAAAGAAACCAACAAAACGGTTTGTTCGTCGCCGAACGGTACGCCCGTTTGCAGTTGCGATGTGGGATATCACGAAGAAAACGGTGCATGCGTCGTCGACCAAGTTTGCATGCCCGGCAGTTGCAATGGCCATGGAACGTGTTCCGACGCAGGGGGCATCATCGCTTGCACGTGCGATCCAGGGTATGTCGGAAGCTCGTGCCTCGATTGCGACACGGTCGCAGGTTATCACTCCGATGGTATGGGCGGCTGCACGCAGGACCCGTGTTTACCGAATCCGTGCGTCGAGCCAAACAAGACGATTTGCATGCCGAATGGTCCACTCGCCGTGTGTTCGTGCGATTCCGGATATCACGACGACGGCACAGGAGTATGCACGGACGATCCTTGTAAGCCCAATCCATGCGCCGCGCAAAACCAAGCCTGTCAGAACAATGGCGGAATGGCTGAATGCTACACGCCCATGTGCGATGACCAGAATCCATGCACGACGGATTCGGTCGTCAATGGCGTGTGCGTTTACACGACGCTGCCGGATGGAGCGGCATGTTCCACGACCTTGTGCTTGTCAGGCCAAATTTGTCAGGCAGGCATGTGCGGCGGCGGCGCCCCCATCAATTGCAGTGACAGCAATCCTTGTACGATCGACGATTGCAATGCCGTCACCGGTTGCTCGCACGTCGTCGACAACACTATCGTTCCCGATGACGGCGTGATGTGCACGATCGACGCCTGCCAAAACGGAGCTCCTTACCACACGGCAACCAATTCACTCTGCAACGACAATCTTTATTGCACGGGCACCGAAAGTTGTGCTCCGACGAACCCCAATGCGGACGCAAACGGCTGCATTCACTCGAACGTCCCCTCCCCGCCCCCCGCGCCTGGACCTTGCGCATCTTATGGCGCGTGTAGCGAAGCTTTGCAGGGTTTTCCTCTCATTACCCAGCCCGCGGGCGGCTCGTGCAATGATGGGATTTTCTGCACGCAGAATGATGTATGCGATGCTGCCGGCGCATGCCAAGGCATGCCCACGGCAAGCTGCTCGGGGAGCCTCGATTGCGCCAACAATATGTCCCCAATGCCTGGTACCATCGACGTGCCATTCGGAACCGTTACCGGGACGATTACCCTCGGCGGTCAGGCATTGCCTTCGATGAGCTATTACAGCGGGGCGACGTTCTACTTGAAGGCGAAAGATACCGGAGCGCTGCATTCCGTCGCGTATTACAACTACAGCGGCGGCAATTATTCGCTCAACGGCCCCACGTGGAGCTCCAGCATCCTACCCGGAGTTTACGATCTTTGGTATCGCAAGAATTGGGATAGCACGTACGACACCGTTTCCGCGACATCCGTCGGCGATCCCAATCCCAATGGAATGCGATTGCTTCAGCCGAGCGTCATTCTCGGCTCGGGCGCCAATACGCTCGATATCGACGTCCCCTATGCGACCGTTTCCGGTGCGATCACGCTTGGTGGACAGCCTTTGCCCGCAATGAGCTACTACAGCGGGGCAACATTCTATCTGAAAGCCAAGGACACCGGCGCAATGCATTCCGTCGCATACTTCAATTACAGCGGCGGCAACTATTCGCTCAATGGACCCACCTGGACCGCCAGCCTGCTTCCAGGCGATTACGAGCTTTGGTATCGCAAAAACTGGGACAGCACGTACAACACCGTTACCTCGACGTCCGTCGGCGATCCCAATCCCAATGGCATGCGCAGACTCAATGCCAACGTCACCATCACGCCAGGCGCGAATACGCTCGATATCGACGTTCCCAATGCCACGGTGTCCGGAGCAATCACGCTTGGCGGCCAAGCGCTTCCTCCCATGAGCTATTACAGTGGAGCTACGTTTTACCTCAAAGCGAAAGACACGGGCGCGCTCCATTCCGTCGCCTATTTCAATTACAGCGGCGGCAACTATTCGCTCAATGGCCCCACGTGGACGGCGAGCATCCTCCCGGGCAATTACGAGCTCTGGTATCGCAAAAATTGGGACAGCTCCTACAACACCGTTACGACAACCTCGGTCGGCGATCCGAATCCCAATGGCATGCGCATACTCGATGATGACGTGACCATTGCTCCCGGCGCCAATACGCTCGACATCGACCTGCCCAATGCAACGGTATCCGGCACCATTACGCTCGGTGGACAACCATTGCCGCCCATGAGCTACTACAGCGGGGCGACATTCTATCTGAAAGCCAAGGACACCGGAGCTTTGCACTCCGTCGCGTACTTCAATTACAGCGGCGGCAATTATTCACTGAATGGACCAACCTGGACGGCCAGCATCTTGCCAGGCAATTACGAGCTCTGGTATCGCAAAAATTGGGACAGCTCCTACAACACCGTTACCTCGACGTCCGTCGGCGATCCCAATCCCAACGGAATGCGCATGCTCAGTGCGAACGTCGTTCTTGCACCTGGTGCCAATACGCTCGATATCGACGTACCCGTCGCCACGGTAACCGGTACGATTACGCTCGGTGGAATGCCATTGCCTTCAATGAGTTATTACAGTGGCGCTACATTCTACCTGAAAGCCAAAGACACGGGCGCGCTCCATTCCGTCGCCTACTTCAACTACAGCGGCGGCAATTATTCGCTGAACGGTCCCACGTGGACGGCAAGCATTCTGCCAGGCAATTACGAGCTCTGGTATCGCAAAAATTGGGACAGCACGTACAACACCGTTTCGACGACGTCCGTCGGTGATCCCAACCCCAATGGCATGCGCATTCTCGATGCCAACGTGACCATCGCCCCCGGCGCCAATACGCTCGATATCAACGTGCCCATCACTGGCCTTTCCGGCTCGATCACGCTCGGCGGGCAGCCCTTGCCGCCCATGAGCTATTACAGCGGAGCGACGTTCTACTTGGTCGCGGACGACACGACCGCAATGCACTCTGCCGCATACTTCAATTACAGCGGCGGCAATTATTCCCTGAACGGCCCCACGTGGACATCCAGTCTTCTGCCTGGCGTCTACGACTTGGTGTACAGGAAAAACTGGGACAGCGAATACAACACCGTTTCTGCGACATCGGTCGGCGATCCGAATCCCAATGGCATGCGCATGCTCGGAACGTGCTTGACCGTGCCGTGAACGTTATCGACTCGACACCGCTTTCAAGAGCGGTATCACGCATCGACAAACCGCCTTTCAATCGACAGGCGTGTAGGTGCCACTTTTCTACGTCAATCCCACCGCAATCATCGTAGCTCATGGCTCGATCGGCGTGCGTTCTTGGATTGTATAAACGATCCGATCGCCAAACACGGCGGGACGACTTTCTTCGATACGGTATCGCTTCGATAAGGCTTCGAGCATCGTGGTGAGCCCATTCTGAGTGCCCCGCTCACGATCGACCACGACCAGCGTTCCTGGCTCGAGGTCCCAAAACACTTGTTCTCGACGCGCGAGGATTTCGTTTTGCGTTGCCGCAAATACGAGCGTATCGCGCGGCACATTCCACAAAGCAACTGGCAATGAGCCACGAGCAACCGTATCGACGATGATCCGCGGAGCCGAGACGACGACAGGCATCGACGCGTCGATTTGCCATGCCCGACGCACCTCGGTTCCAAGGGCGACGATGGACGAGACACACATCACGCCCGCAAGGATGCGCAATGCATGGCGCGGCATTGACGGGTGCGTGAGCAATCCGGCGAGGACGCAGGCGAATAGCGAATAATTTAGAGCCAGGTACTTGGCCCGCATGGCTCCGGCCGGACTCCGAAACGCCAGAAAAAGGGCTGCCTGGGCACCGAAGGACAATACCAGCCATAACGATAGACGTCTCATTTGCGGGTCGAACGTTTGCATGTAATTCGTCAGCGTCCCCTTGGGAGCACGTATTGCAAAGACAATCGCCAGGACGAGCACCACCATCCATACGACTATCAGCGGAACACTCCACACGAAGAAGCGACCCATTCCCACCATCACGCCACCGATGCGGACCGGTATGTCCTGCCATTTGAATGATTGTGCCTGAATTCCTTGTCGCCGCATGATTTCGGAAACGAAAGGATGGACTGCCAATCCAAGAATCAGGCCCACCATCGAGGATAAAGCAAATGCAAGTGCATTTCTGCGTGCGCCGGGCGAGACGCCGGACGCGTCGAACGGTAAAAGACGAGCCAACGCATCGAAAACAGGACGTTTTTGCATCCGTGCGATGTATTTTTCGCCAAGTGACACGATACCGACGAGCACGATTGCCGAAACGAGCAGCAGAAAATGATAATGCGTCAGAATACCGAGCGCGCAAAGGATCGTCACCGTGCCGACATGCAGGGGTCCGAAGCGGGACTTCGAATCGAACGCATACGTCGCAATTGCAGCTAGGGCTGGTACGAGCAGCCCAAGCAAGGCATATTGTCGCATTTCGAGGCTCGCCTCGAGAGGCCCGGGCGAAATAGCCCATAGACATGCGGCCAAAATGGCCGCGCGTTCGCTTCGTAAAGCTCGTTTACCGAGAACATACGTCGCCAATATCGTGAGACAATCGAGCAGCACGTTCAGTCCGAGGCCTACGGCCAACGTGGTTCCGAACGTTCGAGCTACGAGCGAAAGCAGCCAAAAGTACAGCGGCGGATGAATGTCGCGGTGGGCAAGGTCCCGTGCGATGACGCCGAGCTCCGGTGGATGATCGGCCGGCATCGATAGAAACCGTTGCCAGTCCTTTGCGGGCGCCCAGGCAAGATGCGGGGGCGTTTCTCTCGCAATGGCATCGACGTATTCTGCTTGGTGGCCTGTAGCCACCGTCAGCGTAATCGCCTCGTCGTGACGAATATCCCGCCGCAGCATCGCTTGAGGCAATGCCAACGCAACATGCACGACCATGGCCGCACAAAGCACGAGCCACGAGTATTTTACGGAAAGATCGTCTTTGCGATTCGACATGATACGGGCCCATGCCCCCTACGACGAGAGCATCGACCGATACCACGTGCACAGCGAGACTCCATCGGTTTTGCTTTGCATCGGCCGGCGCCTCGCGTCGTGGTGCGACCGAATACCGCTACGCCGCAGATGATCAGGAAGCTGCCACTCTTCGTCGGGCCGCAAGGGGGTGGTCCGATGAGGGTTGAAGCGCATCGAGCCCACGGAGCTCGAGTTTTGCCGTCTGCCACTCTTCGCTTATGACGTGGATCCGCTCGAGGAAGGTGTGGTCGACCAGGTGCACGTCCGAGAAGTCGATGATTACGGTTCGGATCTCAGGCGGCATGTTGTAGGTGTGTTCGTGATCGAGATCGAAAAGAAACCCGAGCGGTTCGGTTTTTACTCCATCGCGCTTTGCGATGCAAGCAACCACGAGTCGCAGGCGGAACCATTGCCACGTGCTTGACCGTGCCGTGAACGTTATCGACTCGACACCGTTACCAAGCGCGGCATCGCGTCACGACAAACCGCCATTCGGTCGATTTTCCCTGACGGCGTTCTCCGCAATGTTGGCAATACTGCAACCAATCGCGGGCGCTTGTGAGGCGCCAATCGATTCGATGCTTCGGCAATCACATTCATGGCTCGTTCGTTCTCGGGCAAACCATTTTCATTCAGGACCAATGCCGCCACAACAATCTGCCCCCAACGAGCATCCGGCACGCCAAATACGACCGCGCTCGCAACGCCCGCACATTGCTCCAGCGCCTGCTCCACCTCTGCCGGATACACATTTTCCCCGCCCGTCACAATGAGATCCGTGCGCCGCGCATGCACGAATAACCGCCCCAATTCATCCACCGCACCCATATCACCCGTGGCAAACCATCCATCCGTCGTCGGCATCGTGGGCGGTTTGTCCGGGCCTGCAAAGTATCCACTCATCAAATTCGGCCCCCGCACTTCAATGAATCCCACTTCATTGGCAAGCGCCGCGCCTCCATCTTCTCGCACGATACGCAGCTCCACCCCAGGCAATGCGCGTCCCGACCCAGGCTCCAGCGTGCCCGGCTGTCGCAATGCCTGACACGTCACTTGCGAACACGCCTCCGTGAGCCCGTACGTCGTAAGCGCAAGCAATCCGCGCTCCGCAGCTCGCTCCAGCAATATTGGCGACGCCGCAGCTCCACCCACGAGCACGAACCGAAGTCGCGCCAAGTCCCCGTCACGATCGGCTTCCAAAAGAGCATCGAGCATCGTCGGGACAACCGATATCTGCGTCGCTCCGTCACGTCGAATCGCGCGCAGAACGGCCTCAGGGTCGAATCGCGGTTCCAATACGATCGGTTTACGTGCCAACAAAGACCGCGTCAGAATGGATAAGCCTCCAACGTGCGCGAGCGGCATGCACACGAGCCACCTATCGTTCGAATGCCACCCAAGGTTTGTCTCGCTCGCACGTGCGCTTGCGACAAACGCCTTCCGCGAAAGCACCGCGCCCTTCGGGCGCCCCGTCGTTCCCGACGTGTATACGATCGCCGCGGGCACATCCGCGCCCGTCACCGGCTCGGGCAATCGTTCGGTGTTCAAAGATTCGGTGACTGGCCCAGACAAACGCAGATCCGGGTGAGCATCATCGACGAGCGCCTGCTCTTCTGCATCCGTGAGCCTTGGATGAATGGGCACGAGCGCCACTCCCAGCTCGATGAGCGCGAAGAACGAAACGATCGTCTCCACGTCGCATGTCGCTCGAAGCGCGACGCGACTGCCCAAGCCCACTCCGCGCGCCGCGAGATCACGCGCCCGCTGACGAACACGCGCCGCAAGCTGCCCGTACGTGATGACGTTTCCACGCTCGAAAATGGCCGGAAGCTCAGCCACGCCGGGCTCGTACGCCGCATCGAGCATGCTCAGGCCATCCCTAGCCATCGTCTCCGCTCCTCCTCGGTAAAACCCAATCCAGGAAGCGCCGCACGCGTGACGTACGCCGGACAAACGTGATGCGGGGACGCCAACGCTGTGTACCGCGACAAACCGTCATGCGCGGCAAGACCACACGCGGGCGGCTGCTCCGGAAGCGCTCGCGCAAACTCGACGGCCGCTGCGATGCCCACGGGACCATCGAGCGCGTGTGTCGTGATCGCTGCAAATCCCGCAGATGCCGCCATGTTTGCCAGCTCGAGCGCCCGCGCAAAGCCACCAAGAAGCGCAGGCTTCAGGATGAATGCCGCACACGTCCCATCACGTGCCAATCGATCGGGCAAACCCGGCACGAGCAGCGATTCGTCCGCAGCCCACGGGGTCGCGGTTTTTCCAAGCTCGCCCAGTTCCTCCGCCGCCACCGGCTGCTCGACGTATCGCGGCGCAAATTCGCTCAATCGTTCCAGCTTTTCTCGAGCTTCGACAAGCGTCCACATACCGTTTGGATCCAAACGAAGTTCGTCTGACCAAACTTTTCGCAGTTCGCGCAGCGCAGCGACCTCGCGGTCGAACCCCGCAGCATCTCGCGCACGGAGCTTTACCTTGAGCGCCTTGAAACCAAGCGCTTTCAATGCGGCGGCGCGAACCGGCAAGTCATCCGTGGCCGCATCCAAGAGCGCATTGCACGGCACTTGTTCGTGCCCCGAAAAGGATGACAAACACGCAGCGAGCGAAAGCTCGAGTCGTTGAGCGACCGCATCCAAGAGGGCCGTTTCGAGTGCAAATCGTGCAGTTCTCCAACGCCCCAAGAACGCCTCCGCGGGTTTTAGCGCGTGCGAAACCGCTTCGAGCGGCGGAAGCTCTTCCAAATCAAGTCGTCCAAGCTCGGGCAGCGCATTGCCAATCGCCGTGGCCATGTTCGCCACGACATCCGCAAATTCCGCGGGCCACGGCGTAGCTTCGCCAATGCCGAGCGTTTTCCTCTCGTCTCGAATTCCTACGCGCACATACGGTCTGTCGCCGACGAACGAGGGGATCGCTGCGCCACCTCGAATCTGCACTTTTCAAGCTCCTCGCGGCGAAAGCACCAGCCCAACGGAAAGCAGCACGCCGTACACGAGCAAGAGCATGGCGGTTTGTCCCAGAACAGCGTTGAGCGGTCGTCCTTCCTTCGTCGCAAGCGCAATCGCGAGATGCACCGCGAGCGGCACAGTCATCAGCGGCAAAAGCACCCAAAGACCTGCGTTCGTCAGGACAATCGCCAACACGGGAACGGCATACGCCACGACAAACAGCCCCACGTACTCGATGATTCCCCCACGTTTTCCCAGACGAACCGCAAGCGTCCGCTTGCCTGCCTTCACATCCGTCTCGCGATCGCGGACGTTGTTCACGACGAGAATCGCCGTCGCAATCGCTCCGACCGCGGACGCTGCAAGCCATGCGAGGAGCGGAATCGAGTTTGCCTGGACGAACACCGTGCCGCACACGGCGACAAGCCCGAAAAAGACAAAAACGAACACATCGCCAAGACCGTGATAACCGAGCGGATACGGGCCGCCGGTGTACGCGACGCCGCTGAGCATCGACGCAATGCCAATGACAACGATTGGCCAACCACCGACCCACACCAAGTACGCACCGGGAATCAGCGTGAGCGCGAGGGTCGTCACGAGCGCCGCGCGCATCTGACGCGCCGTCAAAAGCCCCGACGCCGTCGCGCGCGTCGGCCCGAGCCGATCCTCCGTGTCCGCGCCTTTTTCATGGTCGAACACGTCGTTCGCAAAGTTCGTCGCAATCTGAATCAGCATCGCGCCGACAAGCGCCGCGAGCGCCGGAAGCAATCGGAAACCGCCCACCGCATGCGCGACTGCGCTCCCAACGAGCACCGGTACGATCGCCGCCGTGAGCGTTGCCGGTCGCGACGCAAGAATCCACGCCCGGAGCGATCCCGCACGCACCTCGGTCATCGCGACACCTCCTCACACAAGAAACGAAGCCTCTCCGCGACTTCCGCGCGAAACCGAGCTGCCCGCGCAGTGCCGTCTTCCGGCGGCACCACCGCCTCGATCAGCGTCGCTCCCGGCTTTCGCAATGCCTCGTCGAAGGACTGAACGAACGTTTCGTGATTGTCTGTCTGGACGAACCCGATTCCAAACGCGGCCGCCGCGTGCCCGAGATCAACCGCTTCGTGCATCGTGAAGTACTTATCGAAACGCTCCCGATCGACAGCGTGCACGACGGGCAATCGCTCGAAGATTCGCCCGCCTTGGTTTTGCACGACGACGATGACCAGCGGCCCGGGCACGTGCCGCGCGAGCACCAAACTCGAAAGGTCGTGCAGCATGCTCGTATCACCCAGAAGCAGCACCACGGGCCGATTGGCAACGCTCGCCGCACCGGAAGCTCCGGCAACGAGCCCATCGATTCCGCTGACGCCACGTTGATGCAGCACATCGAGGCGCGTTTGCCGGGCGGGTGCCCACAAGTCCACGTCGCGCACGGGCAAACTATTTCCTACCGCGAGCAAGGCCCCTTCTGGACATCGTGAAACAACCGTTCGCGCAACGAGTGCTTCGGTCAGCGAAGGGCCTCCCGCGTGTTTTTCCGCGAATGACCACACCAATGCGTTTGCGCGCCGGAAAGCAGACGCCCACCGAGGATCCGGGGCGACCGTATGCGATAACAAACGATCGGTTACAGCTCGACAAACTTCGGCGGGATCTGCGAGCACGAGCGCCGTAGCGTCTTGTGCGGGATCGTTCCAGCCGTGAGCGGCAATGACAAACCTTGGAGCAGCCGCGTGCTGTTCGACGTATGCGGCATAGTTGCTCGACGTGGGAGGAGCACCAAGCTCGAGAATCAGATCGGTCTCGAGCGCCTTGCACAACGGTGGATCGCGCAGGATCGCATCGAATGCCGGACACTCTACGACGTTGGGGTCGGTCTTTCCAAACCGCGCCTGGCTCGTGGTTTCCGCAAGCAGGACAAACCCTGTCGCTCGCGCAAGAGCCACCGCCGCATCACGCAATGGTTCGTTCGGACGATCGAGCTTCGCGGGTCCACAAACGATGAGACCTCGACGCGCCCGCGACGCATGTTCGACCAACGTGTCGATGGCCTCGGGAGACGGCGCCACTTTTGGCATGAACACCCGCGTCTTCCCACGCGCCACATTCGCACCGAACCTCGTCGCCGAATGCGGCCATGGTTTCGTCGGTTCGAGCGGTTTGCGAAGACGAACGTTGACGTGTACGGGGCCCGGCGTAGGCGAAAGTGTTCCCGAAACCGCCTGCGCAGCGACTCGAGCCGCAACACCATCCTTCAGCGATGCCTCATGCAGGCCAAGCTCCAAGAAAGCTCGCACATGCACGCCAAAAAGCGCGTGTTGATCCGTCGTCTGCGGCGCTGCGACACCGACGAGATCCCACGGACGATCCGCCGTCAGCACGAGCAGTGGGATGTGGCTTTGCGACGCTTCGATGATCGCCGGAAGAAAGTGCGCTCCGGCGGTACCCGACGTGCAAAGCACAGCGCTCGGACGACCCTTCACTCGAGCTTGACCCAGCGCAAAAAAGGCGGCAGCGCGTTCGTCCACCGCAACGTGACGAACGAAGCCCTCGGTCGTGTCGGCAGCAAGCGCGAGCGGCGTAGAGCGCGATCCTGGACAAACCACGACGTCACGCACACCTGCAAACGCAAGCGTTTCCATGAACGTTTCGATCCAAGCGAATTGATCGCGGCTCATGGGACGATCCCGAGCGCCGCGAGCATGGGCGCTTCTTTCGCGCGCGTTTCCGCGTATTCCGCAGGTGGATCGGATGCTTCGACGATGCCCGCGCCTGCGTACAGAAACGCATCACGTTTGCCCACGAGCCCTGCACGAATAGCCACGGCAAACTCGCCGTCGCCCGCGGCATCGAAATATCCAACGGCTCCCGTGTACCAACCTCGCGACGTCGGCTCATGTTCGGCAATCCACGCCGTTGCGCGGTCGCGCGGCGTGCCAGCTACGGCGGGCGTCGGGTGCAGCGCTTCGACGAGCGACAGCACATGGGTTCCATTGCGTAAAACCCCACGCATGGGCGTCCACAAATGGTGGACGTTGCGCAGCGTGCGAATGCGAGGTTCTTCCGGAACATCGAGCGACGAACATCGAGCAGCCAGAACCGCAGCAATCGATTCGACGACCAGTGCGTGTTCACGCCGATCCTTCGAGCTCGAAAGAAGCGCGCGTACGATGGTTGCGTCATCCGCACCGCGCCTCGCAGTTCCTGCAAGCGCATCGCTATCGACATGACGCCCATGCCGCGCAACGAGCCGCTCGGGCGAGGCCCCGACAAACACTCGCTCGCCCCGCTGAATCGCAAATCGCGTGGTATCCGGATATGCCTCGTCCAAACGTTGAAGTACCACTGCTGCATCGATCGGTTCGTCGAACGTCACGCGACTCGATGCAACCGCCACGATCTTGTCCGTCGCACGCGTGTGAATGCACGCGATGGCGTCGGCCACCAGCGCACAAAAAGCGTCTCGATCGGCGACATCCAAACGCGCCACGACGCTTGGCACATCCGACGCTCGAGCCCGTTGGCGAAGCTGCTCTGCGCCTTTCATGGCTGCTTCCAGCGTCTCGAGCTCTCCGAGAACGACTCGCCTGTCCAACTCGATGCGCTCGGCCCGCACGCACAACCAAAGCCAAGCCTCGGTACCTCGACAAACGTAAAGCCATCGCGGTAGCGAAAAACTCGCATCGGCAAACGCAGACCAAGGCTCTCGCTCGGCATTCGGTCGGAAAGACAAACCTCCCAAGAAGAACGGTCCAGGCGCCTTGGATGCCTCACGCGTACGTTCTTCGCGTAGCGTTTCAAATACCCGGCGCGTGCCGTCTGCCGCTTGCGCAATTCGCTCCGGCCCATGACCATCGATACGCGTAGCCTCGCCAAACCCCACGAGCGCCAACGGCGTTTCGCCGGTGCGTGGTGATCCGTGCCAAAACGACACCGAAAGCTCACCCGAGCACGCAGCGACGAGTCGAGTCGGCGGCACGTACGGCGCCGCGACGGCAATCGCCAGGACATCATCGGCTCCCGCGGTGCTTTGCGACAAACGCTCGATGGCCTGAGCGACGAGCTCGATCACGACGCCTCCGGACGGCGCGCCGCTCCTCGCTTGGGCGTGCCCACGTAAAGGTGCGCCACGCCAAACGTGAGCGCCGACATTTCGAGCACGGTCAAACCCGCATCCTCCATCATCTGCGCAAATTCGTCAGCCGGAGGAAATGCAGCAATCGATTTCTGGAGATAACGATATTCCTTTGCGCCCGAAAGAAATCCCCCGACGCGCGGAACGATCTCGTGCACGTACGTCCGCGCGAGCACGCCGAGCATGCCGCCTCGAGGTTCCGACAATTCCAACACGGCGACTCGACCACCAAGGCGCGTCACGCGAGCGATCTCGCGCAGCGCCTTCGCTCGATCCGGCACGTTTCGAATGCCAAACGCAATGGTCACTCCGTCGAACGTTTCGTCTTCGAACGAAAGCGATTGCGCATCGCCTTCCTGAAGCTCGATTCGTCCCGATAGCCCAGCCGCGTCCACCTTGCGAATGCCTTCCGCCAGCATGTTTTTCGACGGATCGACACCAACGACCGTTACGTCGGAATGCGTCTGTGCAATCGCAATCGCAAGATCCCCGGTCCCTGTAGCAAGGTCGAGAACCTTGGCGTTCGGTTCGAGCGCAAGGGCGGCGACGGCCTTGCGACGCCAGCCTTGATCCATTCCAAGCGACAAAATGCGGTTCAACGTGTCGTAACGTGCCGCAATGGCATCGAACATCGCACCGCTACCAAGGTTTGTCGGGGCATGTTCGGGTTTGTCTGCACTGTTCATGGCGAACCCTCCGAGTGTCGTCCGTTCGTTGCCGATCGCAGCGGTTGCTCATTTGGTTCGAGCGCACGCTTGCGCTCATGCAGGCGCATGTGCCCAAGCTGAATTCCCTCCCCTGCAAGCGCTCGAAGTGCGGCCAAATTCGACGCGAGCCCAACCGACGCCATCACGATCGCCAGCTCTCCGGACGAGTTGACCCGGATCATGTCGAACGCGGCACGAACACCAGGATGTGCCTGCGACAAACCACCGACCGTGCCAACCGCGAGCGGCAATTCAGCGCTTCCGACGAGACCATCCGACGTACGTTTCCACGTGCTGATCGGTCGATACGTTCCGCTCGTCGCGGCATACGCGTGTGCTCCGGCTTCGATGGCGCGAAAGTCTTGACCCAGCGCGAGCGCAACGGCGTCGACACCATTCATGAAGCCCTTGTTGTGCGTGGCGGCGCGAAAAACATCGAGCTCGGCAAACCGACTCGCTCGCATGATTCCCATCGCAAGCTCCGCACCTCCAACGTCTTCGTCACGCACGGACACGCGCACGCGCACGAGACGACGCAGCGGCAGGTTTGTCAGGATGCGCAAACCCATCCTTCCGCCCGCGAGATCCTGCACGCCGGGCGCCATCGCCTCGGCGACCGAATCGACGGTATTGGCACCCATGCAATCGCCGACGTCGACGTGCACGTGAACCACGAGAATGCCGAGCGCTTCATCGAGCACACGCACCTCGAGATCTCGAACTCCGCCACCTCGAGCCACCATGCGCGGAATCGCTTCGTCACCCATCGCAAAGAGGCGTGCTTTCGCTTCGAGAATGCGAGCTGCAGCAGCGTATGGTTCGGGGACGTCGTCGAGCTGAATTTGCGCCGTCATGATGGGCGGATCGGCTTCTCCGACAAACCCTCCCGAATGACGCGTCATGCGCGCTGCATTCGACGCTGCGGCGACGACGCTCGGTTCTTCCGTCGCCATGGGGACCAGGACGTCGCGACCGTTGATCAAAAAGTTCAGGCCCAATCCAAGCGGCAACGCGTGCGTCGAAATGACGTTTTCACTCAAGCGATCCGCCAGCTCGACATCGATGCTCCCACCACGTGCAAGATGTTCGCTCGACGTCGCATCGAGAAGCTCCATCTCGCGCAGCTTGGACAAACGTGCCTCTGGTGAATGACGGTAAAACCCACTGATTCGGCTGGAAATAATCGGTTCCATCATCGCACCACCGTTTGTCCTAGCTCGCGGACCATCGCTCCGAGCTCGGCAAGAGGTATCGCCTGTGGTCCATCGGAAAGTGCTCGTCCTGGGTCGGGATGCGTCTCGATCATCAGCCCTGCAGCTCCCGCGGCGAGCGCAGCGCGCCCGAGCGGAAGCACGAGATCGCGCCGCCCCGCTCCGTGAGATGGATCGACGATCACCGGCAATCGATGCACGTGACGCAGAATCGCCACGGCCCCTAGGTCGAGCAGATTGCGCGTCGAATCATCGAATCCGCGAATTCCACGCTCGCAAAAGATCACGCCTTTGGTGCCATGCGCGAGCAGGTACTCGCCCGCGAGAAGCCACTCGTCGATGGTCGAGGACATGCCGCGCTTGAGCAGAACGGGTTTGCCCGTTTTCCCGATCGCCTTGAGCAGCGAGAAGTTCTGCATGTTGCGCGAGCCGATTTGCACGAGATCTGCATACTCGGCGACGGCAGATACGTGGCCTTCGCCAAGCGCTTCGGTGACGACGAGCAGCCCGTTTGCATCGGCGGCGCGACGAACCCATTCGAGTGCCTTGTCGCCATGCCCCTGGAACGAATAGGGACTCGTGCGCGGCTTCCACGCGCCTCCGCGAATGAACGACACGCCACTACCCGCGAGAACGGCTGCCGTTTCGCGCACCTGGTCTTCGGACTCGAGGCTGCATGGCCCGCACATGAAGATCGGTTGTGACAAACCGATTCGCACGCCGCGCACATCGACGACCGGTCCTTGCGCCGACACGAGCGGATGCGCGGGCGCCGGCGCTGTTACTTCGAGCACGCCGTCGATCCTCGCCAGATCCATGGGATCAGCCGGCTGCGAATGCGGCGCGATCACGTAATGCACCGAGCCTCCGGAGGTGCCTCGTTCCACACGTGAAACCCAAAGCCCTCGGCACGTGAGCTCCCGTAGAACACCGGACGCATCCGCGTCGCTTCTCAATGACACGATCATGGCGGCCTACCTCCTCCGCTCCGGCGTCGCGCGTGCAACGGCAACGAGCGCAGTTTTGGCAATCCCCTCCGGGACGACTTCGAGCGCCGAAATGGCTTCGTGGCACAGCCGGCGCGCAAGCTCGACCGATTCTTCGATGACGCCAGACGAGCGCAGCACCGTTGCGATTCGTGCTCCGAGCTCGGGTGCGACATCGCCTCCCGCACATGCAACTTCGAGCATTGGAGCGAGATCCGGACGTCGCTCGAGCGCGCGCAACATCGGGTACGTCATCTTTCCTTCGGCAAGATCCGCAAGCAGCGTCTTGCCCGTCGTTTCAGCGTCTCCCGCGACATCGAGCACGTCATCGACGACCTGAAACGCAACGCCGACCTTTCGACCGTAATCGACGAGCGCATCACGTGCAGCGTCGGAAACTCCGCCTGCAACGGCGCCGGCAAACATTGCCCAACGGAACAGCGATGCGGTCTTTCCTTCGATGATTTGGAAATATTCGTTCACGTTCGTATCGAGTTTGCCTCGACGTTCGAGCTGCATCGATTCAGCGATGACCATCTCGCGCACGACGTCGAGCATGCGACCGAGCACGTCGGCATTGCCAACACGCTGGATGTCCCGAAGCGCTTCGACGAGGAGCCAATCGCCACCGAAGATGCTCGCCGCATTGCCGTAGATCATGCGCGCCGCTTCTGCACCGCGCCTGCGCACGCCCAAATCCACGACGTCGTCGTGAAGGAGCGTCGCGTTGTGCACGAGCTCGACGGCTACCGCATACGTGCGCGCGGCGTCCGTGAACCCGCGTCCAACGTGCGCCGCAAGCGCGACGCAAATGGGGCGAATGCGCTTTCCATCCTGCGCGAGCAGATGACGAACGCTCGCTTCGGCACGCGTTTTTCCTCCTGCACCGACAGCCGCAATCGCACGATCGACCTCGTCGAGATCGCCAGCAAGGAACGCGCGCAAATCTGCCAATCGATGAGCGAGGGGATCGATTCCATGATCGACACATCCCCGCTCGAGGCTTCCCACGACGTCGTGGGAAGGCGGAGCGACGCGTTTGATGGGGTATGTTGCAATCGACATACGTTCTCCCGTCGGCAGGGGACTCGTCCCAACCGAACCGAATGCTTGGACCTCAAAAAACTTCTCAGGCGCGACGCTTGCGCACGACGCGAAGTGGGAATCGAATGAGATCCCCAAAAGGCGCGAAATCCACCTGTCTCGACCGAATGAATCCGTCGAGCGCGACCTCTGCCGTGATGACGAACGCGAGCAGTCGCCGAACTCGATCGGCTCGCAAATCGTTTGCGCCTGAACGACTACGTGCTTCGAGCAGATCCACCGCGCGTTCGAGCCGTGAGCGCACAGATTCGGCGAGAAGCCGTTCACGCTCGGAGAAGACTTTGGAAATCATTTTCCAAAAGTCCGTCTCAGCCTCGAAAAATTCCCTACGCTCACCGGGCTTGAACACGCGCCGCACGACGCCCCACCGCTGAAGCTCGGTGAGAGACATGCTCACGGCGCCGGCGGACAAGCTCAAACGTTCGCCGATGGTCGCCGCGGGCAGTGGTTCCCCTGCGATGAAGAGGATGGTCCACACGCGACCGAGCACGCGACGAAATCCCCAGTGCTCGATGACGTCGCCAATGGCGTCGGCGGCAAGCAGCTCGGCTTCGTCTTCCCCGGTCACGCTGGTCTCACGCTCGGTCATGTCTCGCTGAACTTTCAAAATATTTTGAAAGTACAAGTAGCCGCGAAAGCACAGAGGGTCAAGACGCGACCCCGCGAATTTGCACAGAAAAATTTGCGCGATGATCCGACGCGATGCGGCGTGGAGAGTGGGTTGGGATGAGGCGTGCGCGTGAGGCGCTACTTCTGGAGGTCTGCGCGCAGAGAACGGTGATGGCGCCAAATCTCTTCGGGGATGCGGCCCTCGAACGAGTTGAAGAACGCTTCCTGATCGGCAAGGTCGTCGAGCCACTCGGCGCGATCGATCGCGAACAGTTCGTCCATGGCTCCCGCGGACAAACTCAAACCATCCGTGTCGAGCTCTCCTTGGGCTGGGAAAATTCCAAGCGGCGTTTCGCGTCCTTTGGCCGTGCCGCGAATGCGATCGTGCATCCAGCGGAGCACGCGCAAGTTGTCGCCGAACCCTGGCCAAAGGAACTTGCCCGAGCTGTCTTGGCGGAACCAATTGACGTGAAACACCTTCGGCATGCCCGGCTTGCCGCGCCCTATGTCGAGCCAGTGCGCGAAGTAGTCCGCCATGTTGTATCCACAGAATGGGCGCATCGCCATGGGATCACGACGTACGACACCGACCTTGCCCACGGCTGCGGCGGTCGTCTCCGACGCCATCGATGCGCCAAGATAAACCCCGTGCGACCAATCGCGTGCTTCGTACACCAGAGGCGCGAGTTTGGCGCGACGACCTCCGAAGACGAACGCGCTGATGGGCACACCAGCCGGTTCGTCGATCATCGGTGATACGCACGAGCACTGCTTCGCTGAAACGCAGAAACGGCTGTTCGGATGAGCCGCTGGCGCGCCCGATTGCGGCGTCCACGGTCGCCCTTGCCAGTCGATGAGCGATTGCGGCTGCCCTTCCATGCCTTCCCACCACGGATGACGCTCGGGCGTCATCGCCACGTTCGTGAAGATCGTGTTGTGATGGACCATTTCGAGCGCATGCGGATTCGTCTTGCGCCCCGTGCCAGGTGCAACGCCGAAAAAACCAGCCTCGGGATTGATCGCCCACAATCGACCATCCGCACCGAACCTGAGCCATGCGATGTCATCGCCCACGGTCCAAATCTTCCAGCCTGCTTGGCTCAGAGGCGGCACGAGCATCGCGAGGTTTGTCTTGCCACACGCACTCGGAAACGCTGCGCAGATGTACGTGATCTCCCCCTGCGGATTTTCGAGCCCAAGAATAAGCATGTGCTCGGCAAGCCATCCTTCATTACGGGCCATGGTGCTCGCGATGCGGAGCGCAAAGCACTTCTTACCGAGAAGGGCATTGCCGCCGTATCCGCTACCAATGCTCCAAATGAGGCTTTCTTCAGGGAAATGAAGAATGAAACGACGCTCGGGATCGAGGTCTCCGAGCGAGTGCAATCCACGGCAAAAGTCCGACGAGTTGCCGAGATGATCGAGGGCGACTCGGCCCATGCGCGTCATGATGCGCATGCTCGCGGCGACATACGCACTGTCGGTAATTTCAACACCAACTTTGGACGATGCAGAACCTTCGGGGCCCATCAAATAGGGCACCACGTACATCGTCCGTCCGCGCATCGAGCCGTCGAAAAGCCGCCCGACTTTCTCGCGCGCTTCAGCAGGCGCCATCCAATTGTTCGTGGGTCCTGCATCCTCACGACGTTCCGAGCAAATGAACGTGAGATGTTCGGTACGAGCCACATCCGACGGATGACTGCGATGCAAGAAGCAACCGGGAAATGCGGCTTGATCGAGCTCGTGCAAAGTTCCGTCGGCAAGCATTTGCTGCACGAGTCCGCGGTATTCAGACTCGGATCCGTCACACCACACCACGCGGTCGGGCTGCGTCTTACGTGCGACCTCGTCTACCCACGCGGAAAGCGTCGCATTGTTCATGGGTCGCGAGACTAGCCCCGAGACCCGCATGGCGCTACTTCGGCTTTGGCACGCAACCGCGCACACGCCTGGCAGTCCAAGGCGTGAAACGACGCGGCAAACTGGGGCGTACGACTGAAGTGGGGTATGGTTTCTGCGTGCGACGAAGCGTGGTGCTCCCGGACCGTGGCAAGCTCATCGTGGCCACTGATTTGCAGGGGCATGTGAATGATTTTGACCGTGTTGCAACGGTGTTCGAAGAGGCCGCACAAGGGCCCGACGGAGCCGTCCTGGTCATCACGGGCGATCTGGTCCACGGTCCCGAGCTTGCCGAAGAGGACTGGCCCGAATACCTCGGCAGCTTCTACCATGGCGATTCGGTCGGCGTGCTCGAGCGAGCCCTGGAGCTGCAATCGCGCTACCCGGGACGCGTGCACTACTTGCTCGGCAATCACGAGCACGCCCACATAGGCGGCCCCATCGTCGCCAAGTTTTTTCCGGACGAAGCGCTGCGCCTCGAAGATCTGCTCGGCGCCGAACGCACGCTCGCGATGCGTGAATGGTTCAAAACGTGGCCTTTCGTGGCCCTGGCACCTCAAGCGGGCCTGGTGATGCTGCACGCGGCTCCACACGCGCGCATCACGAGCATCGATGAGCTCGATGCGCTCCAGTTCGACAATTCGAACGGCCTGACGCTCGAAGAAATGGCCGCACGCGGAACGCTGGGAGCACTCCTTTGGGCTCGAACGACTTCATCCGAACGCGCATGGAGTTTTCTGAAGGCCATCCATCCGGACGCGACGGTGGCCGTGTATGGTCACGACGTCGCTCGCTGGGGATTCGCCATCGACCGCGAACCATTGCTTTGTGTATCAACGAGTTTCGGGTGCTTTGACGGGGACAAACTCTATCTCGAGTGGGACCTTGCGGAACCCGCGAAAAATGCGCTCGACGTGGCGCGTCGAGGCTTGCGACCGCTTTACCCCGACGCGCCGCCCGTCCACCGGACGGACATGGACGAACTGATGTAGTGCGTGGTTCCTACGAACGAACCGGCGCTGCGGCGCTGGGATCGCTCGGGCGCTTGTTCCATAGGTACGCACCCACTGCGAGCGCGATGAGGACGAACTGCGCGGCGATCGTTTCGATGGTCGGGTAAAACCCGAGCACGGGGATGCTCGGCACCGGCACTCGATGCGCAGGAGCAGCTCCCGCCATTTGCAGCGCAGCAATGCCCTGCCCCACGAAGATGACCGCGAGCGCGTAAAGCAGGTAGCTCGACACGCGGAAGAACACCTGCGGAGGCGCGAACTTGCCCGCTCGCGTGTAGGCCATGACGAGAACCACGAGCGCCGCGGCACCTACGAGCGCGCCCAACGCGGCAGCAGCAGCACTGCCTCCGGAAGCAAACATCGCCTGGTAAAACAGCACCGTCTCGAACGCTTCGCGATAGGCCGCGAGCAGCGACACGCCAAAGAGCGAAAGAGCCGCTTTTCGAGGCGACACGTGCTCCTTGAGAAACTTCATCCAACGCTGCACTTCGCGTTTCGCGAGCAGCGAATAACTCACGTAGAAGAGCACCGCCGTCGCAAGCAGCGCCGTGATGCCCTCGACCAGCTCGCGGCTCGCACCAGATATCGCAACGAGTCGTTGGGACACCAAGAATGTGAGAATGCCGAGGACAATCGCGACGGCCCATCCCGCATGGATCCAGCGCCGTTTGTCTCGCAAACCCGCCTGCGCTGCGATGCTGAGAAGCGCAGCCACGAGCAGCGCAGCCTCGACGCCTTCACGCAGGACGATCCCTGCGCTCGAGAAAGCGGTCGAGACAAACCCTCCTCCGCGCCGATCGTTGAGCTTGTTTTCTGCAAGCGCAAGCTCCGTGAGCGTCGATCCGATGGACGTGCCCATGTCGCCTGGGGCATCACCACGATCGAGCCCTGCACGTATCGACATGTAGTGTTCTTCGAGCCGCGCAACGATGGCCGGATCGACCGCCTTCAGCGGTGCCTCGACCGGCTCGACGCCTTCGAGGTAACTGTCGATGACAAACCCACGAGCAGCTTCCCGATCGCCACGCAGAATCGCCACGCGAGCACGTTCGAGCTTCGCTCGAGCAAGCGCGAGCGGAGAACGCGCCGCGCGATCCTCGTAGGGCGCCCGCGTGCGCAGATCCGCGAGCACCGCCGGGATGTCCTTCGCCGCAACACCTGCACCTTCGAGCTCCACACGAAGAGAAGCGTCCGATCGCGTAGCGAGCTCCGCGAGCGCATACGTGGGTGAACTGTCGGCAGGCTGTGCCGTGTGCCTCAGCGATACGACGTAAAACGCAAGGTCCCAGCGATCGGCGTCAGTCAACTGGGAAAACGGCACCATCGCCGTGCCCTGCACACCGAAACGCACGGTGTTCGCAACGCGAAACGGCGTCATCGCGTCGGCGATTTCCGGATCCCAAAAGTTCGTCGGCGCAGGCTTCAGAAGCGTCGCTTGAGGCGTGTCGGCTCGTCCGAGCGTGCCATGACAAACTGCGCAGTTTTGCGCGAAGAGCTTCTGACCGCGTTCGAGCACGGGCGCTTGCGCAGGCGCCTCGCTCAACTGATACGCGCCGATGATCGCCTGTCGCGCTGCGGTCGTCGCCGCTTCGACGTCGGACGCGGCGGCCTTTTCGTTGACCAGCTTGCGCACACGCGCAACGAGCGCCGGCACGTCGACGTCCTTCGCCGATGCCGAACGCGCAGGAGCAATCCGTTCGGCAATCTTCGCACCATCGTCGAGCAGCGAGATCTGCTCCTTGTACTCGTCCTCGTTCGTGATGGCCCCGCCCTCGACCGCCACGCCGTAGTCGGCACCGACGTATCCGAGAACGTGCACGAGCCGCTGCGCCTCGATCTCGGGAGCCGCAAGCTCGTCCGCTCGCGCAACGTGCTCGCGCGACAAGATCACGATCGCGAACGCGAACAAGATCGCGAGGATGCGACGAGATGCGAACTTGATATTCATATTCAACAAGACTACTGCCGGGAGTGTGAGGGTGCAAGGGGTCGGGGGTCAAAAGTGATCGAGCGATCCGAAGAAAGTTTGGTGCGGATCGATGGTGCTGATTGGAGCGTTCAGAGGGCACGCCATTGCAATGGTGTCGTGGCGCGGGGTTGCTGTGAATGGCGGAAACGCATGCCAAGGCGAAAGCCATGCGGCAACACGCGGGGCGGATTCACGCTGAGCGATCACGCGAATGGCGCCGAATACGTCGGCTGTCGAAATGCCTGGTGCGGCCCATTCGTCCACCCATAACGTGCGGGATGATGCGTTCACTCCGTCATCCCGAGTTCCGTCGTGAATACCCGCGATCAAGTAACCGACGACGGATCCATTTCGATGCAACATCCAAGCGCAGTCGGCGGTATTGCGATAACGGAAATAACGCAAATGCTCGGGCGTACGCACGATGCGCACGACGCTGGGATCCCACGAAGCTTCGTGCAGGCGAATGATGAGCTCTTCGTCCGCGGCGCCTGCGGGACGTATTTCGAGTGAAGTTGCATCGGGAAAATCAATTGCACTTGCGGCATGCTCGTACGATGGGAGCGCAACGAATCCGAGACGTTCATAATACGCCGTGCCGATTTCCGAATAAAGCAATGCGAGCGCATGTCCCGTCGAGCGCGCATCCTCCAAAAGCCATCGAAGGAGCGTCGCGGCGGCACCTTTTCTTCGAGCATCTTTGCGCGTGTAGACGGCGCCGATGCCAATGGCCGGCACTGGTCCGACTCCAGGCGCGTGAACGACGAGGCCATATCGTTTGATGGACGCGACGAGGCCCGTTTCGTCAACGAGACCCACGTAACGCAAAATGTCCCGCCCCGCGCGGCGCAACTGGTCCTTCGTGCGTTCGATGTGGCCATCGAGCGAAAAGCCCCCGGACCAGATTTCGTGGGTATGCGATGCGGCTTCTGCCACGAGACGCTCATCGAGCTCGGGCACGAACGTATAGGTCACGAAGCCGCAAGCTCCTTGTGGATTTCCGCGGCGACCGCCTGCGTGCCGCGCTCGATTTCATCGGGATAAAGATACGGGGCGGGACCAATTCGCAATAGATCTCTCCGGGAATCCACGAAGATTCCACGTTCGCGAAGGCGGGCCACGACGTCCGATGCTCGAGGACAACGCACTGCAATGAATCCACCACGTCGTTCGTCTTCGCGCGACGTGACGATGCGCTCACCGAGACGAGCGTCATCCAGGAGGGCGATGATGCTACGCGTCTGAGCGAGCGAAATGGCCCGCAAGCGCGCAGGAGTCAAGCCGAAATGATCCCAATGTGCGAGCACTGCCTCTGCTCGGTAAAACGGAGTTGGATCGAAGGTTGCTCCGGAAAAACGGTCTCCACCAGGACCGTATTCGACGCGCCCGGTCCGTTCGCGTTCCAGCGCCGAAAAATCAGCAAACCAGCCTGTATCGAGGGGTCTCAACGTCGAATCCGATGGCACACGCAAAAAACAAATGCCTTCACCCAATTGGGCGTATTTGTATCCACCTGCCGTCACGAAGAGTTTGTCTCGTGCTGATCCCCAATCGAGCGGCACGACATTGAACGCGTGATATGCATCGACAAGGGGCACCGCGCCCACCCTGACCGCACGCGCAACGATGTCACCGAGACGCGGCATCACATAGGCATCCTCGTAAAGCACCGCTGAAAACGCCACGAGCGAGACTCCGGGCACGATGGCTTGGATGAGCCGATCCGCGAGCGATTGGCGATCGGTCGCATCGACCCACACGACGCGCAGACCTTCCTCGGACAAACGGGAAAGCTGGCGATGAAGCGAATGGAATTCGCCCGTCGTCGTGACCACGGTCGGATTGGACGATAGAGGAAAACACGACAGAAGCCGCGTCACCAGCTCGTGTGTGCTTTTGCCGAACGTAATCGCATCATTTGGATCGAAGCCCAACCTGCCGAGAATTCGCTGCCCCACGGACCGCATCTTCGGAAAAACGGCCTGGTACCACTTGTCGTCCACGAAACGAGCGGCATCGTCGTACGCTTCGAGCATCGCGTCACGCGCCACGTCTGGCCACGCTTGATGCGAATGCCCCGACAGAAGGACGCGATCGCCCGTCACGAAGCGACTGTAGGCGCCTCGAAAAGCCTGAAAGTCGAAGCGACCCGCTTGCGGCACTTCATTCATGGCGCAGCCCGTGAAAAGGATGCAGTCATGTTGGTATCGACCGACGTCTCCTGTTTTTCGGACTTCCCATCTGCGTCGATTTTCAATTCAATGGTCATCGACGAATTGATGCTCGTCGAGCCGCTTCGGGGAGCGACATCCGCCGTATCGAAAACCGATTTTCCACTCCCGTTGCACTTGTAGGACACCAGGCGCGCGGCAGTGCCCGGAGGCATCCCCGGCGGATTGACGCCATCTTTGGCCGCGTATTGACGGACAACGGCGTCGAGCGACAGGAGATTCTTGTCGCGCTTTTCCAGCGTAAACGTCGTAATTTGCAATAGATCCGCGCCATTGGCCACGATGCGCGAAAGCACTTCCCACGTCGCCCCTACGCCAATGGGTTCATCCGGCAATGGCGCCGTCATCGATTCGAGCGATTGCGTCATTCCGGACATCATCTGACCCGCCATCGGCGGCAACGACGGAGGCAGCGTCACCTTCACGTCGCGCAAGCGGCCTTTTTCGTCAAGAAAATAATTCATTCCAATGCCCTCGAGCGCCCCGAGCTGGGGGCGTAGGGCCGCCGCAATTTGATCCTGCTGTGCGCCTTTCGGTTCGACCGATACCTTGCGCAATTTGCCATCAATTGGCCAATCGACGCCCGAACGATCCCCCGTCGTGAAATCGAAAAGCAGGTTCATGCGAGGCATGCGCGTCGGCGGCAATTTCATGCCGCCCGCGTCCATGGCCATCTCCAAATCCATCCCCATCTGAAGTGGTTTTGCCGCACCCTTGACCAATGCGTACGACGCCACCGCTCGCGGCGCGGCGCCCGCTTCGAGAAGTTTCACGACCGGGCGATCACCCGCTTTCACGAGTTTGTCCGCTGCACCCTTGGCAAGAATGCCCCTCGGCGCATCGATCTTCGTCGCCTTTGGCGAAACTGCTTTCGGCGCCACGGCGATCGCCTTTGGCGCGTCAGCCTTTGCGGCCGCATCGCCGGGCCCCTTGGCCTTGGCTTCGCCCTTGTCAGGCTCGGCGACCTTCTTTTCCGGCTCTTTCGCCAGCGCCTTGTCGGCCTCGACCTTTTCCGCCGCTGCCTTTTCAGCCTCGACCTTTTCCGCAGCAGCTTTCTCGGCCGCAGCCTTTTCCTCGGCCACCTTCGTTTCGGCCGCTTTGTCGTCTGCAAGCTTCGCTTCCGGCTTGGTTTCGACAGTTGCTGCCTTCGGCTTGTCCGGCTCGAGCGCGGCGGGTTTGTCCGATTGCGCGCACGCGGGCGCAAGAAGAGAAAAGACCAACCCCGCACGAAGCGCGAGACGACGCGTGAGGAGCGAACGACCAAAGAATTCGGAGGATGACATGCGTGGCAGGGCTTTAGCGCAAGTTCGAGACGGATTCTAGAAAGTTTGCGATCGAAATCGCGACAGGCATCATTTCACGTCGAGCTTCACTTCGACCATGCCGACGCGGGGACATCCCGTCTGAATGACGACGGTGCCTTTTCCACGTACGACCCAGCGCACTCGGCGGCGGCGTGCAGCTCCGCCCGAACGCGGAAACCCTGGCGTGCTCATCACGTCCACCGCTCCCCAACCTTCGAGATGCCCGACGAGAAATTCGTGGTCATCGCCCACCAGGTGCATGTTTTCACCAAGCGCAATTCGCGCGCGCACCGGGTCGTTCCACGCAAGCGGTTTTGCCGACGATAATATGAACGTAGGCAAATATCCGAGGTTTTCGACGATGGCCGAAACCTCCCACACGTCACCTTCGATATGTGAAGCCCGAGCATCCGTGAGCCGCAAGCTCGGACTCAATGCGGCGATACGAAAGAAAAACCTCGATTGCCGTTCGCACACTTCCGAAAGCCGTTCGGGCGGCGGATTCCAAATGCCAAACCGCGGGTCGTGTCCTCCAATTTCGACCGGACCGAGCTGCGGATGGTCGAACGAGCGCCAGGGCCCGAGAATCCTGCTCTTGTTATGATCGCGATCCCATTCGGCCATCTTGATGGCATCTTCGCGACTGCGCCGTTGGTAATTCCAAACGAAGGGCCGAATGACGGGCAAACCTGCTTGCTTCCAAAAGTCCCATATTTCACACACCAGCGCCACGGCGCCGCGTTGCGCATACGCGTAGGCGACTTCATCACCGCACAGTGGTTTTTCTGCCTCGTACAAAAATTCCTCGTAACCACTGACCATGGGATATCCACCGATTTTATCGCCCCAAGTTTCGATTTGTCGGTACAGCGACAAGTCGCGCGGATCCATTTTGCTGTCGGGTTTGTCCCCGGCAGGACGAATGTACACGCCGCCGAAACAATGGAGGTTGAGCCAAGCAAAAATGTTCGGGTGTTTCGACGTAAATTCGACGATCGCGCGAGATTCCGGCTCGCTCGTCGCATATTCCCCAGCTCCTTTTTGATGAGGTTCGGGCGCCCATTGATAGGGGAAATTGCGGTTCATGTCGATCGCATTGTCCGAAAGATAGTCGGGAGCGGGAATGGTAAAACCGTCCCAATGCTCGATCGTCCCCTCGGGATAAATAGTATAAAATGGCCCAGCGTCTTCGACACGCCTCGGCAACATCAGATTCGGAACCTCGGCCGAAGCCACGAAATCCCCGGCAGGATCCTCGCGACGCATCGAAAGCGCTATGCCGTCGCCATCCACGTCCACCATGCGCCAAAATGGTTCACCTCGACCCATTCGTTCGTCGCGCGGATTCGACCGCACGTAGCCAGCTTTCCCGAGCGCATGCTCGGCACCGTCCGGACACATCCTTGGCAAAACATAAAACGTGACGTCACGCCGGAGAAGCTCGCGCATGTGCGGCGGAAAATCATGCAATGGATCATCAGCAAGAACGAGATTCCGCAGCGCGTCCTCCGCTATCGCGAGCGCAACGCTCGAACCCGCCAGCTCAACCGCATGCATGTTGCCATCAACCCAGACGGCAGGCCCGTCGCCATCCGGTGATCGCCCAATCGCGAGCAGCCACAAGTCGCGTCCTTCCGGAGTTTTACCGATGCTTCGCAACCGTACGAATTTCGGAAACGTTTCAGCCCACGCATGAACAATCCGAGTAAGCTCGTCGTACGTGACGTACCGCGATCGAAACCCCTCGGACATCTGCTCGAACCGCTCACGCATGTCGGTGCTCTTCGTGGACATGCGCGACACCTTTGCAAACGAGCTTGCAGCGCGCAAGTGTCGATAGGATGCGGCGGTCAATAAATGAATGCGCCGTCACGTCCAGAAAAGATGGGCCGCCGTCGAAACAACGTGAGAAACCTCACGCACCACGATCCTCAATGACAAGCAGGCAGCCAATCGGGTAGCCTGCGTGCATGCATAAGCTCTGGACGCTCTTCGTACCATTCACATTGAGCTTCATTGGCTGTGGTGGCGCAGCGGTCGTTGCGCCACCCCCCGCCGACGTGCCAACGGAAGCCGGCGACAAAACGACGTCGCTCCCGGCGGTCGGACCGACGGATGGAGTCGCGTGCGTCGGCACGATCGATGCCTTGCCCGACGGCGCAAAAGAAGTCACCGACGAGCCATTCGCTCAAGCTGCAATCGATGCAACGGGCAAAGGCAAATTGTGCATGGCGCGGGTATTCGAAGCGTTGAAGCCTTTGAAAGTGTATCGAGTGTGGAACAGCCAAAAAACATACACGGAGTTCGGGAGTTGGTGGTCGTTTGCAAAGCCCGTCGGGCCGGTGGAGACATATCGCGAGCAAAACGCAATTTGTCCCGAATGGAGTGATTTGGATCGGGTCACGGTGTGCGAAATCAAAGTAGGCGCGCGGTTCGCCGTGGGGCCGGGGCAAAGCGCTGCGTGCGAAACGGCCAAGTACGAGAAATCAGCCGTAAATCAGGTATTCATCCCGAATGACACGCGGGAAAACAGAGTTTTCGTCGAGCACTGTGAACAGCTCGGCGCGTTTCCTTGACAGCCCGTCGAACGCGCTCGTCATCCTTTGAATTCCGCCGCGGATATCCCGTGTTTGCGCAGTAAGTCGTGGAAATCAGTGCGATTTCGTCCAGCGAGTTTCGCTGCCGCGCTCACATTGCCCCCAGCTCGACGCAACGCTTCGATGAGATAAGCGCGTTCGAAGGAATCGCGCGCCGCACGAAGGGGCGGCAAGGGCGCATCGGATCCCGATAGTCCTGCAAGAGATCCCGGCCCGTCCTCGTCGAGTGAACCCGCTGATTCCGTCGTTTTTCCCAATGTCGGAACTTTCGCGGGAGGCGACATGATGGCTGCAAGCTCGCGGACGCGAACCCGTTCGTCCTGACAAAGCAAAATTGCGCCCTCCAAGACATTGGCAAGTTCGCGGACGTTTCCTGGCCAAGGATGGTCCATGAGCACGCGTAATGCATCTGGAGACAAATGCGGCTCGCGCAAACCATAACGAGCTGCTGCGCGACGCAAGAACATTTCCGCGAGGAGCGGTATGTCCTCCGGTCGATCTCGCAGCGGCGGCATGACGATGGGGACGACGTGCAAACGATAAAAAAGATCCTCTCGGAAACGGCCGGCAGTGACTTCAGCCCGCAAATCGCGATTCGTGGCCGCGACGATTCGGACGTCGATGTCCTCTTCCACGGACGAACCGACCTTGGCAATACGTTTTTCCTGAAGAACTCGCAAAAGTTTGACCTGCACGGCCTGCGGAGCTTCCCCGATTTCGTCGAGTAAGAGCGTGCCTCCATTGGCCGCGGCAAAGAGCCCCTCCTTGTCGCGACTCGCCCCGGTAAATGCACCTCGAACGTGCCCGAACAATTCACTTTCCAAAAGCTCGGAAGGGAGTGCTCCACAGTTGATTGCAATGAAAGGGCGAGATCTTCGCGGGGAGAGCGCGTGAATCGAACGAGCCGCAAGCTCCTTGCCCGTCCCCGATTCACCGAGCAAAAGCACGGTCGCATCGGCAGGAGCCACGCGCGTGATGCGTTCGCGAACCGCGGCGATGACTTCGCTCGTCCCGAGGAGCCGATTGTCTTGGCTCGCATCGCCGACGATACGACGAAGACCGGCTACTTCGCGTTTCAATCGGCCGCTCTCGATGGCGTGCGCAAGCTTTTGGAGCAGCTCGTAATCCTGAAATGGTTTTGTCAGAAATCCATAAGCTCCACGTTGCATCGCTTCCACGGCCGTTTCGATGGTTCCGTGAGCCGTCAAAATCACGACCGGCACATCGGGAGAGCGCTTCTGCACCTCGCTCAGCACTTCCAATCCATCGCCGTCTTCGAGACGTAAATCGAGAATCATGGCGTCGATGCTCGCCTGTTCGAGCGCTTCGGGTACGCCTTTCGCGGACAGCTCCGTGGTGACGCGGTAACCGTGGTGCTCGAGACGATACGCAAGGAGCTCGCAAAGGTGAGGCTCGTCGTCGACGACCAGAATGTGCGGGCGGGCTGCGATCTCGGCGTCGTTCGTCATGGCTCGAGCCCTCCTTGTATCACGAAGCGGGCACGTTCGCCTCCGTCAACGATGCTGGGGCTTCAAGGGGTAACCAAATGTGGAATTCTGCGCCTTTCGTAGCACCGTCGCTGGCCACGATGTCTCCACCGTGCGCGCGAGCGATCTCTCTGGCAAGCGCCAAACCGAGACCGATTCCAACGCGTTTGGGCGAGCTGTCCAATCCTTGCGTGACGAAAGCATTGAACAGGATGTCACGAATTTCTGATGGAATGCCCGGACCTTCGTCTTTGACCGTAATTTTCGCCCAAGGTCCGTGGTTTCCGTCCGGCCCTTCGGCAAGAATGTCGCGGCGCACCAATACGCGCTGACCTTTTTTCGAAACCGAAACGGCATTTCGCACGACATTGGCAATGGCACGTTCGAGGAGAACGGTATCGAGAAGCGCTGGCGGAGCCTGCCCGGAAATATCGACTTCGATGTTCACGCCCTGCTCCCGCGCTTCGATTTCCTCGTCACGCACCGCGCTCCAACAGACTTCGTCCACGGATGCCCCCGCATTACGCTGAATCGGGACACCTGCACGCAATCGCGACAGATCGAGCAGTGTCGTCACGGTACGAATCTCGCGCTCGCATGCGACCTGAGCAATCTGCACGATGCGTTGCTGGCGATCGGCCAGTTTGCCCCCGACACCGTCGGCCAAGAGTCCAAGAGCCTCACGAATTTTCGTGAGCGGCGTGCGCATTTCGTGCGAGACCGAAGCCAAAAAGCCTTGCTTCAATGATTCCAGCTCCGACAAACGGCGCCGCATGGCGTCCATTTCAGCGGCCAATTCCCGCACTTCGCGCGGACCTTCCGCCGCAATTTCGACGGTGAAATCACCCTGCCCCACCCGGCGCGCGCTGGATGAAAGCGATGCCAATGGAGACGCGACCGTTCGCGCAATGCGCTGCGCCAACCATGCGGCCGTGAGAAATGCAATCAATGCGAGGACAATGCCGCCCGAGAGCGCCGAGGCACTGGCGATACGAACTTCCTCGTCTTTGCGTAACGTCGCCGAATGCAAATCGAACATGCGCGAGATCCACGCATCGGTGAGCTTTTCATCGAGAAGCTCGCGCTCGCGCTGGGTCGTGGTGGAAAGAAGAAACTGACACGTATCCGCCTGTACGACGCGTGAGGCAAGTGAGACATAGCCACGAATCGGCGTGAGAATGGTTTCGCTGGCCGACGTGCCGGATGACGCGAGAAGGTTTTCGAGCTCGGTCAAGCGTTGCTTGATGGCACTGGTTGCAACCGCCGACGATTCTCCGTTCTTGCACCGCTCCGCTCCGTGGCGCATGGCAACTTCCACCGCCCACGCCGTGCGGTGAATCGTTTCTTCGAGCCCGAGCGCACCGAGCTCTGCGTCGCGAACTTCTTTGAGAGACGACGTGACTCGGGCGAGCGAAAGAAGCACGACGACGAGAGCGCAAGCGACGACGGCGACGGGAAGCGTGTGAGACAAAACGAGGCGCGAGACGAGGCGCATGAAGTGCTCCGAGGAAGAAACGTTTGCCGAAGATTCGGCACATCGTTCCGCGGAGCATTAGGACACATGAATCGAAGAAATGCATCCATTGAATGAAATGAAGTGCAGCACGGACGTCTTCGAGCCACCGTAGGCAAACGCCGACATCGTCGGAAATTACCGTCACTCAGCGTCGGAGAATCCCGACAGGCACTGAACTGCGTGGCGACTTCATCGAAGCGACGCTGCGGCGGCACATTGGCACACTACGTGAAGGGGATGGTCACCGTCCCAATTGAAGAATGGCGCTGGAAGATCAGCGTTTCGTGTTCTCCACAATATAATCGCGGGTCGAAACGGGTTTTTCGCTCTGCAACATCGAGGTGTCGTCGTGGACGTCGTGGCACAAGCACAACCGCCGACTGTAATGGAGCGTTTACGCGGCTTCATGGCATTGATCGATAACCGCTTCGAGGATCTCGATCGGAAAACGTGGAAAACCACTGTCTATCGCGATTTCAGCGCTGGTCTCGTAGTGGCGCTTACCGCAATTCCGATGGCGATGGGGTTTGCCATGGCCATGGGATTGCGTCCGGAGCAAGGCATCATCGCAGGTGCTCTTGCGTGCATCGTGGGCCGAACGTTTGGTGGATCAAAATACCAAGTTTATGGTCCGACCGCCGCGTTCATTCCCGTCGTCGCGGGGCTCATGAACAAATACGGTGAGTCTTCCGGCGGCACGTTTGCATCGGCGCACGGGTTTTTGGTGCTCGCGTCGATCATCGCGGGCATCATTCTGATGATCTGCGGCATGCTCGGTCTTGGCAAACACGCGAAGCTCGTGCCTCCGTCGATCGTCGTGGGATTCACGGTCGGAATTGCTGTTTCGATTGCGCTGTCGAACGGAAGCGAAGCGCTTGGAATGGCAAGCGTCTCTGGCGGCCTGGTGAAAAAGGTCGTAGCCATGGTGTCGAACATCGGTTCGGCGAATCTTTGGGCGCTCGTGTTGGCAGCGGTCACGTTCTTCATGACGCGGCTTCTGCTAAAAGTATCCATTTTCATTCCGGCGCCACTTTTGGCGCTCGGGGCGTGCACGCTCGTCACCGCGACGGTGCTGAGTGGCCAGGGCATTGCGCTCGTAGGCGATCGTTACGGCAGCATTCCGAATAACTTCTTCGTGTTCACCGGACCTTCGCTTCCCGGTACGTCGCTCGCCGTATTCGCCGATCTCGCGTACTTCGTGATAGCGATCGTCTTCGTTTCGGGCGTCGAAAGCCTTCTGTGTTCGTCGATGGCCGATCGTCTCGCGAACAACAAGAAAACGCCGTTCAATCCCGATAAAGAATTCTGGGGCCAAGGGCTCGTACAGATCATCACCCCACTCGTGAATGGTTTTCCCTGCACGGGCGCGCTGGCGCGCACCGCAACGAGCATCAAGGCAGGCGCAGTGACGCCGCTCGCGGGTTACTTCAAGGGCGTTTTGAAGCTCGCAATGGCCTACTTCATGGCGCCGTACCTCGAGAAAGTTCCCATGGCGTGCATTGCGGGCATTCTCTTGTGGGTCGCGTCGAACATGATCAAGAAGCATGAAATCAAGGAAGTCATGACCCAGGGCCGATTCCATACGGGCGTGATGATTTTCACCGCCGTGATGGTGCCGGTCACCGACTTCTTGACCGGCGTGATTTCGGCGCTCGTCGTGCACTTCGCCCTGCGCAGGTTCTTCGAGCAACCGGCGAGCAAGGAGAGCTCGATCATTCCCGTAGGCGCGGAACAAGTCGGCGCCGACGCTGAGTGATTTCGGCGTGTTCGTCAAATAAGGTTTTTCCTGCATAACAGCGGGGGTTTCCATGGCAACGAGCTACCAAACAGCGGATCGCATGACGTTCGGCCGAGCCGACGTCGCATCTGACGCGGACGTCGACGTTCCGATTTCACAGGGAGTGATTGCACGTGCGACACAAGCCCACGACCACGAGGTCTACCGAGCGCGCGTCGTCTCGGCGATAGCATTCCTCGTAGCGACCGCGCTGGCAGTCGGCACGGATGGTGCCACGCCAAACGCCATGCTCGGGTTTCTTGCAATCTCGATCGCGAGCGCCTTGTCGAGCAAGCCACTCGCACGTCATCGATTTCGCACAGAAATCGACAACCACATGCGAGGCACAGGGCTTTCTGCAAACGATGCCGACAAGCTCGCGCGGTCAATCACAGCCAAGTGGATGGCCGACCACGAGGGCCGCGCGAAGCGGCCCTAGTTCAAGCCCTTGATGCGGAAAATCAGCGCGTGGCTGACGTCTTTCGCGTCTTTGGGCGCATTCTCCGGCTTCTTCTCCTTGTGCGACACGGCCATGTACATGGCGCCTTTGGCTGATACGATGGCAACGGGCCAAGGGTAGAAAACACCAAGCAAATCGCTGAGCTCCACGGTGTCGATCATGGTGCCCTTATTCGGGTCCCACGCCGACAACCTGCGGCAATTCGAGTCGAGCAGGCACAATCCAGCCGCACACTTTTCCGTGCTCGCAGCCCAGCAAATATCCTCGCCGTCTTTGACGTTCTTTTCCCTGTCGCGATCACGGCCGAGTTTGACCTTGAGCTTACCGTCGGGTGAATGGATGCCCAAGTAATGGCTTCCCCAAATCGTCATGTGCACCAAGTAGTCCTTGCCCCACGGGCGAACGGATTGCACATTGTATTTTTCTGGATTTTTGCCTTTTTCTGGCTTTGGGGCTACCCAACCCTTGTATTTCCAGTCGGTTTCTTTGCATTCGGCGGCGACGTCGATTTTACGAATCTCGTCGGCAAAATGGTCAAAGCCGAGTTTTCCGTCTGGAAACAAATCGTCGACGTTGCAATCGATTGATTCGAACTTTCCACCGAGGTATTTATGGATTTTGCCACGACCGAGACCGACGAGCGTTCCATCGTCGAGCATCGTGATGCGGTCGAGCTCCGTTGGAAATTGTAAAATGCCTTTTTCGCCAAATGCTGCATCGATGGCCAATTTGCATATTTCCCCCGCTTCGGGTACGTAGCGACGGACCTTCTTTTCGTGGTCGAATACGTACAGCGCACCATCCGGAGCGGCAACGAGCCCTCGAATGGCATCGCTGAACCATTCGTGTTTCATTTCGGAAACGGTCGTGTCGAGCAGGCATGCTTCGGCCGAGACCTCTTTTCCACCGATCGCAACTTTTTCGCGGTCTTCTGCTCGATCGATTTCGATGTTCGGCAAGGCAAACCTTTCCTTCGGTGGCGTAGGTTCAACCTTGGCCGGCGCGGTCTTGTCGACGGATGCGTCGCTCTTCGCTTCCCCCACATCAGGCGTCTCTTCTTCGACGGTCACTGCTGGCTTCGTTTCGGCCACAGGTGTCTTCGTAGTTTCACCCGCACCTCCACATCCCGCGACGGCACCCGCTCCGACGACGGCAAACAAACACATGAGCATCCCGCAATGACGAAAACGAGACAACATCCGAAATCCTCCTGGGCGCACCTCAAAATGAAGCTGCGAATTGCGTCGAACGCTACAGGTTGCGCCTGTCGTCCGCAACCGCCCTGAAAACGTTTGCTCATTTCGCCATTTCGCGAAAGCATGCCGACGCGAGCCAGAGGACATGCGCGCACGCGCCGACTTTCTAGAAGGACTACTCGAACTGCACATGCAGCCGGACGCACGCGCACGACGCGTGGTTTTTCGGCAAAGCATCACCTCGCTCGCGATCGAAGCGTCGACCGATGGCCCACCGCCACTCGATGGATTGCGCCCCGAAGCGCTGCTCGAAAGCATTCGTGCCGCACTGAAAGACGGACTTTTCGACGACTTGAGCTGGCTTGCGCCACCCGCTGCCGCAGTCGCGCTTTACGAGATCACAGGAGCGCTGCCGCTCGGTCCGGAACGACGCGATCTCGGCAGGCGCGTGGTGTCGCAACTTTACGATGGAGACGCAGCGACCTTCGTTGCGCTCGCGACACGCATGGCTCTTGGCAATGCACGCGCGCTCGATGGTGCCCCCGTACGCGCTCGCATCGCACTCGCTTTGCAGCTCGGAAGCAACGTCGACGTGCCCGTCGATCCGCTCGCGTTTGCTCTCGTTTCACGCCGCGAGCTCGCTCGAGACTGGGTAGGCACCGCTGCCACCGGATCGCTGCCCGAACGGCGTCTAGCCGCTCGCCTTCTCGAACGTGCGTGTCGTGAAGCTGCGCGGCGAGCGAGCCAAGGTGACGACGACGCCTTGCGACTGTTCCGCGGTATCGGTTCGAGCAGCGCACCGATCAATCGGAATTCTCCGCTCTCCGACGTCGTTTGCGACGCATACCGACGGCTGCTCACCGATCGCGAAACACTCGTCTGGCGTCATGCTTCCGTTGCACGCGGACTCCTTTCCGGTGTCATCCCGAGTCTTCGCGAAGAGATCCGTGGGATGCTCGGGACAAACCTTTCACCAACCGAGTGGCGACGCGCTGCGACGTCGCTCGTCGCGAGCATCGCGTTCGATCCGCAAGAGGGCCTCGCTGCGTGCAAGGATCTGCTCGCATCGAACCTCGTGCGCAAAGATCCCGGCATTCCGATGGCCATGATTTGGGGTTTGCCCCGGGCCATCGATGCCGAGCCAGAAGCGGCCGAAACGCTGCTCGATGCGATCGCCGAGGCACATCCGATCATCATCGCCGACGGCCTCATCGAGCTCAACGCTGAGCTTGGAACGGCGTTCGGCGCGCGCGCTCGCACGACATGCATTCAAGCGCTGTCGCAAAGCCTGACGTTGCCACAAGACGACGATGGCCTCACCGCGCTTGGCCAGTGCATGCTGCGCGACTTGGAAGGTCACGAGCCTTCGGAGCTCGCTGCTGCCGTGCGTAGTGCCGTTGCAGCGTTCGTGGAAATTGGTTGTCGAGAAGCTGCTGCTCTCGCGCTGACGGCAATCGAACATGCGTCGAGCACGCTCGATGCCCTCGAAGTTCTTGGAGCAACGACCGCGGGAGACACGACGCGAGCGAGCATGTCGCGTCGCACGGCGGCGCGTCTTCTGCGCGAGCTCGACATGAATCTGTACGAGTCGGGCTTGCTCCGCAGCCTGGTGCTGCTCGAGCGGCGCACGGGCGGAAACGACAGTGGTGCGGCACTCGGGCTCGATCAGGTCGATGACCGCGTGACGCGATGGTTGCTTCGCGTCGAGGCGGCTTCACGTCGCGAAGGAGGCGCCGCTCATCTCACGTTTCACCAGAGAAACCTGCGCACACTTCTGCACGTCGTCGATGGTGAAGCGACGGACGGAACGGATGAAGAGAACCGCGGTCGAGGCAAGTTGCGGCTGCTCGAGACATGCGACGTTCTGACGCGCCGCCTTGCCGCCGAAGCCGCGTCGCCGCTGCGTCGTGCCGTCGCCGCGACGGTTGCGCGCGCATTCGACGCGCTCGTGCGAGCCAACGCCGTCGATGCTGCCGATGCACTGCTCTACGCCTCCATGCGCACGGGCGATCGCGGAACGCTCGAGGTCATCGCAGAAGCGAGCGTCCATCCGGATGTGCGCGAGCTCTTCGCATGTTTTGGCAAGTTCACGGCGGCGCTTCGTCCCGAGCAGCTCGGCAACGATCCGACGATCCGCGTCGACGCTGCACATTCAGCGCTCACGAAGTTCATTTCCGAACTACCCGCAGGCACGTCGCAACGCATCGAAGGGCTTCGCTCAGCGCTCAGCCGGCTCGCTCGAAGCCTCGACGCCGTGCGCAGCGCGCGTGCTCTCGCGCCGCTCGCCGATGCAACAGGCAAGGAGGGCTCGCCCCTCGCCGCACTCGAGGATGCGCTTTCGACGTTGTCCCGACTCACTTCGGGTGCACTTCGTCGCTTCTCGTATACCGACGACGATGAAGCTCCGGCGTCCGTGGCGTTCAGCGGCGAAAGCCTCGCAACGATCGTCGGCATGGCTCGCGATGGCAGTGCTGCACCGAATCTGGAAGTTTCGATTGACAAACTCGTGACAACGGCAAGCTCGGGGCTGCCGGGTGCAATTGCCCAGGCTACGGCGATCGTCCTTCGCCGACTGTTGACGCTACCGAGCCAACCAGCGATCGTCATCGCGCGCCCGTACATCGACGCGCTCACGGCCGAAGCTCCCCTCCCTGCGTGGCTTCCACCGCATCGAATGGTGGGCGGATTTTATGTGCACCGTCGTTTGGGCGGCGGATCGCTCGGCAGCGTGTTCGTCGTATCACGCGCCGAAGAGCGGCACGATCCGAATGCAGAGAAGTTTGCGCTCAAAGTACCCGACTACGATGCGACCGCGGCGCGTAGCGTCTCCGAATCGGAATTTTTGAAGCTGTTTCGTCAAGAAGCGGGCGCGCTGTTGTCGCTACCCGACCACATCAATCTTCCGCGTTTCGTAACCTTCGATGCAGGTGCGCGGCCGAAGCCGATTCTCGTCATGGAGCTCATCGATGGCATTCGTTGCGAGCATTTGATCGACAATCGGCATTTGAACGTCGAAACGACGTTGGTCTTGTTGGACGGGATCCTCGCGGGCCTCGAGGCGATGCATTCGGAAAAAATTGGCCACCTCGACCTCAAGCCTTCGAATGTGGTTTTACGTGCTGGAACCGAACCGGTGCTCGTGGATTTCGGTTTGGCAGGACGACAGATTCGTCCAGGATGTGCAACGGCGGCTTATGGCGCGCCCGAAGTTTGGGGCGCCGCGCCCGATGGCGCCGTCGCAACACCCATGACCGCCGACATCTACAGTTTCGGCTGCTTGGCCTACGAAATACTCTCCGGCAACATGCTTTTCGATGCGTCGAGCGACGCGGCCATGATCACCGTGCACGTGTCTCACGACGGTTTGCCGCAAAAGATTCGGCGCATCACGAGCGGCCGGCTCGCGTCACTCGGCATGTTCCTATTTCAATGTTTGCGGCACAATCCGAATGATCGGACGTCGGCGACGGGCCTGCGCGCGGTGTTGCGTCGTATTGCCCCAGAGCTCCAACGCTGCACGTGGCCGATCATCGAAGAAGAATAATTTCGAGATTATTTCTTTTCGAATCCGCCCTTTTTCTGAAAAACTGGTTTTTCCTCGAACGTGGGCTCATCGAGCTTCCCTTTCGGGCTCGGCTTCGGCCTCGATTTCGGCACTGGCCCGACGTTCGTCTGCACCGGTGCAGGTTTGGCCTTCAGATCGGTGCTCTTCGGATCGCTCTTCGAATCAGGACTGTTTTCGAGTTTCTCCGAAGTGGTCGGCGCCGGTGTGGGCTGCGGTTCACGCGCCAAATTCGCTTTCTTTCGAGCCCAAACGACATCTTGCGCCATATCGCCGGCCGGATCGAGCTGCTTGGCTTCGTCGAGCCCCTTCAAGCAACGGTCGTAAGCGCCCTCGTCGCACGACTTGATCGCTTCGGCTCGCAAAAGCTTCGCCCGTTCGAGCGCATCATTACGCAAAGGTTCTGCCGTCACGTCCGGCTTCACGATTTCGGGACCATCAGGAGTTTGTCGCAGAATGCGCCAGAGCACCAATGCCAGCACGCCCAGCGCCGCAACCGCCGCGAGCTCCGCGATCCATCGCTCCTTCATCCATCGCCGCATACGCGACACGCGCTGACGCACGCGCGCCGCGGGCACGCGCTCGTCTGCCGCGATATTTTCGAGCTTCTCCCCTTCACCTTCGCGCGCCATCCACGAGAGCGTCTTCTGGGCCTCTTCCGTCGTCGGCGCCTGCTTTTCAGCCCAGCGCAAAAGCGACTCTTCTTCCACGGGCGGCGGGTTCGCTACGAGCTCCGGAGGGTCACCAACTTCTTCACGCGACGTTCGCCTGTGCGCATCGACGACCTTGTGCCGCGCAATTCCAAGCAAGTACTTGCGCAGCTCTTCCTTTTCGCTCGGAAGGTTCTTCGCGACGAGCGCATCGCATAGGACGGTTTGCACGATGTCGTCCGCATCGGCTGCAGATACGCGCCGCTTGACGAAATCGAGCAGGAACCGCCGCAGCTCGGGATCCGCCAGAAGCTCGTCGACCTTCGGTGCGTCCATCGGCATCGGGCTGCTCATCGACCCCTCATCGGAGAACGTATCCGGAATGTGACACCCTCGAAAATTATTTTTTTGAGGAGTTGACCTCGTCACGATCTCCGCACCTCGCTCGACACCCGAGCATGAAACACATTGTCACGCTCCTCGTGCTCGCGTTCGTGTTCATGGCATCTCCTTCGCCAGGTGCTCCGCGAGCGAAGAAAACCAAGCTCCACTCGGCGAAAACGTCTCTCGTTCATGCCGCAACGACGAAGAGCAAAGCGAAGCGCAAGCCGAAGCGGGTTGCTTCGCTCGAGGCTTCGTCCATCGAAAAGTCGAAGTCGAAGAGCGACAAACGTGACGAGGACAAAGTGACGCTCGTTCGTATCGACAAGAGCGATCACAAGCTCGAAGTCGTCGCGGGAAACCGCGTGCTCAAGACATATCGCGTTGCGATCGGAATCGGAGGACTTGGGCCGAAGCAGTTCGAGGGCGACATGACGACACCCGTCGGCCGTTATCACGTAACGACGCGTTTTCGCCCGCTCTATCATCAGTTCATCGGCGTCAGCTATCCGAACGACGACGATCGAACACGATATGCCGCCTTGAAGCGACAGGGCAAGGTGCCTCCGGGACGCGGCGTCGGACACGGCATCGGCATTCACGGCGTCGGATCACGCAAGCTGAGTGGCATTCACAAGCAAGAGGACTGGACGCACGGGTGCATCGCGATGGACGACGATGAAATCGACGAGTTCGGGCTCCTGGTTCCCGAAGGTACGCCGATCGACATCGTCGACTGAAAAGTGGAAAAGGGTTGGTTCTCGAGTGCGCGGGGATGTATCGTCGCGACGAACGAATGCCAAAAAACCATTGGCTCGTGAAGAGCGAGCCCAACAAATACTCGTTCGCACAGTTGGTCGCGGACAAACGCACCATGTGGGAGGGCGTGCGGAACTACGAAGCTCGCGGCAGTTTACGCGCGATGAAAGAGGGTGACTTGATCCTCTTTTACCACTCGAACGAAGGCAAAGCGGTGGTGGGCATCGCGCGAGTGGCACGTGAAGCGTATCCCGATCCTACGAGTCCGGAAGAAGATTGGAGCGCAATCGACATCGAGCCGATCGCGCCGCTGAAGTCTCCTGTTGATCTCGAGGTCATTCGTGCCGATCCGGCGCTCTCCGACATCGCGCTGATCAAGCGGTCACGTCTGAGCGTAGTGCCGGTGTCGAAAGAGCATTTCGACCACATTCTCGCTTTGGGCAAAACAAAACTAGCGCGCAAATATCTCTGATTGTCGTGCGCACTTGACTCGCGCGCCGCTTAGCGAGACGTTGCCGGCGTGACTCGTTCGACATCGCGCCCGTGGCTCCCCATCGCCGCCCTTGCTGCTCCTCTGTTTGGTTGTTCTGGCCCGCCCGTGCCGTCGGTGCTCAAAGGTGAACCCGTCTGTGCCGACTACAGCATCGGCGCTTCGGGGGCCAAACTCCGCGGTGGACTGCGCTTCCCGGTACGCCTGACGATCCTCGACGACGACGATCCCGTGTCGAAGGTGCTCGTCTACGGCAAGCGATCCGAGAGCGATCCGAGTCCAAAAACGGCGTTGCCGGACAAGGACGCCGAATACAAAGTCGAGTGGGCTCAGTGCGCGAACGAGCACGCGACGGTGGCGGTCAATGCGCCAAAGGCGAAGTCGCTCCGCACTGAATCGACGACAGCGTACGACTGCGGTGAGGCCGTGCCTTACAAGACCGCAACGCTGGTGACGAAGAAGGGTGATCTCGCTTCGCACGTGCTCACATTCGAGGCGCCTCCGAAGCCCGAATGCTGGCAGGACGCGAAGCCTGAAGAAGCGGTTGACGCGGGCGCGCCCGATGCGGCCCCAGCGGCCGACGCTGCAGACGCAGGCGTCGAAGATGCTGATGTCGCCGACTCGAGTGCCGCGGACGCCGAAGCATCGGATGCGCAGGCCCCTGACGCCGAAGCGCCGGATGCGGCTCCAGCAAAGGAAAGCGGGGACAAACCCGCAGACAAACCCCAAGAGAAGGCTGCGGACAAACCCGCGGACAAACCGGAAGAGAAGAAGGACGACAAGGCGGCGAAGTAAGAATCGTTCGCGCCCTTCACTTCAAATCCTTGCAGCACCTCACGCCGGTCGAATAATCAAAATAATCGAACGGGTGCGCTTTCACGACCGAATCGCATCCGTCCTTTTTCGATCGCGCGTAAAACCCTCCGACGAACGTCCCTTCCGGATCGTCGATCCATTCATCGATATTGCCGACCATATCGTAAATGGCGTCCCCCTCCCATTCGCTCGCGCACGCGCGCGTATCCCCCGTCATACGCAAAAGAGGTTTGTCCCCGCTTTTCACCATATTCAAACGCGGATCGCTATGCCCCAAGCTCGCGTTGCCGTGAAGCACTGCGGCCGGATGCGCCTCGCGAAAAATATTGCATTTCCCTGCCGCATACTTGTCCCCGTACGGGAATGGTCGATCTGCTTCACCGCGACACGCCGTGCGCCATTCGTCGTGCGTGCACAATCGTTTTTCCGCATTCTTGCACGCGAGCGCTGCCAGCGGCCCCGTGAGATACCCTTGCGGCACAATTTTCTTGCGCGACGTCGCTTTCGGCTCGAAGTTGCGGCTTTTCTGCCAAGCCGGAAGCGGAGGTAAAATCAGGTCACGCGCCTCGGGAGGCCCCACGGACAAACGCTCTTTTTCCCAAAACTCCTGAATCGACAGTGCGTTTTTCCGGGCCGGCACATAATACGGTGAAAGATCTTTGCCCGTCTCCGCGTCCACCAAGCTCGCCTCGAAGCGATCGATGCAAAAGCTTTTTTTCACCCGCACCATGTCTTTCGGACATGGCGGCAGCTCGGGCTCGATGATCGCAAAATCGTCCGGCTTCGGTGGAAGGGCTTTGTTTGGATCGATGGCCGATGCATCCGCTGCAGCCGCCGCGGCGTCATCTGTTGCCGCATCACTGGAAATCGACGCATCCTCGGAAGGTGCGGGCGAGCTGCGATCACACGAAGCGATCGCCAGAAGAAATACGAAAGGAAATGATCTCATTCGGCTTTTCTACTTGCCCTCGTTCATCGCATCAGATTACGACCGATAGCAATCTCGAACAGGAGACTCTACAATGGACTTTGGTAAAGCGTTGGCAGTGGTTGCAGTGAGCGGCATGGCGGCAGCGTTGGCGGGTTGTGGCGGCGGCGCTCAAGCGGCAGGTGACGGTGCCGCGACGCCCGGTACGGAACCGGCAGCAGCAGCTCCCGCAGAAGGCGGCGAGAAGAATGGCTGCAAGGCTGGCCACGGGTGCAAGGCGAACGGCAAGTGCGGCGGCGAGAAGCCTGCCGATGGCGCAGCGGCTCCGGCGGATGGCGCCGCGCCTGCAGACGCACCGAAGTGAGTCACTAGAGCGAAGATGGCTTCGACAAACTCCCCACGGCTAGGCCTTCCAGATCTCGGCGTGGGTGTTGGTTTGCGGCTTCCTCACTACGAAACCATCTTCGCTTCGTTCCCCCACGTCGATTGGTTCGAAATCATCAGTGAAAACTTCATGGTTCAGGGCGGCAAACCGCTCGCGAACTTGAATCGAATCCTCGATCGTTACCCCGTCGTACAACACGGGGTCTCGCTCTCGATCGGCAGCACGTCGCCGCTCGATTGGGACTACCTGCGAGGCTTGAAAGCACTTCTGCAGCGCGTTCGCTGTCCGTGGGTGAGCGATCATCTCTGCTTCACCCAAGCCGGAGGCGTGAACATCCACGACCTCTTGCCCCTGCCCTACACCGAAGAAGCCATTCGACACGTCGCTTCACGCGCTCGCACGGTCCAAGACTTTCTCGAAGTGCCTCTCGCGCTCGAAAACGTCTCCAGCTACCTCACGTACACATCGAGCACGATGACGGAGTGGGCGTTCTTGAACGCGGTCGTCGATGAAGCCGATTGCGGCATCTTGCTCGACGTCAACAACATCTACGTCTCCTCGTACAACCACCGCTTCGATCCGCGCGAGTACGTCGACGCCGTGCCGCCTCATCGCGTCGTGCAAGTGCACCTCGCCGGACACAGCAATTTCGGCAAGTACATCCTCGATACACACAGCGATCACGTCATCGACCCCGTGTGGGATCTATATCGTCGTGCGATTCGGCGTGTCGGTCCCGTGTCGACGCTCATCGAGTGGGACGACGACATTCCGTCTTTCGAAACGCTGCTCGCCGAAGCCGAACGCGCGCGAACGATTCGTAACGAGGAGGTCGCAGGTCGTGCTGTCTGATCTCGTTTCGGTTCAAACGTTTCTCGCGGACGCGCTCAGGCATGAGACGCCCACGCCGAACGATCCTGTGCTGGCCGAAGCGTCGGCGCGCTTCGTCACGGGCAACGATCGGCTGAGCCCCGCGGAACAAGTCGACATCTATCGCCAGCAGTTTTTCCTGCGGCACGAAGCGGCGTTGCGCGAAGACTACCCGGGCCTCGGACGGATCCTTGGCAAGGACGCCACGCAAAGGTTCTTCCGCGACTACCTCCATGCTCATCCGCCAACGACGCCATCGCTGCGCGATCTGGGTGCTCATGTGCCCGCGTTTGCCGCGCAATACGATGCTTTTGCTGCCGATCGACGTGCTCTCGCCGTCGACATGGCGCGGTATGAAAACGCGCTCGTGAACATCTTCGACGGGCCCGATGTCCCACCGCTCGATGGAGGGAAGCTCGCTGGTTTGTCCGAGAACGATTGGCAAACGACTCGGATCGTCCTGCATCCGCTCGTCATGCGTTTGTCTCTCTCGTACCCGGTCCATTTGCTTCGGGTCGACATCGTCGGCGGTCGAGACGTGACGCTGCCGGATGCGCCCTGCGCCGTCCACGTCGTTCTCTTTCGCAAGGACCTGATCACGCGTTACGAGGAGCTCGAACCGGAGGCTTACGCGCTGCTCGGAGCGCTTGGCGAGGGCATCCCGCTCGTCCCGGCGCTCGAACGCGTTGCTTTCGGCTTGCCGGCTGAACGGCAAGCTTACGTTGCGTCGAATCTTGGCTCTTGGTTCCGAACGTGGACAGCGTGGGGCATCATCGTCGACATCGTTCCGAACGGCTGATTGGCAGGCGAACGGGCGAACGACTGATCTCCATGGTTGCGGATCACCCTCGACTTCGGACACCGTAGTCGGACCCGAGAGGGGCGCTGCGATGACCTCCAACATGCACCAGAAGCTCCTCGATGTTCGTACGCGAGGGCGCGGCCTTCATGACGTCACCAACCTCGTTCATGGAGTCGTTGTCGACAGCCATGTGCGCATGGGCCTGTGTTCGATCTTCTTGCAGCACACGTCCGCGAGTCTCGTCATTCAAGAAAACGCAGACTCGGCCGTGCTTCGGGACCTCGATCGCTGGATGAGCAAGCTTGCGCCGGAGGGAGCGCACTACGAGCACAACGACGAGGGGCCTGACGACATGCCGTCGCACCTGCGTGCGGCAGTCACGAACACGAGCCTCGTCGTGCCGATCACCGCAGGGCAACTCGCACTTGGAACTTGGCAAGCGATTTACGTGTGGGAGCACCGGACAAACCCGCATCATCGGCGTCTCGTCGTCACGGTGTGGGGCGAGAAAGGTGGACCGTGAAGCTTTACTTTCTTGTGGCGTCTTCGAGTTTGGCGTTCGCCCTTCCCGCGTGTGGGAGCGACACGCGCTTTCCCATTTGCAAGTCCGACGCCGAGTGCGTCGCTCGCGAAGAGGACGGCGGCAAGGTTCTTTGTGACAATCTGCGCTGCGTGCAGTGTCGATACGACACCGACTGTCCCGCTGGTGGCTATTGCGACAAGACGAAGGCGTGTCAGAGCATCGCGCCGAAGCAAACGGAAGACCCGGCGGTCTCGACGGCCGAATACAAGACGCTCGACGAGTGCTTGAAGGCATGCACCGACAGCGCATGCACCGATGTGTGCAACGCTCGCTTTCCGGACACGGCGAAGAAGCCGCGCAAGCGCAGATGAGCAAGCTCGCGGCGAGCATTGCGCTCCTTCACACGGCAGGGATCACCGTGTCCACGGTCGTCGACGCGGCGCTCGGACGCATCGATCCCGACACGCTCGACAAGCGCCTCGTCGGGTGGTCGCACAAGATGCTCGACGAAGCGCAAATGACGCTCGTGGTGCGTGGTCGCGAGCATCTGGGCGATGGCAGCGAAACATTCATTTTGATGTCGAACCATCAGAGCCACTACGACATCCCGGTTCTTTATCGGGCCATTCCGGGGCGGATCCGCATGGTGGCCAAAGCGGAGCTCTTCCGTATTCCGCTCTTCGGTCGAGCGATGCATGTCGCAGGGTTCGTCAAAGTGAACCGCGGCGATCGCCATCAAGCGGTACAGAGCCTGCGCGACTCAGCATCGATGCTCGATCACGGAACGCTCTTGTGGATCGCCCCCGAAGGGACGCGGAGCGTGACGGGCAAGCTTGGATCGTTCAAGAGCGGAGGGTTTCACGTAGCTCTCGAATCGGGCCATCGGATCCTGCCCATCGCGATCGATGGAACACGACAGGTACTTCAAAGCGGAACGATCGACTTGCACCGAGGCCGTCACGTGATGGTCACGATCATGCCGCCCATCGATCCTCGAGAGTTCGGCCCGAACCGTCGCAAGGACCTCGTCGACGCCGTGCGCGATGCGATTGCCTCCGAACTGCCTCCCGGATCCGTTTGACCCCCAACAGTTACGCTCAGAGCGCTACGGAAGCCGTCTTTTGCGGGTTTGTCGCATCGGTATCCGATGGGCCGGCGCGGAGACGCCACGGGTTGACCGCGTGACGTCCGGAGCCTTTGGGCAGGTGTTCACCTTCGATGGGAGGTGGCGCCCGATGTTCGAGCAGCCACTTCCAGAACGCTTCGGCCCACACGGCACCACCGCGATTGTCAGGATGAATGGAGTCGGGTTGGCGCGAGATGGGCCCTGCGATGGCGTCGGAATCGAAGACGAGACACGGCTTGGCGCGTTGTTTGATGACGTCGACGATCCCCGTGTCCTTGCGCCAAAGCGGCGGAGTGACCCACACGCACGGCGTATCACCGACGATCTTCACGAGGCGGCCCACTGCATCGGCGCGCGCCCATGGATCCGTCAAGGTGACTTCGTTTGCACCCAAAGTGATGATGACGAGATCCGGGTGGTAGTCTCCGACCAACTTCGAGAGCTTGTTGTGCCACGTCGTCGTGTACGAAGCTTGAGCCGCGCGGACTTCGTAAAGCGCTCCAACCGATTTCATTTTCGGTCGTAACGTCTGTGAAAAACCCGCCATGACGAACGAATCACCCACGTGCAGTACGACCGTGCGAGGTTCGATGGGAAGCGCCGTCGGTACGGGTGGCGCAACTGCAGCCGTAGCGACGTCGCTACGCGGCACATTGGACGACGCGGGCGCTGCCGTGGCCACCTCCGATGCTGGCGCGGCCGAAGCGAGTGCCTTGGGCGGCTCCACCGCGGGAGCACGCTCGGTTGCTGTGTCCGAGACGCGTACGTGCATCGCAGGTCCGCGCGTGCCAGGCTGCACGGCTGTGGAGGTACTCGAGGTACATGCACCGATGATGCCCGCGAGCGTAGCGACGAGGGCCGTGACGAGTTTCGATCGCTTCAGCATCGTGAGTCTCGGGGCAGCGCACTCCAAGGTACTTCGCGTCCGCGCCGCAATGAACCGGCCCATCGCAGGCCGTCGTGCACTAGGATAATCGAGGGCATGAATTTCAGGCTGTTCGGTATCGATGTCGAGATCGAACCAGGATTCTGGTTCATCGCTGTGATTTTCGGTCTTCCGTTCTTCAAGATTTCGAACGGGGCGAGCGGGCTCATACCTGGATTCATTTGGGTGCTCGTCGTCTTGGTCAGCGTGCTCGTACATGAACTCGGGCACGCATTTGCCATTCGGCGCCACCGCATCCAACCCGAGATCACTCTTTACATGATGGGCGGCAAGACCGTTTGGCGAGCACTATTGCCGCTGAAACGTACCGACCACATCATCATCAGCCTCGCTGGACCCTTTGCCGGCTTCTTTCTCGCCGCGCTCGTCTTCGCCGTCGACCACTTCGTGCTCGCACAGATGAGCGCCGTTCCGTTTTACGCGCGATTCGCCGTGACGCAGCTTCTGTTCGTAAACGTGTACTGGGGCATCTTCAATTTGATCCCCGTCCTGCCGCTCGATGGCGGTCACGTTCTCGAGCACGCGCTCGGTCCCAAGCGCCTGCGAATGACGGCCATCATCTCGATGGTCGTCGGCTTCTCCGTTGCGCTGTACTTCCTGCAAGCGGGCAGCATCTGGGCAGCGTTCATCTTCGGCATGGGTGCCTTCCAAAGCCTGCGCCTCTTGCAGGTCGGTGGCACGGACATCGACCAATCCGACCTCCGTCCACGCGCACCCGAGGTCGAAGCCGAACCCGCCATCTCGGGTGAAATCCTTTCGATCTTGTCTCGCGCAAGGCAAGCCGTTGCCGACGAAGACATCACGAAAGCACGAGCGCTTTGCAACGACTTGCTCGCTCGCGATCCCGACGCCGAAAATGCGCCTCCGCCGAACGCCAAACGTGAAGCGCTCGAGATCCTCGCGTGGGCATCGCTGCTCGCCGAACAAGTCGACGACGCATCTGCAAAGGTCGACGACGCGAAGAAGCTCGGTGAGGTCGATCCTGCGCTCTTGGGAGCCGTGCACTTTGCCAAGCGCGAAACGAATCAAGCGCGGCGCGTTCTCGAAGCAGCCCGAGCACGCGGAGACGACCGCAAGGAAGTCGTCGGACCACTCATTCAGATCCTCATCGAACAGGGTGAAGTCGCTCGCGCTGCAGCCATCGCGTACGACATCGTCGATTCGTTGAGCGAAGACGACGCGCGGAAGATGGCACAACTCGCGTTCGACAACGCGGCGTTCGATTGGTCGGCGCGCCTGTATGAAACCGTGTTCGAACGGCAAGCTCACCCCGAAGACGCGTACGAAGCGGCACGCGCACATGCGCAAGACGGCGCGTACGAACGCGCGATCGACATGCTCCGCAAGGCCGTCGGCGCAGGCTTCAACGATCGCGCACGCGTTTGGTCCGACAAAGCGCTCGAAGCCTTGCGCGCACGCGACGGGCTCGACGGCGTGGTGCCGCGCCCGTAGAGCGCCGTTCAATTTGGAAGAAGGCTAAATCGGGGGGTATGGGGGGGCCGAGCCTCGCCGTGTTTTTGTGCGAAGCGCAAAAACACCGGGAGGCGAGCCTCGGCCCCCCCATCGTAAACTAGCCTCGCGAAGCGCGCGTCCCACGCGCGCGAAGCGAGCGTCCGGATCTGGCCCGGTTTCAAATTGGACGCGTCAACGTCCCGTGGAACCGTAGCCGCCTGCGCCGCGTGACGTTTCGTCGAGCTCGCTGACGAGCTCGAGCTCGGCGCGTACGACAGGACAAACCACGAGCTGAGCGATGCGCTCTCCGCGCGTGAGGCGAAAGGGCACGTCGCTCAAGTTGATGAGCAGCACCTTCACTTCGCCTCGATAGTCGGCGTCGATGGTCCCCGGCGAGTTCAGCACCGTCACACCATGTCGCCATGCCAAACCCGAGCGTGGCCTCACTTGTCCTTCAAGACCTTCGGGAATCGCAAGACTCACGCCCGTGGGCACGAGCTTGCGCTCACCCGGCGCGATCACGAGCTCGTCGTCGATCGCGGCGCACAGGTCCATCCCAGCAGCGTTCGTCGTTTGGTACGCGGGCAAAGGAACGTCGATCGAACCCACGCGCTTGCAAGGCACGCGCACCACGCCGGACACCGTCACTTCTTGATCTTCTTTCCAAGCAAGTCGCCAAACGTTCCAAAGTTTCGAGGCTCGGGCTTCTTGGCGGGCTGTTGCGGCTTCTTCTTCGCGTCCGCGGTGGGTTTGTCCGAGGCTGCTGCCGCTTGCTCCGAGCCAGCGCCTTCCTTGAATTTCTCGAACGAGCTGCGCTCTTCGTCACGCGCAATCGCCGCGACGGACAGCCGAATCTTGCCCTCCGCATCGATGTTCACGATCTTCGCTTCGACCTCCTGTCCGACCGCGAAGTGCTTCTTCAAGTCGGCACCGCGCGCCGTCGCCGTTTCCGCGGTGGGAATGAGGCCCCGGCCAGCACGTCCCTGCGTGCCCGCAATCTGCACGAAGACGCCGTAACGCTCGATGCCGGTCACAGTGCCCTTGATGCGTGCGCCCTCGACGACGAGCGGGGTTTGTCCTTTCGCACCCATGCCCATCGTGCCGCCAAACGCTTCGCCTTCGGCACTGCGAATCGCGACGGGAGACAGCCGCACTTGACCCGTGTGCCGATCGATCGATGCGACCGTCGCTTGCACTTTGCTGCCCACGGAAACGGCGAGTTTTCCGTCGGCGTCCGTCACGTCCGGACGCTCGAAAAAACCTTCCTGCTTTCGCCCGAGATCCGCGAAAACAGCGCTCTGGCCGACCGCTACGATCGTCACTTCGACGCGATCTCCAACCATCAGGCGGGTTCTCTCCCGGCGGCTTCCCCCACCCTGTTCGAACAGCGCCCCAAAAGACTCCGATGCTTCTCCACGTTCGGCCATAGGACGAGCCTTCTAGCGCGCATTCGTCGGCTACGCGAGCATTCGCGGGCCAAGTTGACCCGGTGGTACCGCAGTGTCGTTATTTTTCCTTGGCAAGATAATCCACCAGCAAGTCGCGATCATTTTCTTGATCGGCTCTTCCACGAACGTCCATTCGTGCTAGGGTGCGCGCCGCGATGTCCGGGGCTGCTTGCTCCTGCGATATCCAGGGTCGATAGCTCAGTCGGTAGAGCTGCGGGCTTTTAACCCGTAGGTCCAGGGTTCGAGTCCCTGTCGACCCACCAACGTCAAGATCGTCAGCGTCGCCGTCGACGACGCTCGCTGCATCGAGTTGGAGTGCTGTGTGAGGAAGTGCCTAGCACACACGGCCATTTCACGCGCAGAGAGCCGCGTGCTATCTGCGAACGATGCTCAAGAACATTGAACAAATTACGTCGCAGGATCTTGCGAACAAGTCGGAAACCGAGTTCGACGCGATGCCGTTTGGGATGATTCGGCTCGACCGCCAAGGCACCGTCAAGACGTACAACGAATGGGAAGCGCAGCTTGCGCGACGCAAGGCTCGCGACGTCATCGGGCGCAATTTTTTTACCGAAGTGGCTCCTTGCACGAACGTCGCTTCGTTCCGGGGCAAACTCGATGAGCTCGCGGCATCGGGCCAGAAGACCTACATCTTCGACTACGATTTTTCGTTTCCCTGGGGCAACCGGCGCGTGCGTGTTCGATTCGTCATCGAATCGGACGACGAACGATGGGTGCTCGTGACGAACCTCGGCTGAATCGGCTCGGGCAGCGCTTCGGCAATTCGTCACACGCTTCGTCCGTGTTTCTGATTTCTCGATACATTGTGCCCACTCATGAGCGCGCACGCCAGACGCCTACTCACCACCGAAGAGGATACGCCGAGCACGGGAAACGACGGTCCCGACCGAGCTCCGTGGCTTCTTGGCGCATTCCCCAAGCTCGTTGCACTGCAAATTCCTCGGTCGGGTGAAATCGTTGGCCGCGCGTGGCTCGACGATAACGGCATAACGGATGCCAAGGTATCCCGCGAGCACATTTCTTTTTCGCGTCCCGGCGGACGCCTTCATATTCGAGATCATCGTTCGCAAAATGGGACGTTCGTCGATGGAATCAAGCTCGCCCCCGACGAACCCATGCAGATCGACGACGGGGCCATCGTTCGCCTTGGCCAAACCATTTTCGTGTATCGTGAAGCGTTTGCTGGTCCGTCAAAACCCGAGCCGCCCCTTGGAAAACTCGTGGGCCCTTGGGCGCTCGGCAAAATTCGTCAAGATTTGTTTGCCCGTGGTTATCGCGAGGGGCTCAATGTCTTGCTCGAAGGCGCGACGGGTACGGGCAAAGAGTTGCTCGCTGAAGAAGTCGCCCGGCAGTTCGGGCGCCCGAAGATCGTCCTGGTGAACGTCGCCGCGGTGCCGCGGGACTCGTTCGAGGGAAATATGTTTGGTTGGGAAAAACATGCTTTCACGGGCAGTTTCGGGGCGTACCACGGTTTGCTCCGCTCGGCTGCGGGAGGTACGGTTTTTCTCGACGAAATCGAAGCATTACCGATGGAGCTTCAGCCCAAGCTCTTGCGATTTTTGGAAAAGCGCCAGGTTCAACCGCTCGGCGCGCGAGAATTGCCCCCGCCCGTCGATTGCCTCGTCATGGGTGCGACGAACCGAAGCATCCACGAGCTGCTCACGCAGGACGCTTTTCGTCGAGACCTCATTGCGCGTTTTCAGCTCAGGTTCACGCTACCAGCGCTCGAAGAGAGGCCCGAGGATCTCTTTGCCATATTGGCTGCGCGTTGGGAACAGCTTCACGGAAAACTCGATTTGTCGGTCACGCGTATGGATGCCGAAGCGATCGATCGCTTGATGCGCCACGATTGGCCGGAAAATGTGCGCGGGCTGTTTCGATTCGTCGAGAGCGTCGATCGCAACGCGGGTATCAAGAAAAGCACGGTGGACCGCTTGCTGGGCCCGGAATTGGACTTGCCCGCTTCACGACGCGGCGGTGTTCTGACGCGACAAACCGTGGACAAGGCCCTGGCCGATAGCGGAGGAAACAAAACGAGGGCCGCCCAATTGCTGAACGTGTCGCGACCGCAATTGTTTCGGTGGCTCAGGAAGAATGGGAAAGAGCGGGATGGGTGAAGGCGCGGTGCCCCGCGACGCATGCGGGGCCTTGGCGCCTCGAGCGCGTCAATTCGCTTCGGGGAGGTCTTTGTTGAGCATCTTGTTGGCTTCAGCGTCCTCGACGCACGTGAGCGTATTGTCGTCGTTCAGCGTGCAGCGCTTCAGCTTGGAGTTCGTGTCGGAGCAACCCTGACCGAACCCTGCAAAACCCGAGCTGCAATTGCCTTCGAGGTACGTTTGGTAAAGGGTCGGCTTGCCCTCGGGCGGCATGGTCCAATGGCCCGCCGTTCGATAACGGACCGGTTTGGCACAGCCACCGAGGACGAAGAGGGCAGCGGCTGCAATCATGACTAGCTTCTTCATTGCTCGCTCCTTCTTCTCAGAGGCTCTCCGGGAGCACGTCATCGAGCACCCTGGTTTCTTTGCAATTCGACGTGGTGCCATTCTCTGCGACGTCGCAGATGTTCACCATGAAGTTGAAGAGCGGCTTTTTCGTAGCCGGATCCTGCCCAGAGAGCTGGATGCGCTCCTGATACACGTTATCCGGGCCGATGAACGTCTGCTGCGTGAGCACCTTCGGCGGCGGACCACAGGCAACGCCCGCGAGCGCGAGGAGCGAAAAGATTGCAAATCGGATCGATTTCATGTTTTCCCTCCTGCGCCTCAGCGAACGTTCGTCGACGTGTAGTTGCCGCTGGCTGCGCCCATCGGACAAACTGCGTCGTTCTTGCCGTCACACGAAATCGAGCAAACGAGTTTGTCGCCCGTGTCCTGACACAAGTAGAATTGGTAGACCGCCTTGCGCATGACGAAATAGTTGGTGTTTTTCACCATTTCGAGCGCCGTCACCGGAGACTTTTGGTTGTCCTCGAAACGCGTGATCGTGCGGGTTACACACCCCATACACGAAAGCCCGAGGCCAAGTGCGAACAGGGAAGTCATTAGGCGTGACATCGAAGACCTCCTCATTCCTCTTCGCCCTTCAGGACGATCTGCATCGTTCTGCATTCCGACAATGCGCCGTCGCCTGCCATCTTGCATTTGACAACCTGCTGCGAATTCCCCTGCACCACGAGGAATTTGATTTGGTCCCGTGCGCTCGTGATTTGTTTCACGACCTTCGGCGGCGGCGCACACGCCACCCCACCGAGCAGTGCCACCAGCACCGCGGGTCCGTATAGCCATCTCTTCATGAGCACCTGTTCTCCTCGCACATACCTTCGACAGGGTAAAACCCTGCGGATGATCGTCGAAGACGATCGCCGATTTCCACGGCCTTGTCACGTCGAGACGTTATGTCCCCTCGAGAGCCCCTGCCCCCCGCCTCCTCGACTCTCGTCGCCCGACGCTTTTGTGATTACGTTGATTCAATTACAACGACTGCTTGCGTCAATGCGGGTTTTATAAGGCGTCTTGCGCATGGAATCCACAAGTAGCGAAGAAAAAGTAAGAATAACAAGCTCCACCTCCTGCTTTATGCGCGCAACCCTTGGATTCGTCGCCGGACGCAGGCATGATTCCGACGCGAATGCGCCCTGGGGATTTGATCGGAGAGCGCTTCCTCATCGAGCACTTAGCCGGTGTAGGCGGCATGGGGGAAGTGTATCGCGCCTCCGATCGCGTGACTGGCGAGGCGGTGGCGATCAAGGTTCTGCGCGAGCTGAACCTCGAAGGCAGCGAGCGACTCGCGCAGGAGTCGCGGGTGCTCGAGACGCTGTCGCATCCGCACATCGTCAAATATGTCGCGCACGGGATCGCGCCGGGCGGCGCACCGTACCTCGCGATGGAGTGGCTCGACGGCGAAAGCCTTGCGACGCGGCTGACGCGAACGGGGCTTCGCCTCGAAGAAGCCGTCGCGCTTGCCACGTACGTGGCCGAAGCGCTTGCAGTGGCGCATGCGAGGGGTGTCGTTCACAGGGACGTGAAGCCGAGCAACTTGTTTCTGCAAGACGGGGACATCGAGCGGGTCAAGGTGCTGGATTTCGGCGTTGCGCGGGAGCACGGGGCGGGCCGGCGACTGACGCTGACGGGCTCGATCGTAGGCACACCTGGCTACATGGCGCCGGAGCAAGCGCGCGCGAACAAGCGTGCCGTGGACGCGCGTGCGGACGTGTTTTCCCTGGGTGCGGTGCTGTTCGAGTGTCTCACGGGGCGTCCTGCATTCGAGGGGGATCACGCGATCGCGGTCCTCGCGAGCCTGTTGCTTTCCGATGCGCCACGCGTGCGAAGCATTCGTCCGGACGTACCCGAAGTGCTCGATGATCTCGTCGCGCGAATGCTGGCGAAGGACCCGGACGAGCGCCCTGCCGATGGATCGGCCGTGGCGACCGAGCTTCTGGCGATCGGACGAATCGAGGGTGGTGCGACGCCGATGCACGCGGCGCGTTCCGAAGTGATCACGGACAGCGAGCGCAAGTTGCTGTCGATCGTGGCGGCCTTGCCTCCAACGAACGCAGCCCCAAACGAGGCGATTTTGTCGCGTGAACGCATCGCGGCAATCCAAGAAGAGATCGCACCTCTCGGTGCACGCGTCGAAGAAATCGAGGGCGGAGCGCTGCTCATAGGACTCGTCGGTCGAGGCAACGCGACGGATCAAGCGGCGCATGCGGCACGTTGTGCGCTGCGTCTTCGAGCTCTCGCGCCCGAAACGCGCATCGTCCTCGTGACGGCGCGCGACGAAGACGCCGGAAGGCTCGCGATGGGGTCCATTTCGAAGCGAGCTGCCGACCTACTCGAGCTCGGTGAAGAAGCGGGAGCCGTCCGCATCGATGCATCGACGCAAGCATTGCTCGACATTCGTTTCGACGTGAGTGTCGGGCCTGGGGGCATCTTTCTTCGAGGCGAGCACGAAGTCGGATCGGGAACACGCACGCTCCTGGGCAAACCCAGCCCTTATCTGGGACGTGAGCGAGAACTCCGAAGCGTGCGCGACTTCCTCGAGGAAGGGATCGACGAGGGCAAACCCCGCGTAGCGCTGGTCATCGGCGCTCCTGGCATGGGCAAGTCGCGCCTGCGGCACGAGCTCGTCGAGCAGCTCAAACGTGGCGCCGTGGAACCGGCGATCGCGATTGGTCGGGGCGATCCCATTGGGGCGGGTTCGGCGTTCTCGATTCTCGGTTCGGCGATCCGTGCGATGGCGGGTATTGGCGTCAACGAGCCGATCGCTTCACGCAAAGCGAAACTCGACGCGCTCATCAGCGCGCACTTGTCCGGCGACGATCTCGTGCGGGTGCGCGCGTTCATCGGCGAAATGATTGGAGTTCACACGAACGACGATCGACCCGACGTTCACGCGGCTCGGCAAAATGCGACGATGATGGCCGAGAGCATTCGTGACGCGTGGCTCGATTTCGTCGATGCGCACACGGAAAACATACCCATCGTCTGTGTGCTCGAAGATCTCAATTGGGGGGATCGCGCATCGATCAAACTCATCGATGCGGTGCTGGCCGCGCCGGGTGAACGAAGGTTCGTGGTCTTGGCGCTCGCTCGGCCGGAGGTGCACGAGCTGTTCCCAAAACTCTGGGCGGATCGCGAGCTGCTCGAGGTTCGTCTCGGCGAGCTCGGGCGAAAGCCTGCCGAACGACTGGTTCGTCACTTCCTCGGAGACACGGCGTCCGATGCAGAGATCATGGACATCGTGGATCGTGCCGCGGGCAATGCGTTTTACCTGGAAGAACTCATCCGCGCCGTGGCCGAGGGGCGGGAGACGCTTCCCGACACGGTGCTCGGCATGGTCGAAGCGCGCCTCGTCGCGCTCGAGCCGGAAGCGCGCCGAGTGCTTCGTGCGGCGAGCGTATTTGGTCAGACGTTTTGGTGGGGAGGCGTTGCGGCGCTCATCGGTGACGCAGCGTTACCCACGGGACGCGTTGGGCTGCTCGATCGGCTCGTGGAGCGCGAGCTCATCGTGCGTCGTCGCGAGAGCCGTTTTGCGCGTGAAGAGGAGTACAGCTTCAGGCACGCGCTCGTACGCGAAGGTTCGTACGCGATGCTGACCGATCGCGATCGCGTGCGCGGTCACGCGCTCGCGGCCGAGTGGTTGGTCTCGGTGGGAGAGCCTGATGCGGCGATCTTGGCGGATCACTTCGAACGCGCGGGCAACTCGACACGCGCAACGGAGTACTTCGTCAAGGCGGCGGAGCTGGCGCTGGCTGCGGGTGACTTTACCGCAGCGCTTGGTTTTACCGATCGTGCACGAACGGCAGGCGCGGCAACCGAGGGCGAAGTTGCGGCGGAGCTGCTCGCGATACGCGCCGATGCTTGGCACTGGAACCATGATGCTACGCGCTCGTACGATGCGGGAAAGCAGGCGATTGCCATCGCGCGTCCCGGGTCGAAGTCGTACGGGCGAGCCATCGGTGCGGCCGTGAGCAGCGCGCTGCTTCTTCGTCGGCGCGACGCACTCGACATGCTCCTCGCCGAGCTTTACCGCGTCGTGCCGGAGGAGGATGCGATCCCCGTTCTGTCGTTCGCGTACTCGTCGGCGATCATCTCGCTGCTCATCATGGGCAAACGCGACGTTGCAGAACGTTTTTTGCAGCGAATGAGGGACATGGTGACCCCGTCGCTCGCGCGAGATGCATCCGTGGCCGGGCGTTTCGACTACGCACGTGCGTATTGGCATCGCGTCGCGGAGCGGGATCCTTTTGCTGCGCTCGCCTTGGATCGAGAAGCCGCCGCTCACTTCACGGTGTCGGGCGATCGCCGATTTCTGCCTTTGCTTTGGGCTCACATTGGTTTCGACCTCGTCCTGCTCGGTGCTCACGCCGAGGCCGAGCACGAGCTTGCGCGTGCGATGCGGAGCGCCACGGCGAGCAGTTTGCCCGCTGTACTCGCTGGTTGTCATCAGGTCGCTCTGCATGTCGAACGCGGCGCGCTCGACGAAGCCGTATCGCTCGGCAAAACGGTTTGTGAACAAGCGAAATCGCAAGGCGACAGCATCCTCGTCATCAACGCGCAATACTTTGTGCTCCAAGCACATTTGCGGCGCCGCGACTTTGCAGCGGCAGAAGCGCTCCTGGACGAGGTGGGGCCAGCGATGACCGACGTTCCTGCGAGCGCCATTTGGGTGCCGACGGGACGCGCGGTGATTGAGCTTGGCAAGGGCAACGCAGAGCGAGCGGTCGAGTTGACGAACACGGCGCTCGCGCATGGCGCCCGGTTTGGCATGAAACACTTCATCGCGGAAAGCTGGCTGATGCTGACGCGAGCCGAAGCGCTGCACGCGGCAGGGCGAAAGGTCGAAGCTCGGGATACGCTTTCTCGAGCGCGCGAGGATTTGCTCGAACGAGCGGCGCGCATTCGCGATTCTGCTTACGCACGGAGCTTCATCGAAAACGTGTTCGTCCACGCGCGAACGCTCGCGTTGTGGGACGCGTGGGCGAACGAGTCGTCGTGAACACGGTTCGGCCCTGACAACCCATTTTTCAAGCGTATGGTTTGGCAGGTACGCGTAATTTGCCAACACAAACAATTCTGAATGTATCGTTGCGAGCGTTCGCGCTTTATGCGGATCGCGCCAATGATACCGCATGGCTAAACAATTTCAGCTATAGCGAAACACGAAGGGTATGTAGAGCAAGGTGATGGCGGGGCCGAGGAAACAGGCTTCTTGCGTCAAAGAGTGTAGTCGTGGTAGGGTGAAAGAGCGTCGTGTCTTTGCGACGGCTGCGGTCTTGGCGGTGCCATGGCAAACAATCGTATCATCTTTGCGTCGGTGGCTGCTTTGGCGTTGGCTTCGAGGGCGGCAGTGGCTGCACCCGTGGTCATTCCCGCGGGAGTGAGTGACGCGCTTCCTGGGCAGGGCACGGGGCTTTGTATGGCTTCGTCCGTTTCGATGAGCCCGACGGCGGATTTCGGGCTCCTGAACCCTGCGGCATATGTGGGTTCGGTGAATGCGTTCATCGAGGCGCACAAGGCGAGCCGGGTGGAATCGGTCGTTCGGACGCTGCTCGATTTGTCCAACAACAATTCGGCGGGGCTCAAGCAGAGTTACGGCGATTTCCTCAACTCGGTCTTGCCGACGTGCCTCGAAGGTGGTTGCGACTTTTTCATCAATGACACGACGACTGCGTTCGGTTCGCGCCTGCGTGGATATTACAACGTCACCGGGGACCTCGTCAACAAGCCCATTCATTTCGGGTTTTACACGGACGATGCCGTGAGCCTCACGTTTTACGGAGCCAATGCGACACCGTATACGATCTTGGTGCGGCCGGCGGAAGTGGGTTTTCCCGTTTGGCGCGTGACGGAGACGGTAACGTTTCAGAAAGCGGGCTTGTATCCGATCGAGATTCTCTACATTCAAATCGGCGAACACGCGGCGCTCGAAATGTCCCGTCTGGTCGGTGATTTCGTCGATTTCGAAAGACCGGCGAACCAACCGCCCATCGTCAAACTGAGCGAGGTAACACCGACACCGTTTGAGCTCTTTAAGCCCACTGAGTTCTTCCAAACGCTGAGCGGCAACCCGTCGTTTCCGGATTTGAACGTGTGTCAGCAATGCGACCGAGCGCTCACGAACCAGCCGGGAAACAATGGCTGCATTCCTGGATATTATTGCAACGATGCCGCTCTTTGTGCGCCCTGCGACACCAACAAGCTTTGCGGTCCAACGTGCTCGGAATGCGGCGGAGATACTCCGTTTTGCGTGAACTTGAATGGCAACATCGAATGCGGCGGGTGTCGAACGGACCAAGACTGCGCGAATGGTTTCACGTGCGATCCGATCACGAAGACGTGCAACGAATGCAATGAAGACACGGATTGTCCCAAAGGCGAAGCGTGCGACGGGAAGAATTGCGTACCGTGTTCGACACCGGATTCGTGTGCCGGGGCTTCGTGCAATTGCTGTCCCAATGGTCAATTCGGGACGCAGATGAAGTGCGCGGCCATCGAGCCGAATGGCGACCCGCTTTGTGTCGAATGCACGAGCGATGCAGAGTGCGCGGGCGGCGTATGCAATTTGGCCGTGGGTCGCTGCATGAGCGCCTTGCCTGAAAACAATACGCCCACCTGCTGCGGTGACACGTGCGTCAATTGCCTTTCGCTCGAAACCATCGTCATCGACGGCGAGCAGAGGCCCAGGTTCCCGTTCTGCCTTCCCGGCCCCGTGGGCACCGCATGCGCCGAATGTCGCCAAGATTCGGATTGCGGCGACGGTGCGTTCTGCTTGAGCGGCGTGTGTTCGCCGTGCACGCGAGACAAACGCTGCGGCACGCGCTGCGATTCCTGCGGTGGAGACACGCCGTACTGCAAGGGACAAACGGCGTCCACCGCCGAATGCGTACGATGCACCGACGACTCGCATTGCAATGGCGGAACGTGCGACCTCATGATGAATACGTGCGCAACCGGCGGCTGTTTGCTCACGTGCGGGCCGCTCACGCCGTATTGCAATGGATCGGACTGCGTCGAATGTTATGCCGACGCGCATTGTCCGTGTGGTGGTACGTGCAATCCGGAAACGAGAACGTGTCGGCCGAGCTGCAAGACGAACGTCGATTGCTTGGGCAATGACCATTGCCGCTGGAACGAAGCCGAGACGGACAAAGAGTGTGCGCTCGGGCCGATGCCGGACGGCGTCGAATGCGGCGGCACGCTCGCGACGATTTGTGCAGCTCAGCCTGGTCGGCATGGCAGCGGTGCGCCAGCTTCGGCCGTCCTTGCCGCCGCCGCGCTTGCTCTTTTGCGTCGCCGCAAAACTCGAACATTTGGGGCTTCGGACTGCCCAAAGCATCCTTCGCCCCAAACCCCACGTCGAGGCCAACTGTGAAGCGAACTCTTCCCCTCCTGTTTTCGCTCGCGGCGCTTTGCGCAGCGAAGCCGGCTTTGTCCGAAGAGGGGCGTTTCGACGCTCAAATCTTCAGGCCATCGGCTGCTCCACGTGACCTCGTCATGGTTCAGAAGTCCGAGGTCATCGGGCACAAGTCCCCCGTTTTCGGCTTCTATTCCGATATTTCGCTCGACCCGCTCGCGATTGCTTCCATTACGACGGGCCAAGAGATCAAAGCCGTCGGTGCGCGCCTCCAACTCACGGCTCTCGCCGGCGTTGGTTTCTTCGACTGGTTCGACGTGACCATGGCCATGCCTTTCGTCGCATGGCAATCGTCCGACAATCTTCGCTTGCTCGGCAGCGAAGGCCCGGTCACGCCCAATGCGCTCGGCGATTTGCGATTCAACACGAAAATAGCCATTCCCTACTTCAATCGGAAAGACCGCATTCGGGAAGGACTGGGCATGGCCGTGACGGGAAACATCAACCTCCCGACCGGCGATCAAAATGCCTTTGCCAGCGATGGCGCCGTCACCGGCGGACTCGGTTTCGTTGCTGATTATCGTTTCAATTTCGGATTGCTCGTCAGCGCGAATGCCGGCATGTGGTTCAGGCCCGATCGTCAATTCGCGGGGACGAAAGTCGGCGATATGGCCAATTTCGGTCTCGGCGCCGAAATGTACGTCGTCCAGCGCTGGGGATGGTCGGTGCTCGGCGGCGTATTCGGCCACGTGTCCACCAGCAAATTCCCCGATAGTCCGTCCCAAGTTCCCGCGGAAGCATTGCTTGCTCTCCGCTTCCAAACGGACCACGGTTTCACGTTCACCGTCGGCGGTGCATTTGGCGCCAATTGCGGATTCGGAGCGCCCGTGTTTCGCGCATTCGGCGGAATCATTTGGCAGCCGTCGTGGTCGCGCGAGCAAGAGCTCATCAAGCGCTTGAAGATGCTCGACAGCGAAGACCCCGACATGGACAACATTCTCGGCGACAAAGACAAGTGCCCCGACGAACCGGGATCAGCGGAAGGCCACGGTTGTCCAGACAAAGATGCCGACGGCGACGGCACCATCGATCGCAAAGACGATTGCCCGAACCTCGTGGGTCCCCGTGATGGATGCCCCGTCGTGTACCGCTCCGAAAAGGAAATCAAGGTTCTCGATCCAGTGCATTTCGCCACCGATCAAGACACGATCCTGGACGAATCGAAACCCATCCTCGATCAGATCGTTGGCGTGCTCAAAAATTCACCGGACATCGCGGAGCTCGAGATCGAAGGTCACACCGACATCCGCGCGAGCGATGCGTACAATATCAACCTGTCGCAACGCCGCGTCGACAGCGTCAGAACGTACATGATCAGCCGGGGGATCGCGCCGGAACGCCTCACTGCCCGAGGGTACGGTCATTCCAACCCCATCTACGACGACAGCGCCTGCAATCAAAAAGACGAACTGCTCTCGGACGACTGCAAGTTCATGACGTCGAAAAACCGCCGTGTCGTGTTCCGAATCACGCGCTTCGGAGAGCTGAAGCCACGTTCGCTCGATGGCGGCCCCTCGATCTTGCCGCCGAGCTCGTCGGGTTTGCCGAAAGATTCCCCGCTCGGCCCCGCAGCACCGCTAGGTGGCAGCGAGACCGTCTTCCCCAAGGGTTCGATACTTCCTCCGAGCGAAAGCGGTTTGCCCAGTGGAAGCAGCAACGTCTTGCCCAAGTCCGACAGCGGTTTGCCGAGTGGCAAGAGCAGCGGTTTGCCGAGCGGCAACACCGTCCTGCCGCCACCCGAGCCAATCGATCCGAAATCGCCGCCCCCGCCACCTCCACCGCCCCCGAAGAAGTAGCCCAGAGCGCGCGAGTGGTCGCGACGAGACGTCGATGGTTCGTCTCGAGAAACCTTCGCGCTCGCGTCACGCGTTTGGAATGACGCACCGATTTGTGCTCAAACAAAAAGCGACGCGGACGGAGCGCTTCCGTCCGCGTCGTCGCCGCATGTGACGTGCTGCGTAAAACTACTTCGTCTTGGTCTTGGTCTTCGTCGTCGTCTTCGTGGTCGTCGCCGGAGCGCTCGTTGCCGTCGTCGTAGGAGCCGGTTCGGCGGTGGCCGATGGCGTTGGAGGAGGCGATTTCACCTCGACGCCCGTATTGATCGGCGCTGGATCTTTCGGCGCACCTTCGGGAGCCGTGGGGTCTTTGTTTTCATCATCCCCCTTCTTCCCCGACACCGCTCCCAAGCCGAGCGGCCTTGCGTCCTCGTCACTGCGTCGCGTCCACACGACCGCAGTACCGCTGGCAATCGTGCTGTATGTCGCATCAGGTTGCCGCTCTTCGGCTTCGGATGCTTCGACAATCGCATCGGCGCCTTCGGCACACGCTGCCTTGCGAAGGGATTCCAACCGCTCCGCAACACTCTTCAGAGCAGGCTGGCTCTTGACTGGACCGAGCCGGTGAAACTCGCGCTCGGGTTGGTCTCGGCCGGCGAAAATCGGCATGTCGCTGCAGAAGTCGCCCGAGGGTGTACGCATCTGATGAAACGGAATCGGCTTGGGTGCGCACGCGGCATAGACCACGAGAAGCGCGGCCGCGGAGAGGAAGGCGATAGGACGTTGCATGGTCATTTCTTACCAGTGCTTGCCCGCTGCATGCAAATCCTGCGTGTCGTCAGCACATCCTTAACAATGTAACATTCCACACTCACCCATACTTTCTCTGCCCCCATGGCACGGCTGACGGTTTTCTCTCTGGCCCGTCGCTCATCATGGGGTAAGGGATGCGGCAACCGAGGAAACAACGATGACTCAGCCCGACCAAGCGGCGCTCACGACGACCAACATCCGAATTTTGCTGCTCGAAAACATCCATGCCAGTGCGACGGAGACGTTTCACGCCTACGGCGACGGCCGCTCGTACGAGATCACGCGCAAGTCGAGCGCGTTGAAGGAGGACGAGCTCATCGCGTCGCTCGAGGGCATGCAGCTTTTGGGCATTCGCAGCAAGACGCGCGTGACCAAGCGCGTGCTCGAAAACGCCCCGTCTCTGCTCGGGCTCGGGTGTTTTTGCATTGGCACGAATCAAGTGGACTTGGTCGCGGCCAATGCGTGCGGGATTCCAGTTTTCAACGCGCCATTCAGCAACACGCGCAGCGTTGCCGAGCTGATGATTGCGGAGATCATCTTGCTCGCCAGGCAGCTTGGGGACCGTTCGAGCGAAGTGCACAAGGGGGTTTGGAAAAAAGTCGCTTCGAGCTGTTATGAAGTTCGCGGTAAAACCCTGGGCATCGTCGGTTATGGTCACATTGGCCGGCAGCTCGGCGTTCTTGCCGAATCGCTCGGAATGCGTGTCATATATTTCGACGTCGCGCCACGGTTGCCGATGGGCAACAACCGGTCGATTCCGTCGCTCGCAGCGCTGCTCGAACAAGCTGACTTCGTGTCGTTGCACGTCCCCGAAACGCCGGAGACGCGCAACATGATTGGGCAAGCGCAACTTGCCAAAATGCGACGAGGTAGTTATTTGCTCAATGCGAGCCGCGGAACGGTCGTCGTCATTTCGGATCTCGCGGCTGCTCTGAAGAGCGGACATTTGGCCGGCGCTGCGATCGACGTGTACCCGGAAGAACCCGAATCGAACACGGATGGGTTTCGCTCGGAATTGCAGGGGCTACCGAATGTCCTTTTGACGCCGCACATCGGCGGATCGACGGAAGAGGCGCAGGAGGCGATCGGACGTGAGGTTGCCTCGGCGCTCGCCAAGTTTGCCGGCGTGGGTGCGACGACGGGCGCCGTGAACTTTCCGCAAATCGAGCTTCCGCCGGTCAAGGGCACGCACCGCATTTTGAACGTCCATCGCAACGTGCCTGGCGTTCTTCGCGACGTGAACCGGATCGTAGGTGATTTGGATGCCAACATCGACACGCAATACCTGGCCACCGAAGGCGCCATTGGTTATTTGATCATGGACCTCGAGCAAGACGTTTCGGCGGAAGTGAGCAAAGGCATTGCCGCATTGCCGTCGAACATCCGCACGCGCGTGGTTTACTAAATGACCTTCCCCGGATTCATGATTCCCAATGGATCCACAGCCCGCTTGATGGTTCGCATCAATTCGATTTCCGCGGCCGATCGCGAATACGTCAAATAATCCTTCTTCAACAACCCAATGCCGTGCTCGGCCGAAATGCTCCCGTGGTATTTCCGTACGAGCTCGAACATGGCGTGATCGGCTTCGTGCGTTTTCGAGAGGAATGCTGCCTTTTCGAGGTCGTCCGGTTTCATGATGTTGACGTGCAAGTTGCCGTCACCGATGTGCCCGAAAACTGCGATTTCCCAGCCCGGATAACGCGCCGAAAATACGCTTTCGAGCTCCGAGCAGAATCCTTCCAGATCCTGAATGGGGAGCGCGATGTCATTTTTGTGTGGCATTCCCGTCGCGCTCAAACTTTCGCTGATGCCTTCGCGCAAGGCCCAAATGGCCGAAGCTTCCCCCGCGTGTTGCGCGAGCGTGCCATCGGTCACGATTTCGCGTTCGAAAAGCTCTGCTATCCAGCCTTCCAGCGCGTCGCGATCGTTGCGTTCGACCTCGAGCAATACGTAATAAGGGCTCGGCGCCGACAGCGGTTCGCGCACGCTTCGATGCCTGCGCACACGCGCCATGCATTGTTCCGTAAAGAACTCGTATGCGGTCATGACGAACGGCCCCTTGCGAGCCTCGCGAAAAAGCGACAACACGCCTTCGAGGTTCGGCACGGCAAACAAAAGCACGTCCAATTGTCCGGGCAAACGCGTGAGTTTCAATGTTGCTTCGGTGATGATGCCCAAGATGCCTTCGCTGCCGATGAAGAGCTGACGCAAATCGATGCCGGTGTTGTTTTTTTCGAGCGCTCCATTCAAATCGAGCACTTCGCCGCTCGCGAGCACCACGCGGAGGCCCAGCACCCATTGGCGCGTCAAACCATATCGAATGACCTTCACGCCTCCCGCATTCGTTGCGATGTTGCCGCCCACTTGGCTCGACCCCTTCGATGCGAAGTCTACGGGCCAGGTCAAACCATGCTCGGCCGCATGCCGATGCACTTCTTCGGTCACGGCGCCCGCTTCGACACGCACGGTCGCTCCCAGCACGTCGACCGGGTCCATGCGACGCATACGCGAAAGCGACACGACGAGCTCACCTCGCGCAGCAACGGCGCCTGCGGCAAGCCCCGTGCGCCCGCCCGACGGCACGACCGGCACGCGATGCGCCGAGCACAATGCCAATAGTTGCGCCACTTCTCGCGTCGAGCGAGGAAGCGCAATGGCGGACGGGCGCGGGTCGAAGACTTTCGTCCAATCGCGACCGTACGTGGTCAAGTCGCCAGGATCGATCGAAAGAAAATCGGGCGGAAATGTGCGGGCGACTTCGGCGACAAACGCTTCGGGAAGGGCGGTCATGCGTCGAGTGGATTAACGTGGAGCGGACGATGGTGCAATGGGGAAACTCGCGGCTGTACGTTTCGCGAACCCCTCCTACAGGCTGGCGCGAGTTTGCCCGGCGTGGTAACATTGGCAAATGCCGTATGTTCTCCCAGCACTGCCGGCCGGCTTTGATGAGCTCCCTGTCGATCAACAGGTAGACTACGTGCAGCTCTTGTGGGATCGCATTGCAGCCCAGGGCGATCGAGTCGAGGTACCGACATGGCACCGGGAGGTGCTCGATGAACGCCTTGCCAAACTCCAAACAGACTCGGACAGCGGGCAACCGTGGGAGGAGTTTGAATCAGAACTGCGAGCGGAACTTGCGCACCGTCGATGATTCGCGTCGTCATTGAAGCCGACGCAAAGGATGACGTCCGGCAAGCAACCCGGTACTACGCGGATCGTGAACACGGTCTCGGACAGCGATTTTTGGACGAGGTTCGCGACGCCATCTCGAAAATTCGCGAAATGCCTCTCCAGTTTCCTGTCATCGACAAGAATGTCCGGCGTGCCCTTTTGAATCGATTTCCGTACGTGATTTATTTCATGTTGTTTGACAAGCGCAAAGCATCGATCATCGCGGTACTACACCAGAAGCGCCACCCGAGTGCATTTGATGGTCGCGTTGGTAGAGGTCCGAAGCGAGGAGGATGAGCATTCGTTGCCATCCTCCTCGAGGCCATCACCGAATGATCAGCTCTTGCACCACACCGCGACCAGACGCTTTGCAGTTGATCGCTCGCGTCGCGCCCACCGCTGCAAGCTCGAATCCGTCCGTCCCATAAAGCGAATACACTTCCGGTGCCGACGAATTCGATAGCAGAACACGCACGCCTCGCGCCTTCAATTCACGCGCAACGTCCCGCAGTTTTTCCTGCTCGCGCATGCCAAACCCGTTCTTCGTGTACGACGTGAAGCTCGAGCTGGCCGAAAGCGGTACGTACGGCGGATCGAAGTAAACGAAATCCCCAGGCAGCGCCCGATCGAGCACCGATTCGAACGACGCATGGTGAATTTCCGTGTGACGGAGCGCAATCGCACACTTGCGCAGGTTATCCGCGTCGCAAATCGTGGGATTGCTGTAATCGCCAAACGGCACGTTGTACACGTTGCTCCGATTGACGCGGTACAAGCCATTGAAGCCCGTGCGGTTCAAGTAAATGAACCAGGCCGCAACTTCCACGTTCGTCTTGCTGTCGATGTCGATGGTCCGCAAACGCATGAAAAAGTCGCGATCATGCGGATACGACGAAAGCAAATCGATCACGGCCTCGACGTCGTCTCGGATACCCAAATACGTCCGCACGAGGCGTTCGTTCGTGTCGGCCAGAATGGCGCGTTCCGGCAAGAGGTGGAAAAACAGCGCGCCACCGCCGACGAATGGCTCGTGGTACGTATTGAAACGCGTCGGAATGCGCGGTTCGAGCTCGTGAATGAGCTGTCGTTTACCACCCACCCACTTGACGAATGGCCGCGCGCTTCCCGGTTCGATTTCTCGAATATCGGGACGCGCTCGCCCTCGAGCCTTGAGGGGCCCGGGACGATGCGACGGAAGAGGTTCGACAATGGGTGCCGGAAGCTTGCGAATGGCTGTTTCGAGCATCGGGATGCCCGAGCGGTACAAGCAGACCATCCAAAGGGGCAAACTTTTGCACGCGACTTTTTTTCGAGAGCAATCGTCTACAAAAACTTGTCCCTGATCATCCGCTCCGTGATTGCAACGAATTCACGTGGATCACGGCTTTGGAATGCGAAGCGTTTTGGAAATCATCGCGCTGCCGCTCACCACATAGAGCAGCACGATGGGATGAAGGACGAATGGTCCCACCTGCACCTCGCCAAAAGGAAGCGCCTGTCCGATCCGACCCATCGCCGCGAGCACTGCAAAAAGCAGCACGAGCACCAAGGTCGTGGGTATCGGCGTGCCCTCGAAATACGCCACCTTCCCCGTTTCATCCGCGAGCGACGACGCCGTCGCGTTGTACCGCGCAAGCCGGCTAATCCCACACGCAACGAAGTACACGAGCGCCACGGCATCGAGCCCGCCGCGCATGCCAAGCGCAAACGCGAGCGCCGCGGGAGCAACTCCGAACGACACCAAATCCGCAAGCGAATCGAGCTCCTGACCGAGCATCGACACTTCGCGACGCGCGCGCGCAACTCGCCCATCGAGGAAGTCACACACGAGCGCCAGCGGCAAGAGCGCAAACGCAAGCTGCAAGAACGTGACGTCGGTCGTCGCGACGTACTTCATCGAAGCGAGCACCGAACCCATGCCCGCGAAGCCGTTTGCAAGAGTCAAGAAATCGGCAACCTGAAAGTCTCGAATCATCGAGAAACGGCGCTTACGCGGCTTTTTCATGTGCGCGTCGTTCATGCCACGCCAAGGCCCCTCTTGCCAAGCTCGAAGGCTCAGCGTGCCGTGCGAAAAAAATCTGGACGAGGACCACCCGCTTCCGCGTTACTCATGCCGCCATGCGCCTCTGCACACCCTCCGCCATCCGCACCTTCACCGTTGCCACACTCCTCACTGCGCTTCTCGCTTCATGCGACCCCGCGAGGCCCGACGCAGTCCCCCCGGCGTCGAGCAGCGTCGCCGCTGCGCCCAAAGCCGCGTCTGCAACGCCGAGCGCCTCCGTCGTTCCTGCCAAGGCCGCATCGCCATCCGCGAGCGCTTCCGCAGCACCAAGCTTCGGTCCATTCGGTGAGGTCGTGCAGAGTTTGTCCGAGAAGGGAGGCGACTTCATCTCGGATAATTTGATCTCCAACGAAACGTCGTTCCTTCAAATTGCCAAGGCGCTTTCCGCGCGCCCCGACGGCGGCGTGTACATGGGCGTCGGACCAGAACAAAATTTTACCTACTTGGCACTGACGCGTCCGAAGCTCGCGATCATCGTCGACATTCGCCGAGACAATCTCTTGCAGCATTTGTATTATCGGTATCTCTTCGAGGAAGCTCGCAGTAGGTCCCATTTCCTCGCGCTTCTCGTGGGTCGCCCGTACGATGAAGGGACGGCTCCTTCGGATGACGCGAACTTTGCGGCGGTGGCAGCGCATGCAGAAAAAATGCCTCCGGATGCGAAATTGCTGAAGAGCAACGTGGATGCAGCCATTTTGCGCATGACGAACGAATGGGGGATTCGGCTCGACGACAAAGACAAGCAATCCATCACGAAGATGGCCCAGGTCTTTTTCGACAAACAGCTCGACTTACGTTTTGAGCTCAAAGAATCATCGGGGCGCAAGTATCCGACGCTCAGGGAACTTTTGGGGGCGAAAGATCCCGAAGGTGCCGAACGAAGCTTTTTGGCAACGAACGCTGCATTTCGCCTGGTGCAAACGATGGAGCGTGAAGGCCGCGTGATCCCCGTCGTGGGTGATTTCGGTGGGGACCAGGCATTTGCGGCGATCGCGTCGCATTTGAAAAAACACGATTTGAAAGTCACGACGATTTACGTATCCAACGTCGAACAATACTTGCTCGAACCGCCCGTGTGGACGAAGTGGATCCGCAACGTCGAAGGTTTGCCGCGTACGGACGATGCAGTGTTCGTGCGGTGTTATCTTGATCAGGGCAAGAAACATCCAAAACAAATGGATGGGCACCGCACGGCGACGGTTTTGGCGAAGGTGGGCGATTTCTTGGAGAGGGAAAAGAAGAAGCCGTCACGGTCGTTTTTCACGGTCGCGACGGAGGGGAATTTGGAATAGGCTACCCGCCCATTTTCGCCATGCGCGCTTGCATCTCTTCGGGCGAAACTTCCTCGATGTGCTGCGCAAGCGTCCACTTGTACCCTTCCGGGTCCTCGAAAATTCCGCTGCGGTCCCCGTAAAACTGATTCGCAAGCGGACGAATTTCCTTTCCGCCTGCTGCGACAAACCGTTTTGCGAGGGCATCGACGTCGTCGGTGTAAATGCATAGACCAATGGGCGAGCCTCCCATCGACTTTGCGCTGCGATTGCCCCATTCGGGCGCCTCGTCGGACATCATGATGCGCGAATTGCCTATCTGGATTTCAGCGTGTCCGATTCTCCCATTGGGCATGGGAAGCCGGTAGAGCTCTTTGGCGCCAAGCGCAGCCTCGTAAAACGCGATGGCTTTGGCGGTATCCGCAAGAGCGAGGTAGGGGGTGACGGAGTGATAACCTTCAGGGATGGGTTGTGCCATGGGGGCATTCGACGACAAACGTTTGCCCGCGTCAAGAGGAAATGCCTCACCCCCCGACCCCCTCTCCACACGGTGGAGAGGGGGAGAAAGAGCCCTCTCAGTGCGACGCCAGAATCTCGCCGATGCTGCTGTAACGACTCGATTGCCGCGACCAGTAGTTCAGCACCGAGCCGCGCGCGACGATCCAGCCTTCGTCGAAACGCCCATCCTGCGATTGAATACGGACGAGATGATCGCCGGCATCGAATGCCCAATGCCGCCCTTCGGGATCGAAGTGCTCGATGAGGCCGCCGTGGCGTGTGCGAATGTGGAATTGCTCGTTCGGAATGTCCCAGGTGCGATCGACGACGAATTCGTAGACCTGCCAAATGTTGCCCGACGGCAAAATGCCCCAATCGACGTTGAGTCCCGAATCGTTTGGAAGTCCAAACACGCGTTCATTGCGGAAACGTACGGCGCAGTTGTGAATGTCGCCGTTGCGGCTCGGGTCGTGATGCAAAGTGATCATCGTATTTCGCACGAGGCCAAACCCTTTGGTGTCCGTGTGCGAGTCGTACGTGGCGCGGAAGATGTGCTCGCAAAGCTGATCGGCTCCCGCGGAAAAACCCACCGTGAGAAGGCCCCGCGCCTTGCGTTCATGCAGAATTCGCCCGAACTTGCCGGGCTCGCCGGAAAATCGCGCGCCGAGATCCTTGTAGCGATGAAGTCCCGTCACGCTATGTCCGCCGCCCAAAATGAGCACCTCGGCGGTGCGCATCTGATGCCAGAGCGCCTCGACGTCTTCCGCTCGCAAACCGCTCGTCCAATAAAACGGCATGTACTCGAGGCCAAACCGCTCGAACTGGCTCAAGTACCAACGAAAATTCCCCCAAGCGAATTCCTGTCGCTCCATCTCGTTGCCGTTCTGCGGCGTTTCCGACATCGGCAAAAACACGATCCGCTTGTTGTCTTCACCGCGGAGCGCTCGCTCGACGATGAAGTGATCATGGATGAGACGGGAGCGATTGTGCGAGCTGTAAACGAGCGACGTACCCTTCATGGGCGCGGAGTACAGTCGCGAAGAAGCTTGCCGTCAAGAGGTCTCGCGCACGTCGCGGACGTTCGCGCGTAAACCCGCGCGCGGCTGCCTGTTGCAGATGCACACTCGTGCGGGCATGATGCGCGCCCGATGAAGCTCTCGCGCGCAGCATGGTTTGTCGCTCCAACCCTAGCAGCTCTCTCGTGCTCGTCTGCACCGCCGCCTCCACCGCCTGCGAAGTCCCCGGTCACCACGATGTCACCTGCCCGCCCAGCACTTTCGTACCCTGCAACGCGCAAAGACGACGTGTCGGACATCTTCTTCAGCATGCGCGTAGCGGACCCGTATCGATGGCTCGAAGATGGTTCGTCGCCGGAGGTTTCTGCGTGGGTGAAGGCGCAAGATGATTTGGCGCGTGACGAGCTGGGCAAACTGAAGGGCCGCGAAGCGCTCGAGGCACAACTGCGCGCGCTGTCGTATCTCGAATTCGTGACGCCGCCCGTACGCCGCGGTGGACGATCGTTTTACATGCGCAAGCTGGCAACCCAGGAAAAACCCACGCTCTATTTTCGCAGCGGCGACACTGGCTCGGAGCTCGTTTTGATCGATGCGGCGTCGCTCAGCGCCGATGGTTCCGCGTCACTTGGAGCATGGGAGCCTTCGCGTGACGGCAAGTACGTGGCTTATGTCGTTCATCCGAACAATGCCGATGCGGGGACGATTCGCGTGCGAAATGTGGCAACGGGCAAAGACACGACAGCAGACGTGATCGAAGGCGGCAAGTATGCGTATCCGCAGTGGACGCCGAAGAGCGACGGGTTTTACTACATTGGTTTGCCCACGGATCCGAACATCAAGCCTGCCGATCTCCCTGGGCATTCCGAAGTCAAGTTTCATGCGGTAGGAACACCTGCTTCATCGGATGAAGTGCTCCTCGAGAAAAATGGCGATCCAGAAACCGAGCTCGAGCTGGAGGTTTCGCGAGATGGACGATTTCTCGTCGTGATGGTGCTTCATGGCGGCGACGTGAGCGGCATCAAGTTTTTGGATCAGCAGAACAAGCGCGCGGGGTGGGTCGATTTGGTGAAAGGGTACGAAGGTTCGATGCGCGCATTTGCGCACGAGAATCGAATTTACTTGCGGACGACGGAGGGTTCGCCGCGAGGGCGTCTCGTGGTCATTGACCCAGCCAAACCCGAAAAAGCGAATTGGAAGGATCTCGTACCGGAATCGGCGGATGCGGTCTTGGAGGATGCGCGCGTCGTAGGTGGTCAATTGGCCCTCACGTATTTGCGCAAGGCATCGAACGTCATCCAAGTTCATTCGCTCGACGGTAAAAAAATTCGCGATGTGGCATTGCCCGACATTGGTTCGACGAGCGGCATTTTCGGTGAGCCAGACGGAGACACGGCATATTACTCGTTTACGTCGTTCACGTATCCGATGTCGATCTTCGAGACGAAGATGAAAACGGGCGAAAGCAAATTGTGGTATGCATCGAAAGCGCCTGTGGATCCGGCTCCATTCGCGGTCGAGCAGGTCATGTACCCATCGAAGGACGGGACGCAAATATCGATGTTCGTCGCGCGTCGCAAGGGCGCACCGCTCGACGGATCGTCGCCCATGTTGATGACGGGTTATGGGGGGTTCAACATCAGCAGATTGCCGACATTTTCTCCCCTGCTCTATACATGGCTCGAAGCGGGTGGTTCCTTTGCGATGCCGAATTTACGCGGCGGAGCCGAATATGGGGAGGAGTGGCACCGCGCAGGCATGCTGACGAACAAGCAAAACGTGTTCGACGATTTCATTGCCGGCGCGGAATGGCTCATCAAACAAGGATACACCAAACCCGAGCGCCTCGTGGCGTATGGCGCATCGAATGGCGGCCTGCTCGTGGGAGCCGTTGCGGTTCAGCGGCCCGAATTGTTTCGTGCCATTCTTTGCGGAGTCCCGGTGCTCGACATGATCCGCTACCCACTTTTCGGAGACGGCAAAACATGGGTCGCCGAATACGGATCACCGCTCGACGAATCCATTTTTCGAGCGCTCCTTGCTTATTCGCCGTATCACAATGTAAAGAAGTCGAGCGTTGGGTATCCGGCATTTCTGATGCTTTCGGCCGATGCCGATGACCGCGTGCACCCCATGCATGCGTGGAAAATGACGGCTGCGCTGCAAGCGGCTCAATCGAACGATCGGCCCATTCTCATGCGGGTCGAAAAGCATTCGGGTCACGGAGGCGCGGACATGATCAAGAGCGGTGTCGAACGATCGGTCGACATGATCGCGTTTGCGTTTCACATGATTGGACAAGAGCCGAAGATGCCCTAACATGGATGGATATGGCTGGACGTACTTTTGCAGTTGGTGACATTCACGGGGATCTCGACGCGCTCGAAAAGTTACTGGCGAACCTACCGCCGCTCGACGAGGGCGACACGGTGGTTTTCGTTGGTGATTACATTGATCGCGGACCCAAATCTGCGGAAGTCATTGCGTTCTTGCGCGCTTTCCCGGGGCAAACTCGCGCCAAGGTCGTGCTTTTGCGCGGCAACCACGAAGACGGCTGGCTTCGGGTCGTCGAACGAGGTTGGCCGGAGTTCACGCTGCCGCAGCCCAATGGTTGTTTGGCCACACTGCGATCGTTCCTTGGCAAACCGCAACCCGCGGAAGACGAAGGTTTTACCAAGGAAGACTTCGAGCCGCTCATGACGGGTACGTTTTTTCCGCCAGACGTCGTGGAATGGATGCGTGATCTACTTTTATATTACGAAGACGAACACGCCATTTATGTGCACGCGGGGCTGAGCAAAGGGCGCGATGGGTACGAACACCCGCGCGATACGCGGAAGAAACTGGCACTTTTGTGGTGTCGCGACAAGGACTTCGTTCGTGAATATCGCGGCAAATTGGTCATCTTCGGGCACACGGCGACGAAGTATTTGCCCGAAGAATTGTCGGATTACACGCCCGAAGAAAAGGACGACGTGTGGGTCGGACCGAGCGTCATCGGAATCGACACGCGGTGCGGCAAGGGCGGGTTCTTGTCTTGTGTGGAATTGCCGTCGGGGCAGGTTTACGAATCGAAGTGAGCGCTACCCTGACGATTCTTCAGGGCGTATTCACGCATTGAGACGCCGCGGCAGCCGCACCCCAATTCCACATCGGAAGCGTGATGCGCGGGTAATACGCGACGAACATGTAGCACATTTCGTCCTCGGTCTGTTCGCCGAATCCCACGCTTTGCGCCGTGGGATTTTGCCAAGCGCACCGCACTCGCACTTTGTCGTTGGGGCCGATGGTCGTCTGTACCTTGTCCCAATACTGATCATCGAAACTCCACGGATTCCGATTCGCGAGCTCTACGATGCCGCCGCCCGCGTGGGTGACTTCGCCGGAGATGATCGTGCCGAGCTTGTGCATGTGCGGCATCGAATAGAACACGTTGATCTGCGGCACGAACGTCGGCACGGTCAAGTCGCACGTACGGTCGGATTCGCCGTGCGCCGGAATGTTGATGTTCACCGTGCCAAACGCCATGATGTCGGCTTCGTTGGGCCGCAGGTTTGTCGTGGTGCACAAGTCGAATCCGCTGAGATCGGTTTGTCCGTCGAGCTGCATCAAGTTCGAGTAATGCATTTGCATCACGTAGTGCTTGGTGCCTTCGAGCGGCATGCCGGCTTCAGGCGGGAATTCGAGCGCTTGTCCTCCTGGAGCCCACACGCTGACGAGTCGCCCATTGGCTGGACCGCCTGCGCCGCAAGGCGTCGGCGTCGAGCTGTACGACGAATCCACTTCGTAGAGGAGGATGTGATGCACAATCACTTCGTTGTCGATGACGGGCGCGACGGCGGTAATGTGCCGTTTTTCGGCCACGACGACATCGGCACCAACACACACGTACTCATCACCGACGGACTTGGGCATGGTCCAAGCGGACTTGCCTCGAATTTGTATATCCGGCGTGCACGACAGGGGCAAACCGCCGCTGCTGCTGCTTCCCGAGCTGCTGCTCGTCGTGTTGCACGAATCCTTGTCGCCTGCTGGAGCGCCTGCTGCGAGCCACGCATCGAGCGTTTCGAGCGATCCGGCATCGAGCGGCCCCGTGGGAGGTGGCGGCATGGGTTTTACCGCATCGTGAATGCGCACGCTTGCGAGCTCGGCGACCTTTTTCGAGGGGTCGCTCTTTGCGGGCGCGGCGAAATCGGCCGGGGTCATGAGCGGCATGGTCGCGCCGTAGATTGGCTGCGCCGAATGGCAGCCCTGGCACTTCGCGACGACGATATCCTTGACATCACACGGGAAATCGGAGGAACCGCTACCGCTTCCGCCCGAGCCTCCGCTACCGCCTCCACCTCCGGGAACTGCGGAGCCGCCTCCGCCGCAGCCCCATACCAAGATGGGAATCAGCCACAAGCCTGAAGGAAAAACTCTTCGCATAGGCTACTTTCTCCTGTTCTCCAAGCAAGCTCATCAGACACCTCACGAGAAGGGATGTAAAGTCCCGACATCATGATTCGAAGTGCATCGGATGTTAGGGGCGGAGCGGATTTTTCTTGCCACCTTACGGTTGGATGAGGCACGTTGCAGGTCACGCGTCGGGTTCGTCGCGGCTAGGATGATTCGGAGTCGTCATGTCGTCGTATCTTTATGAAGCTCGTTATGGTCTCGCGGTCGCATTTGCGCTGCTCGTATGGATCACGCTCGAGTATCAGGTGGGATTGCACACGACGCATATTGCATCCCATTCGATCGTCACGAATTTTTTTGCCATCATTCCCATTTACCTCATGTGGCGGGCGCTGAAGCATCGGCGCGACGTGCTCGAAGGGGGTCAAGTGTTATGGTGGCAAGGTATCACGTCGGGCATGGTCATATCGGTGGTCGCGGGAGCCTTGGCTGCTCCGACGATGTGGTTCTTCACGAAGTTCATCAATCCTGGATTTTACCAGGCAATGATTGATTTTGCGGTCGCATCGGGAGAAAAACGCGAAATCGCAGAAGCGAACTTCCATCCGACGGTTTATGCCATCCAATCGACACTGAGCCCCGTGATCATGGGATTTTTGACCTCGGTCATCTTGACGGCGATCGCGCGCTTTCAGGTCGAGCGCAGAACCAAATCTGCCGCGAATCCGAGCTGATCATTCGCCTACGGGAGTTTCCTTGCGTAAGCTCCGCCGCGTCGTTCTTGGCATTCTGGCCCTGTTGGGGCTTTTGGTGTTTGTCGTGGTCATGACGCGAGCGCGCGTGGGTCTCGTCGGTCCGCATGCCGTAGGGCCGTCGCTTGCGAGGTTCGACGCGGCGCTCGATGCTGCCGTGCGTTTTCAGATTGAAGCGGAAAAACCGCGCACGGTCGAAGATGCGATGCAGCTTTCGCTGAAATTGACGGGGGATCATCTTCATTTTGGTCTGGGGCACCCCACGCAATTCGCGTTTGGCGCGGCACGTCGATCGGGCAACTGCATCGAATATGCGCACCTCTTTGCACGGATCTTCGACATGGCAGCAATGCGCGGAAAAATCGCGGCTAAAGCGTACGTCGTGCACAGCGCGCGGGCCGAAGTATTCGGGCGAATGTTGCCATTGCCAGGTTTGCGGGATCATGATTGGGTGGTTATCGTGGACGACGTGGACAAACGCAAGTGGTTTGTCGATCCAACCTTCGATGACGCGTGGCTCGGATGGGATCTGACCACGAACGTGCAAGGGGACGTGCGGACGCCGAGATGACTTGTTTGCAAATTTATTGAAGGAGGTCGAAGGGGGCATTTTTCCGGCGCACGTGGGGGGTCCCGCTGTTTGAGCCCGCGAAGCGGGCGAGTTTGGGTCCCGCGTGCGCCGGAAAAATGCCCCCTTCGACCACGGCCACACTTTGGATTGGAACGTTGGCGGAGGCGCGCCCCGCTCACGACGTTTATGTCCCCTACCCCCTTGCAAGTCGCTCCGGCTCCGTCTATCGTGCGAAGTCCCTGCGTCCGGAGAAACCGTCGTGTCCCTCTTCATCGATCCGGAAATTGCCGCACGCGTCGATCGTCTCGAGCTCCCCTGGAACAGCTACGGCTGCGATCCCTACGGCGCCTCGAAAGACTACATTGCTCGGGGTTTTACCGCGCTCCAAGTGCTCTACCGGCATTACTTCAAGGTCGGTATCGAAGGGATCGAATACGTTCCCAGCCGAGGTCGCGCGATGCTCGTGGGCAACCACTCGGGCGGCGTTGCGCTCGATGGGATCATGGTCATTGCCTCATGCTTCTTCGAGAAGGAACCTCCACGGTTGGCCCAAGGCATGGCGGAAAAGTTCATGGCTCGGGCGCCGTTCATGGGTCTTTGGTCGACACGCTGCGGTCAGCTCACGGGCCTGGTCGAAACGGCCGAGCATCTTCTGGCGGACGAACGACTGCTCATGATTTTCCCCGAAGGCGCCCGCGGAACGGCCAAACTTTACCCCGAGCGCAATTCGCTCGTGCATTTCGGTTCGGGTTTCATGCGCCTTGCAATGAAAACCAAGACGCCAATCATTCCCTTCGGATTCGTCGGCGGAGGCGAAGCCATTCCCACGATTGCCAATTCCGTGACGCTCGGAAGGCTGATTGGGGCGCCGTATGTGCCCATTACGCCGTGGGGCCTCGCTGTACCAGCTCCGGCACGTTTGGAATTGACGTACAGTGAACCGATGATGTTCGACGGATCGGGGACCGAGGAAGACGAAGTCATCGAAGGGTACGTCGAACAGGTCAAGCAGCGCATTGCGGGGCTCATCGAAATGGGCAGACAGCGGCGGCGCAAAGCTCTTTCGTGGTCCGGCGGCACCGAAGAATCATCCACGTTCACGTTTGACGGGAAAAACGGAGAGCAACGATGAGGGTTCTCATTCCCGGCATTGCAGGCGTGCTCGGGCAACGCGTAGCGAAGCGGCTGCTCGAACACGGGCACGAAGTCATCGGCATCGATCGCCGGCCGTGGAGAAACGCGCCCGATGGGATCGAGCTGCACGACGTCGACATTCGCAAGCGCGCGGCAGAGGACGTTTTTCGCAAACGGCGCCCCGAAGCGGTCATTCATATGGCCACCGTCACGCATTTGGTGGAACGCACCGAAGAACGTTTTCGCATCAATTTGGGAGGCACCCGCGCGGTTTTCGAACATTGTCGAGATTGGGGCGTCGAGCACGCGATATTCGTTGGACGTCATACGTATTATGGTGCCGCCGCGGATTCGCCTCTTTACCACGTCGAAGAGGATCCGCCGATGGCGGTGACGACGTTTCCCGAACTTTCGGACCTCGTCGCAGCAGATCTTTATGCGTGCACGGCGCTTTGGCGCATTCCCAACCTCGTGACGACCGTGCTGCGCATGGTGTACACGCTCGGCCCGACGGGGCACGGAACATTGGCGACGTTCTTACGAAACAAGCGCGTTCCGATGGTGCTCGGCTTTGATCCTCTTTTTCATTTCATGCATGAAGAGGACGTGACGACGGCGATCTGTTTGGCGCTCGAAAAGCGTGTGCAAGGCGTGTACAACGTCGCGGGACCAGCGCCCGTACCGCTATCGGTGATCGTCAAGGGAGCCGGGCGAGCTGCCGTGCCGCTTCCGGAAGCGGTTTTTCGCGCAATGCTCGGGCGGTTTGGCTTGCCAAAGCTGCCGCCTGGCGCGCTGGCCCATATCAAGTATCCAGTGGTCGTGGACGGATCGGCGTTCCGCAAAGCAACGGGGTTTCAGCACGAAATGCCCGAAATGCGGTGCATTCGCGATTATCGCGATGCGTTTCCGATACACGATTGACGAATTGCGCGCCTCAAAAACAAGCGCCGTTCAAGCACTTGCCGCTGATACATTCGATGCCTGCGCTGCATGCTTCGGTGGACAATTTCTTGCACGCCCCCTTTCCGTCGCACGCCGACGCACCATTGCACACGAAAAGCTCGTCTTCGTGGGTTTCGCTCTCGGGAACGAATGCACAAATGCCGGCGCTGTCCGGTAAATCGCACCGAATGCACATTCCATCGCAGGCTTCGTTGCAGCAGAGGCCGCCGGAACAGAAGCCCGACGAGCAGTCGTTGGTACCCGTGCACCTTTTGCTGATGTCGCAAGGTCCGCATCCGCCACCGCAATCGACATCGGTTTCTGCGCCGTTTTGGATGCCGTCCACGCAGCTCACGCACGCCCCTGCATAGCAGTATTGCCCAGCAAGCTCATTACAAGCTGGACCGCAGATGCTACGGCCGGCGGCGACATCGTCGGAGCACACGAAACACTGTTCGACCCTGCAGGTTTGGTCGCAACCATCACCGGATTGGACATTGGAATCATCGCAAGCTTCGGTGATGTCGCGAATGCCGTCGCCGCAGATGGGCGCACGTGTTGCCGCCCCCATGATGCTACCCGGCGGAGGAAGGTCTGGCAGCCATTCTCCTTCGATGACGCATGCGCTTCCGGCGATGGTGCACATGCCAAGCCAAATCCACGGCAATGCAATACGTTTTTTCTCCATGACAACCCCTCCCTTGCTCGCCCGCCCGGCAAACGTTCAAAATGCAATGACGAAGCCACCGCTGCTCGCTCGAATATGCACGGGGCTCTTCGTTTTGGACGGCTTTGGTGGCGCGTCCTGGATCGTCGCCGCATACACGGTCGTCGCCGCGCCGATGAGTCCGGCAGCCACGAAGCTCAATAACGAAACGTTTGCCACCATGGCCATGTCTTGCTGCAGATCATTGAATCCACCAGCGCAACTGCGGCAGACGTCATTACGTTTGCGTTCGCTTTCGGCATCGATCGCGGTCGCAACGATGCCGGCTCCCAGGCCGAGCGTCGCGAAGAGCATGGTTGCCGCAACGCCTCCTTCGATGACCTGTTCGGGGCTTCTTTCTTCTGGCGGGGCGGATTCGAGAATGTCGGATTCGAGCGGAATCGTCCGTGGCTCGATTGCACGAGCGTCCGCGGAATGGAAGAGGCCGCCTGACAGGAGCAATGCGGTGGCAATGCCCCGAACGACCTTATTCGATAGAGAAACCGTGTTCGAATGAGAATACATCGTGACCCCCTCGAGGGTCGATGTGTAGCATTCGAATCGAAGATGCACGAGAAAATGGTTTCACCGAAAAGTGCTCCGTCCGGTGCATTGCGATTGCCGTGCCAAACGATTGCTTCATCAGCGTTCGTCGGAGCTCAAAATCACGCCGGGATTCATGATTCCATGCGGATCCACGGCTCGTTTGGCCGCGGACAATGCAGCAGCGAATACATCGGGTCGCTCGGCGTGATAGTAGGGGCGATGGGTGCGACCCACGGCGTGATGATGGGTAATCGTCCCGCCGCTTGCAAGAATGGCTCGACTTGCGGCATCCTTGATGACGCGCCATTGCTCGAGCTCGTGCCCCTGCTTGGCCGGCGCCAAAAATGTATAATACGGTGCCGGACCGTCCGGATACACATGCGTAAAACGCCGTCCAATGACGCCGCCTCCGCATTCTTTTTGCATCGCCGCGAGGACTTCGCCCCGCACGGCGGCATCCAGCGATTCAAAACGATCCCAGGAGCACGCCGTTTCGAACGTATCTGCGACGACGCCCAAGGAAACGAGCGCGCTCTGCATGTAAGGCGCCCGCAGAAACGATTGCTTGTACGTCGCGGCCGCCGAAGCAGCCGAGCCGACGTCTTCCCGCAATACGGGTCCGTCCGAACAAACTCCCCCCTCGGCCGTGAGAATGGCAAGAGCACGCT